>CAYLIM010000023.1:0-38631 GCA_964383805.1 uncultured Acetatifactor sp.
TTGCTTCTCCATGCCTGACAAGATAAAACAATGCCATCTTATGAATCCTCCTATAGATATTTCGATTTTTCAACCCATGCAAATCCCCGATAAACCGGAAGTTGTTTATTCATCATCATTTAATTTGGCATATACATATGTATCTTTCCAGATCGCTTTATCTTTTTCATCTTTCCAGAAATATACATTTTTTCTAAAATGGGCTTCACGATGAAATCCTAATGTTTCAAGTAATTTCCATGAATTTTTGTTACGGGGGTCACATTCTGCATATATCCTATGTATACCATTTGAAAATGCTTGTTGAATCAATGCTTTGCAACTTTCAGCAGCATAGCCATTTCCCCAATAATTCCGATTAAATACATAGCCTATTTCCAGTGTTTCAAATTCACGTTTTCCAATATATACATTACCGATCATTTTGTGGGAATCTCTCAATTCAATAGCAATCATTTCATCTGTTCCAATGCGCCATTCGAGATTTTCTTTTGTTTCATCAAAGGTTAGTGGTTTATATGGTTCATATTTCACAACTTCTATATCAGACAAATATTCAAATAAGTCCTGTAAATCCTCTTTTTTGTATCTTCTTAAAATCAACCTTTCTGTTTCTGCTACGATTGTTTTGCTCTGCATACCATTACTCTCTCTCTTTGTCCTTAACAACTTCAAATTTATAGTTTTATTTTTCCTTTACGGTATCTGCCAAAGAAAATACCGTCATCAACATACTTTCCTGTTTCAGATACCCACATGGGAAATTCTCCTGTTGACACTGCTGTTTGGCCATTTAGCATACCTGTGTGGAAAGATATATGTCTAAACTGTCTTAGTACAAGCTCCATACGCGTATATCGACACTTTTCAGGCTTTTCATATAACATCTCGTCTGTAAGCGTGTCAAGATAAGTAAGCGTCTTTTTCTCTACACTTTCAAGATAATCAAGCAGCTGTTCATCAGATAAAACTCCCCTGCAAGGCTTCTCAGGATCATCCATTCCATCTTCGTGGAATGGCGGTTCTTCATAGTCAAATGGGTTAATAAACCATTTATCTGCAGAATGGAGTGCGTGATAAACCCACCTCCAACAAGGTGCTCCACAACATAAAGCATCCCTGTCATAGGTTTGTATAGATGTTTTTATATTAAGAAAATTAGGTTTTACCATATCCTTAATAACCATGCACAATTCATTCATAATGTACCTCCATAAATCCAGAACTATCTCCCTATTTTTTCCGATTATATTCTTCGTCTGTCGGGAAACGCCAGCCTTCGTTTGAGTCAAGTATCAGATCTACATCGTCAAATGTCACAGTCCATGTGGAGTTTGTTAATTTTGCCTCATAATAAAGCGAAAATGCCATATCTCTCCTCCTTATCAACACTGGTCTACCACACAAATCTCAAATCACATTATAGCAAAACAACTCCTGTTTTACAATCAGGAGTTGCCTTTCAGGTAGAGCTTGGTTTCTGTCCTGTATCGGCAAAAACTTGATTATTTCTTCGTATGTTTCCTTGTATTTTGCCGATAGTTTCCTGCTCAGAACCGACAATGCAAGGAATATATAAAATATTCTATTCCAGATAGAATTGGGGCATATACAAAAAAAATTATCCCCAGTGCCCCTCACAAGTCCAAAAAAAGCAGAAAAAATCTGCTCTTTCTTAAGAACTGGGGCATATACAGAAAAAATGTCCTGACAGATCCACTTTTTTGTAATAAGCGGGGCACAGGAAGATAATTTTTCTGCATATGCCCTGTTTCCACTTCAAAATAGGGTAAATAGAGAGGATATTATGGTCAAATGGGGCATAGTGGAACAATTTTCTTGTATATGCCCCATACCCCGGAACCGGCATCATAATTTTGTCACTTTGTGAAAGAAATTGTTGTTAAAAACCCAAAAGGTGCCGCCGCATCCGTGATTTGACAATCATGGGAGCGGCAGCACCTTTGCCTGTCTAAAATCTGTATTTATTTTCCGGTCTGCGCCTTGGGCGGAAACTTTTTGCGCAGCACATACCACAGAGGTCCGGCCAGGCAGATAGAGGAGTAAGTACCGCACAGGATACCCACCATCAGGGGCAGCGCAAAGTCACGAATACTGGTCACGCCCAGAATATACAGCACCGCCACCATGATAAAGGTTGTCAGCGAGGTAAAGATACTTCTGGACAAGGTCTGGGTAATGCTCTTGTTCAGCACATCCTCCAGGGTCTCCTTCTTCCCCATCTCCGCCATATTTTCACGCACACGGTCAAAAATAACTATGGTGGCGTTGATGGAATAACCCACAATGGTCAGCATACAGGCGATAAAGGTATTGCTCACGGACACTCTGGCCACCGCGTAGAATGCCAGTACCACCAGCACGTCGTGGAGCAGGGCCAGTACGCCGGCGGCACCGAAACGGATATCGCTGAAACGAATGCGGATATAGATCAGCATACACACAATGGCCACCACCACCGCTACGATGGTATCTCTGGTCATCTCATCGCTGATAGTGGAGCTGATGGTCTCGGAGATGATCTCCTTCTCACTCACGCCGAAACGCTCCATAAACATCTGGTTGAGTTCCTCTCTCTGCTCTCTGTCAAGAGAATCCGATTTGAAAATAATCTCGCTGCTGTCCTGCACGGTCTGAATCTGTACACCGCTGCCGGTAATCGCCTCCACATAGGGGACTATCTCACTGTTGACCTGCTCTAAGGTTTTGCTCTCCGCAAAAGTTACCGTGGTGGATGTGCCGCCCTTAAACTCCAGGCTCAGATTCAGCGCATCGCTGCCGTTACCCACATAGACGCCCATCACCACGAAACCGGCCACAATCAGCGCAGCTGACACGCAGAAGAACGGTTTTCTGTGACCCAGAATGTTCAATGCCTTGTGTTCCTTACCGATACCATACCATTTGGGATCCTTCAGGCCCAGCGTATACAGAGAATTCATGATCAGCTTGGTCAGTACCAGCGCCGTGAACATGGACAGCACAATACCCAATGCCAGCGTCTGGGCAAAGCCCTTTACCGTGCCGGGCCCTAAAAGCCACAACACCGCCGCCGCAATCAGGGTGGTGATATTGCCGTCTATAATGGCGGACAGCGCCTTTTCAAACCCGATCTGCATGGAGCTTTTCACCGTCTTGCCGGTGGCCAGTTCCTCACGGATACGGGCAAAGATAATCACATTGGCGTCCACGGCCATACCGATGGACAGGATAATGCCCGCAATGCCGGACAGTGTCAGCGTCATATCAAATCCATTCAGCAGCATGACGATCATTGCCACATACATTGCCAGTCCCAGAGCGGAGGCAAGACCGGCGATAAAGTACACTGCGATCATAAACACAATCACAATCACCACGCCGATAGCGCCCGCCTGCAGGCTTGTCTCAATGGCGTCCACGCCCAGCTGCGCGCCTACCACTTTAGAGTGCAGCTCCTCCAGCTCCAGTTTCAGGCCGCCGATACGAATGGTGGAGGCCAGCTTTTCCGCTTCCTCAAAAGTCTTAGAACCGCTGATCTGCGCGCTGCCGTCGGTGATCACTGCGCTCACCGTGGGCACGCTGACAAAGTTTCCGTCGTAATAGATGGCGATAGATTTGCTGCCTATGCCGCCGTTGTACGCCTCCCGGGTGGCCTCCTCAAACTTGGTAGTACCCTCCGGTGTCAATGTCAACAGCACCACGATCTGCTGGTTCTGCATGGTGTCCGTGCGAGTGGCCGCCGAGGCGTCCGCCACATCCGTGCCCTCCAGCACCACGCCTCCGTCTGCCATGATCTCCTCCAGACTGCGGTTTAAGCTGTGTTCATAACCATAACTGCCGTCCGCTCCCATGACAAGTTGAGAAGTGTAGTTATCCATGCCGTCAGAGCCTGTCTGCTTGATAAAGTACAGGGCGCCGGGCCGTCCCAGCTCCTGTAGAATCGCATTGGCATCTGACACGCCGGGAATCTCGATATTGATACGGTCGGTGCCCTCCTGATATACCACAGCCTCGGTGCTGTAATTCCACACACGCTGCTGCAGCTTGGAGATCGTGTCCGCCATATCCGTCTGGCTGGGCTGCTCCTCGCCCACCACCTTGTAGGTGATGCTGACGCCGCCTGCCAGGTCCAGGCCCAGCTTGATATCCGCCGCATTTCCTCTGCCGCTGGCGTCCACACCGGCGATGTCCACATAGGTGATTCCCGCCAGAGCCAGCATCAGCACGATCAGAATAATGATTGCCTTGCTTTTAGTCATGTTCTTAATCATTGTCGCTCTCTTCCTCCATATCACTTTCGGCCACCTTTATCATAATGGCGCATTCCACACGTTTTTTCTGCAGTTCGCAACCAATATCATACGCACCGTTGATATCGCCGCTGAAATTGTAGGCGTTGGCCGCACAGCCGCCGCTGCAATAGAATTTGGCAAAGCACCTTCTGCACTTCTCCTTGGCATATACATTGCAGCACTTGAACTCGCCCTGAACGGCGGTGTTGGTAATACCCTCGTCCACATTTCCCAGCAGAAACTTTTCCTGTCCCACAAACTGGTGGCAGGGATAAAAGTCTCCCCAGGGGGTCACGGCCAGATACTCCGTACCCGAGCCGCAGCCCGACAGACGCTTGGCCACACAAGGGCCTCCCTCCAGATCTATCATAAAATGAAAGAAGTTGAAACCTCTTCCCTCTTTTCTGCGCTTTATCAGCTCCAACGCCAGCTTGTCGTACTCCTCCAGCAGCTGGGGCAAATCCTCCTGGCGTATCGCGTAATCGTCCTGGGGCTGCGCCACCACCGGCTCCACCGATATCTGTTTGAAACCCAGATCAGCCAAATGCTTTACATCCTCCGCAAAATCCAGATTGTGGTGGGTAAAGGTGCCTCTGACGTAGTAGTTCATCTGTTCTCTGGTCTCGGCCACCCGCTGGAATTTGGGCACCACCAGGTCGTAGCTGCCCTGTCCGCCTCTAAAAGGCCGCATCCTGTCGTGGACTTCCCTGCGTCCGTCTATGCTGCATACCACATTGGCCATCTCCCGGTTGGCAAACTCCAATATCTCTTCATTCAGCAGCACTCCGTTGGTGGTCAGCGTAAAGCGGAATTTCTTGTTGTGGGGCTTTTCCAGGCTGCGTCCGTAGGCTACCAGATCCTTGACCACCTGCCAGTTCATCAGCGGCTCGCCGCCAAAGAAATCCACCTCGAGATTCACTCTGCTGCCGGAATTTTTTACCAGAAAGTCCAATGCCTTTCTGCCCACCTCATAGCTCATCAACGCCCTTCTGCCGTGGTATTCGCCCTCCTCGGCAAAACAGTACTGACAGGCCAGGTTGCAGTCGTGAGCAATGTGCAGACACAAAGCCTTTACCACGGTCTGGCGGTTTTTAAAATCAAACACATAATTTTCATAGATATCCGGTGCAAAGAGCTGTCCGGCCTCCTGCAGCGCCAGCACCTCCCCCACGGCCTCCTCCACCTCCGCGGAGCTATACCGGGTATTCGCCAGATTCAGAACGGCCGCCCTCAGAGTGTCCGCATCCCTGATCCCCTCGTTTTCCAGTGGTTCCATCAATGAAATTATGTCATATACAATATCGTCTACAACATGGATGGAACCGCTGTTTACATCCATGACAATATTGTAGCCGTTATTCTTAAACTGATGTATCACGATTATTTATCCTCTCAAGTTCCAGAAGTTCTTCAAGTGTGAGACTTAGAACTTCTTTGCGAAACAGCCTTTGCTGTAAGCAATTAGAAGTTCTTCTCACACCAAGCAGCCTCGAAATGCCATTGCACTCCGAGGCTGCCCGCATATGTCAGCGAAGTGACCCTGCTGCCGACTTATTTAACCTTCTCACAGCTCTGGTTCCCAACGGTGCAGGAAGTTTTGCATGCAGACTGGCAGGAAGTCTGGCACTCGCCGCATCCGCCCTTCTTCATGGATTCCTTTAAATTTCTGGTTGTTAATGTTTTAATGTGTTTCATAGACATTGCCTCCTAATCGTTCTGCCTCTGCTTTTGTACATATTCTCCGCTGTTTCCCGCTCAGCGCGGTGAATCCGGATTCGAGACATATAATTCATTATAACATATATCCTAAAATTGTAAATTCCTTTTTTCATTTTTTTCACAGTCTTCTCTACAGAAAACGCTCTCGTCTCAACTGAGCATGCCGCCCAGCATACCTCCGCCGCTGCAGAGCACCAGCGTGGTCGCAAAGGAACTGGAAAGCACCCCCGGCTGGCGGTTCACGATCAGGGAGATGACCACAAGCACCAGAAAATACAGCGCTCCCATCAATGCTCCCCATAAGAATTTCCTGTTTTTCAGTTTCTTGCCGGTAAAAAATCCCGCAAAAAATGTGGCGAGCACATAGATCAGAATGATGCAGATGGACACCACCTTCTGCGATAACCCCACCTTGTAGAGCAGCAGCGCCAACAGCAGCAGCAGGCTACCGGTCAATATGTAGGAAAATAGCAGACTCTTCAGTAAAAACAGTGCCGGGAATTCCCCTGCCCTCCCTTGTCTGTCCCCATTTGTCATAAAGTTCCCCTCCTAAAATGCTGTTTTAGAGGATCAGCAGATCCTCTGTTCCGCATCTGTCCATATTGACATTTGCTTAATTATATTATATTATTCCTAGTAAAATGACTAAAAGGAGTGGTTTATTTTGGACAGTTCTGCTGTCATACAGTTTGTAATTCTATTGCTGCTGCTTATGCTCTCCGCCTTTTTTTCCTCTGCGGAGACGGCGCTTTCCACGGTGAACCGGGTGCGGATGCGGGCGCTGGAGGAGGAGGGAAACCGACGTGCCGCCAGAGTCAACCGGATTCTGGATCATTACGGCAAGATGATAAGCACGATTCTGATCGGAAACAATATTGTAAATATTACAGCATCCTCTCTGGCCACCACACTGGCTCTGCGGATCAACCTGATGGTGGGAATTGCCACCGGCATTCTGACCATTGTTGTACTGCTCTTTGGAGAGATCGTACCCAAGACCTGGGCCAATTTGAACAACGAGAAAATTGCTCTGGCGTACAGCGGCATTATCTATGGACTTATGCAGATTCTGACGCCAGTCATTTTTTTGGTAGATAAATTGTCCAACGGCATTCTGCGGCTGTTACATATTGACCCCAATAAAAAGCCCAGCGCCATGACGGAGACCGAACTGAAAACCTATGTGGATGTCAGCCACGAGGACGGCGTTATCGAGTCCGAGGAGAAGGAGATGATTTACAATGTGTTCGACTTTTCCGATGCGGTTGCCAAGGATATCATGATACCCAGGATCAACATGGTGACGGTCAATGTGGAAGCCTCTTATCAGGATGTATTGCAGATTTTCCGGGAGTCCATGTACACCCGCCTACCGGTCCATCAGGACGACAAGGACAATATTATCGGATTAATCAATATCAAAGACTTTATACTGAGTGCCAACCAGGATGATTTTTCCGTGCGCAGCATTCTGCGTGAGGCCCATTATACCTATGAGTACAAAAAAAGCGCGGATCTGCTGCTGGAGATGCGGGAGATTACGATGAATGTGGCTTTCGTGCTGAATGAGTACGGCGCTACCGTGGGTATGATTACACTGGAAGATCTGTTGGAGGAGATCGTGGGAGAAATACGGGATGAGTACGACGCCGACGAGGCGGAATATATTCAGGCGATGGACGAGGGCACCTATCTGGTGGAGGGCAGCATGAAGCTGGACGATATCAACGATGTGCTGGGAACCACACTGGACTCGGAGGATTACGACTCCATAGGCGGCATTATCATAGAGTATCTGGATCGTCTGCCGGAGGACGGCGAGGAAGTGGAGCTGGACTGCGGTATAAGGCTGAAGGTTCAGGGCATTGACCAGAACCGCATTTGCAAGGTCGTCATGACACTGCCGGAGGAGACCTCCCAGGAGAATTCAAAAGCCTCCTGTGAAAAGGAGTCGGAGGACGATTCCGAAAACAACGAATAACAGATGTATGCCCCGCGTTTTGGCCGGGAGATGAAACCCAAAAAAGCAAGGCCCTGCAGACACCAGTGGCCTTGTTTTTGCATATAACATACTAAGTATTATTTTCATTAGGTGGAGGGAATATATGCCACTTATCGTATTGGATGCAGGTCATGGCGGTGCCAACCCCGGTGCGGTATATCAGGGGCGTCAGGAAAAGGACGATGCGCTGTCCCTGACTCTGTCTGTCGGCCGGATTCTGGAGAACAGAGGGGTGGATGTGTTCTATACCCGCACCACGGATATATATGAATCTCCCGCCCAAAAAGCGCAGGAGGGAAATCAGGTGGGGGCGGATTATTTTGTCTCCATCCACCGCAATTCCAGCCCCTATCCCAACCAGTACAGCGGAATAGAATCTCTGGTCTACAACCGCTATGGGGAGGCTGCTCGTCTGGCCTACAATATCAACCGGCAGCTGGAGGCTGTGGGTTTTCTCAATCAGGGCGTCAATGAGCGCACCAATCTGGTGGTTTTAAACCGCACACAGATGCCGTCCGTGCTGGTGGAGGTGGGCTTTATTAACACAGACGCAGACAATCAGCTGTTTGACGCCCAGTTCGATGAGATTGCCCAGGCCATTGCGGACGGAATTCTGATTACACTGGGGATGTAGAACAATCGTCTCCGGGCAGCATCCGATAATCGCAAAGCGATTATCGGATGTCCGGCTTTCGCCGGATACGAATCACATAACAGAAACGAGGCGGCGAGCAAGCTCCCCCCTCGTTTCTGTCATGCGCTCCACTGCCCGGACTCAATGCTCCAGCATGTTTTCAATAAATATCCCATATCCCTTGCTGGCGTCCTGTACCAGCACATGGGTCACAGCGCCGATCAAATGATTGTTCTGAATAATCGGTGCGCCGCTCATGCCCTGGATAATGCCGCCTGTCAGCTCCAGCAGCTCCGGGTCCGTCACTTTCAGTTCGATTCCCCGGTTGACATTATCATGATCCAGATGCACTGCCGTGATCTCCACATCATAATACTTTGGAGCGCCATCCACGGTACACAGAATCTGGGCCGGTCCCTTTTCAATCTCCTGCTTCAGCCCGATCGGCAGCGCCTCCTCTGTACCCATGGCAAGCGCCTTCTCGTTGCAGTGGCCGAAAATACCTTCTTTTCCGTTATAATAAATATCTCCCAGAATCCTCTCGGGGCTGTAGACGATCATCCCCGTCATCTCCCCCGGTTCCCCGTCCTTGCCTTTTTTGATGGCAATGATCTCCGTCTGATACAGCGTGCCGTCGTCCAGACTCATCAAGGTACTGGTGTCCACGTCATTGATACCATGTCCCAACGCGCCGAAATTGCCGTCCGCGTCTATATAGGTCATGGTGCCCACTCCCTGGGCATTGTCGCGAATCCAGATACCCAGCTTATACTTTTGATCAATGTTCTGTACCGGCTGCGCCTTCACATCCAGAATATCATCCCCACGCTTGATACGCAAAGTCACCTCACGACCCTGGCACTGCTCCACCCGGCTCACAAAATCTTTCTTGTCCGTCACCGGTTCCCCATCCAGTTCCAGGATATAGTCCCCGGATTTCACCACATATTTTGCGGGACAATAACTGATGCCGTCTGCCCCCTGAAAATCTCCCACACCCACCACCAGAAGTCCATCCGCCTTCACATAGATTCCGATGGGCGCTCCGACAGGCGTCAGCTCCTGCTCCCGGATGACCTGGATTCCTACCTGTTTAAAGGGAAGGATGCCAAAAATCTTCACATTCATCTGGTAGCTCTGATCTGAACTCATCTTCATGGTGACCTGACGGCTCAGATCGATATTGACGGCTCCGGCGGGGATATTGGACTCCTCCTGACCGCTTACCGCCACCATCTCGCCGGTGAGAGGTACGCCCAGGTCGATGGTCTGCTCCATATCCGCCTTGATGCGCAGCACGGAAGGTATCTTATTATATAGGTTGTAATAGCCCATGCCTCCCAGCGTCAGGCTGGCGCACACCAGCACGGTGCACAGGCAGCATCGATAGATTCTGCGGCGTTTCCTGAACTTTTTCCAGTTTTGCAGGAACGTCTGCATATCCGCCCCCGCCTGATCCCGAATCGCCGCGTTTTCCTGCTTAATCTCTATTTTTTCACTTATATTTTTCCACATAAAAATCACACACTTTCCTCAGATGTCCTGCAAATAGTGTGTGACTTTTTTTAGAACTTTAATCAATGAAATTTATGGCTTAAAAAATTTAAGTGGTTGTCCGCACCTTATCCCAGTCCGTAACTCCTTCCGCTCCCACCAGCCAATTCAGCGCATAGTGCCATTCATAGACGATTTCGCTGTTTACGGCCTCTATCTGTGTCCCATGAATTCTGGCATCCACACATGCCCAGTCATAGCGGAGGATCAGATCCTGCATGTCCAGTATCTCCTCCCGGCTCCTTAATATTGCCTTTTCCTTCAGGCTGTCAAAGTCATTGTTCCACATAAGGGCGCCCAGCTTGGAGGCGTCACAAATTTCATTTGGCTCTCCCAGTTCAAAAAGGGAAATCGCCCACAAAAGGACCGCACAGCACTCATATCTCCATCCAAACCGGTTATGATTCGCGGCGTCATCAAGTTTTCCGTCCAGATACGCCCGCTCCGCCTCAGACAGCCATTCTCCAACGCCATACCTCTCGTCCATCTCTTCTGCCATCTCCCGGGCCAGCGCCTCCGGGTTCCTATCCTGCCCCTGCGCATATACCTCCGAACGCACACATGCGGTAAACACCGCCGCCGCTCTGTGCAGAATATCCTCCTTGGAGAGAATCCTGCACTCGCTTTCATAGACCGCTGCCCGCAGATGCTCGATATATGGAATGCCTTTGGCCTTGCAGATGGCGATGGAACGGGCCTTGCGATCCTTATCAGCCTGGGTTTCTTCCGCTCTCCCCCTGTCCAAAAGAGAGGCGTCCCCCACCGGGTTAAAGGATTCAAAATCCGTCCTTCCGTCTATGGAGATCAAAAGCCTCCCGTCGGAATGATACAGAGACATATTCGGATGCAGTACAAACGCTACGATCTGTTCTGCCAGCCGATAGACCGCATCAACCACGGCATTGGTTCTGGCAGCGTCTTCATTGATCTGAAATTCAATTCCGACAATACAGTTAAACAATCGAATCTGGGTCAATGCGGCCGCTTTGACCTCCTGATTGTCAAGCTGCGCCTTGGAAAAGTAGTTCGCCATGCCATCCGCCTGTACCGCTGTCTCAGAAGGATCCGATACAATGTAAAGATTTATGGCTGACCCGTCCTTCAGCGACACCTCAAAGTGGTTGGCGGCCACCTGTGAAAAGCCCTCCAGCATCGGGGCGAAGACCTCCTGTATTTTCCCCGGGATGGAATCCGTCTCCCCTCTGCACGCATACAGCGTGAGAACCGCCTTCTGCCATTTTTGCTCATCCTTCTTTTTCTTACCAAACAGGCCCATTACGTCCTCTCCCCTCATTCTTTTTGAGATTTATGTTCCAGCGCCTGCTGCCGCATCTCCCTGGCATTGCCCAGCACTGCGTCCGTCATTCCGTCGCCGCCCAGAAGTCTTCCCAGCTCCTGCAGATTTTCCTCCCCCTTAAGCTGCCTGATCCGGGTGATAGTGACGTCTTCCTGCACCTCTTTTTCAATGACAAAGTGTGTGTCCGCCATGGCTGCAATCTGAGGCAGATGGGTGATGCAGATCACCTGGTGGGCATGAGCCACACTGTCGAGCTGCTCCGACACTTTCCAGGCCGTCTTGCCGCTGATTCCCGCATCAATTTCGTCAAAAATAAGCGTGTCTATATCGTCCCGGCTGGCCAGCACCGTCTTGATTGCCAGCATGATCCGGGACAACTCGCCTCCGCTGGCAATCTGGGCCAGGGGTTTCACCGCCTCGCCCGGATTGGTGGAAATCAGAAATTCCACCTCGTCCCAGCCTCTGGCGCTTATGCTCTGCTCATCCCGCACCTGAATCTGCAGCTGTACCGTCAGGAAGTTCAGCCCCTGCAGAGCCTGCGTCAACACCTTCGTCAGCCCCTCCGCGCTGTCTCTGCGAATCCGGGTCAGTTCGCCGCAGGCCTGCTCCAGCGCCGCCTCCGCCTCCGCCAGCTGCCCTTCCAGCCGTTTCATATACAGATCATAGTCCGCCAGCTTTTCCAGCCTCCGACTCTTATCCTCATATGCCTGCAGCACCTGTTCCAGAGTACTGCCATACTTATCCTTAAGGCGGTTTAACAGATTCAGCCTCTCCTCCGTCCGCCGGAAATCCTCCTCGTCCCAGGTCAGGCTGTCCCGGTACTGGGCCATATCCCGATTGTAGTCGTTCAGCAGATCGTCTATCTGGGTAAGCTGCTGTGCCAGCTCTTCCAGCTGCTTATCGTACTCCGCAATGCCGTGCATGCACCGCAGTGCTCTGCTCAGGGCATTGCCTGCGCCGCCCTCTTCGTCTCCTGCGTACATCTCCGCCTCACCCAGCGCCTGAGTAATCTTTTTTCCGTTCACCATGCGCCGATAGCTCTCCTCCAGCGCCGTGTCCTCGCCTGGCGTCAAATGCGCCTCAGCTATCTCCTGCTGTTCAAACGCCAGCAGATCCTGCTCCCTTTTCAAAGTCTCCTCATCCAGACGGTTTTCCTCGATCTTTTGTCGGAGCTTTCCTGTCTCCTGAAAGCGCTCCGCCACCAGTCTCAGAACCTCCTGGGCCGCAGTTCCCGCATAGGCGTCCAGAATCTCCATATGCTTTTTTTTGTGCAGCAGGGACTGGTGTTCGTGCTGTCCGTGGATATCGATCAGCAGCTCCGCCACCTCCTTGACCTGGCGGGCTGAGACGGTCTCTCCGTTGATGCGGAACACATTCTTGCCCGTCTGCATCCGGCGGCTGATCAGCACCGTATCCTCCTCCAGGGGGATATCCAGCTCTCGCAGTTTTTCCCGCAGCGCCGCATCCTCCGGCGGGCAGGAAAATGTCAGCTCCACCAGAGCGCTCTCCGCTCCCTGGCGCAGCATATCCTTGTCGAATCTGGCTCCCAACGCCAGATTGACCGATCCAATCAGAATGGACTTTCCTGCGCCGGTCTCGCCGGTCAGGATATTCAGTCCCTCCCCAAATTCCACTTCTGTTTCCTCAATAAGGGCCAGATTTTTCACATGTAAATTGACTAACATATTCTCCTTCCTCCCGGCTCCCTCTTTTCAGGTAAGCCGCGTGCCCTCTTCCCGCAATCCCCCAACTCCCTGTGTCAAAGGGACTGCCGCAGTTTTTATCCTGCGTTATCTCTGCAGGAGTTCCCGGATTCTCTCCATCAGTCTCTCTGTGTCCTCCACCGTGCGCACAGCCATCATGATGGTGTCATCTCCCGCAATACTGCCCACGATCTCCTGAAAATGCATGGCGTCAATAGCTGCGGCAACCGCCATGGCCATGCCGGAGACCGTCTTGACCACCAGAATATTCTGCGCCATATCCATGGAGGAAAAGCCGTCCTTCAGCACCCGGATATACTTGTCCTCCAGGCGCCTGCTGTCCTCCTGCTGCAGTATGGCATACTTCTGCTTTCCGCCGCCCGCGGAAACCTTGTACAGATTCAGTTCCCGTATATCTCTCGACACGGTGGCCTGGGTCACGTCGAACCCTGCGTCCTTCAGCTGATGGGCCAGCTCCTCCTGCGTGTCGATCTCCTGACTGGCTATAATATCCAGAATTTTATTGTGTCTCGTCTTTTTCGGGCTCATGGCTCCCCCCTGTTTCCGGTTTTTCCTTTTCCGCTCTCCCGGCCGCCGCTATTCGCTCTCCCGCATCTTGCGATGCAGCACTTCCAGAAAACTCACCTTGTTCACCGCGAGAATCTCTGTGGTCTTCTCGGATTTTACAATCTGTATCCGGTCCCCGGTACACATGGACACCTGGTGGGTTCCGTCAAAATTGGCCGTCACCTGCTGTCTCCGGCCCTCCCGCCCCTCGGGGATCTCGATCTCGATCACATCCTCCGGCGACAGGATAATACTCCTGCTGCTGAGTGTATGGGGGCAGATCGGAGTCATGATAATCAGCCTGGAGGACGGCTCGGCTATGGGGCCTCCGGCAGATAGATTGTAGCCGGTGGAACCGGTGGGAGTGGTGATAATCACGCCATCGGCACTGTAGTCCTTGAGAAATTGCCCGTTCACATAAATATTCAGCTTGATAACCTGCAGCGCACCGCATCTGGATATGACAATGTCATTCAGAGACCAGTCCTCCGTGACGCCGCCGTCCTGAAATAACACCTTGCCGTTCAGCATCATTCTGCTCTCGGAATAGACCTGGCCCGACATGAGTTTCTCAAGCGCCTCCTCCAGTCCCGCGGGCTCCACCTCCGTCATATAGCCCAGAGTTCCCAGATTCACGCCGATCAGAGGAATGTGCATCTTTCTCACTTCCCATGCCGCCTGCAGCATGGTGCCGTCTCCTCCCAGCACGATCATGCAGTATACGTCTGCCGGATACTGCATCTCCGGGGCCGATTTTCCCTCTCCCGCCGGACCGTGCTCCCCGGAGCCTTCACTGTGGTGGTCGCCGTCACCCTTGTTGCGAAGAATTACCGTGCATCTGTGGCCGTGGGATTCGAGAAAGCCGCGTATCCGTTCGGTAGTGACCAAGTCCTTGTCCTTATGACAGTTTGTATAGATCAGAAAATGTTTCATTTTAATCCCCCATGCATATCGCGGACTGTGTCCGCGATATTGCCTAAATAGAAAATTGAAAAATCTTTGATTTTTCAATCTACCGCTCTACACCTCTCTTTCCAGCCCCGCATGAGCCTGCGACACCGTGCTCTCTATGCGTTTTGGCCAATCCTGCTGCCAGGAGAGACCGCTCTTTTCGGCCTGCAGCTCCCGCAGACGGGTTTCGGCCTCCTGCTCCGTCAGCTCTGCCAGCGCCATACAGCGCGGTCCGTCCTTACGGATATGTATCAGATACTCAATATTCCCCTCTCGTCCCTTTATGGGAGAATACTCCAGATCCAACACGGAGAAACCGACGGCGTCCGCAAAGTCAACGACCTTGTGAACCACCTCCCTGTGTATGGCCGGGTCGCGAACCACGCCCTTTTTGCCCACCTTTTCACGGCCCGCCTCAAACTGGGGCTTGATCAGACACACCATCCGCCCTCCGTCCCGCAGCAGATTCCGGGCCGGAATCAGAATCTTGGTCAGGGAGATAAAAGACACATCCACGCTGGCAAAATCCAGTTCGTCTGAAATGTCTCCGGGCACCATGTAGCGGAAATTGGTCTTTTCCATGCACACCACCCTGGGATCGGTGCGCAGTTTCCAGTCCAACTGTCCCGGCCCCACGTCCACGGAGTAGACCTTCACGGCTCCGCTCTGCAGCATGCAGTCGGTAAAGCCTCCCGTGGAGGCGCCTATGTCCATGCACACCAGCCCCTCCAGGGAGATGTCCCAGCGCTCCACCGCCTTCTCCAGTTTCAGGCCGCCCCTGCTCACATATTTCTGGGCGGCGCCTCTGACCTCCAGCTGCAGGCCCTCCAGCTCAAACATGCTGCCGGCCTTGTCCTCCTTCTGCCCATTCACATAGACATTGCCCGACATGATGACTGCCTTGGCCTTCTCCCGGGAAGGCGCATAGCCCTGCCCCACCAAAATAACATCCAAACGCTCCTTCATAGTCTCCCTTTCAGCTTATACTCACTGCGTTAGTCAGTATACATCTCCCTCGCAGCTATCCTCTCCCGGATGCTCCGGCAGATGCTGTCCGCATCCATACCGATCTCGCTCTTTAATTTCTCCACATTGCCGTGTTCGATATAGGCGTCGGGCAGCGCCACCTGCAGGCAGTCCGCCTCCAATTTCTCGTCGCAGATCAGTTTCAGAACTCTCTCGCCAAATCCCCCGGCAGACACATTTTCCTCCATCGTCACGATGAGCGAGTGTTCCCGGCAGGCCTCCCGCACCGCCTCCTCGTCAATGGGTTTCACAAAACGGGCGTTGACCAGGCTCACCTGCAGTCCCTCTGCCTTAAGCTGCTCCCTGACCCGCTCCGCCGTTTTGACCATGCTGCCCAGGGCAAACAGCGCAATCTCCCGCTCCCGGTAAATCCACTCCGCTCTGCCGCAGACAATAGGTTCCCGATACTCCCTCAGGCCGTCATAGGCTTCCCCTCTGGGATAACGGATCGCCATGGGGCCGCCGAACACCACCGCATACTTCAGCATGTCCGCCAGCTCCCATTTGTTCTTGGGGGCGCACACATGCATATTGGGTATGCTGGTGAGATAGGACAGATCAAATATCCCCTGGTGAGTCTCTCCGTCACTGCCCACCAGCCCCGCACGGTCAATGGCAAAGACCACCGGCAGATTCTGAATACAGACATCGTGCAGTATCTGATCGTAGGCCCTCTGCAAAAACGAGGAGTAAACCGCCACCACAGGTTTCATTCCCCCTGCCGCCAGCCCTGCGGCGAATGTCACCGCATGCTCCTCGGCGATCCCCACGTCGAAAAAGCGTTCCGGATACATGTTGCGGAACCGTTTCAGCCCCGTGCCGTCCGGCATGGCGGCGGTGATCGCCACCACCTTGTCGTCTCTCCCTCCCAGCTTACACATCACAGTGGAAAATATGTCCGTGTAATTGGGAGTGGTACGGGGTTTGGTGGGCAGTCCCGTCTCCACGTCAAAGGGATCGGCGCCGTGGAACCGGGCAGGATGGCGCTCCGCCGGGGCATAGCCCCTCCCCTTCTGGGTGATGGCATGGATCATCACCGCTCCGTTTACTCTCCTGGCCTCCTGGATCACCCGGATCAAAGCCTGAATATTATGCCCGTCCACCGGCCCCAGATATGTAATGCCCATGTCCTCAAAGAGCATGCCGGGAATCACCAGCTGCTTGAAACTGCTCTTGACTCTGCGTATGCCGGACACCATATTGTTGCCTCTGGGCGTTCCCCGCAGAGCCTCATAGATTCCTTTTTTCAGATCCAGATAGCTGTCCGCCGTCCGGATATTGTTCAGATATTTTGAGACGCCGCCCACATTCTCGGAGATAGACATATTGTTGTCGTTCAGAATAATGATAAAATTAGTCTCCAGCTTTCCCGCATTGTTCATGGCCTCATAGGCCATGCCCCCGGTCATGGCGCCGTCACCGATGACGGACACAATAGTCTGGTCCAATCCCTGGATATCTCTGGCTTTCACCAGCCCCAGCCCCGCTGAGATGGAGGTGGAGCTGTGCCCTGTGTCAAAGGCGTCGCAGTTGCTCTCCTTGCGCTTGGGAAAGCCACTCATGCCATGGAACTGACGCAGACCGTCAAAGCCGTCCTTGCGCCCGGTCAGTATCTTGTGAGTGTAAGACTGGTGCCCCACATCCCATATGATCTTATCCTCCGGGAGTTTGAGGGCCAGATGCAGCGCCATAGTCAGCTCCACTGCCCCCAGATTGCTGCCCAGATGCCCACCTGTGACGCTGATCTTGCGAATCAGAAAATCCCTGATTTCCTGGGCAAGCTCTTCATAATTTTTGGAATCTATATTTTTAATATCATTTACATTCTGAATCTGCTCTAAGTACATATAAATTTACCCCACGTTGCCGCTCCGCTCTTTCCCATGTCCCGCGGAGCTATTTTCTGCGGTGAATCAGGTATTCCGTCAGCGCCTGCAAAAAGCTGCTGTCTCCCTCCACAGAAGAGAGGATCTCCATGGCCTCCCTGGAAAGCCGTTCCACCTCGGCCGCCGAATCCTCCAGCCCTCTGATTGTCACATAGGTCTGCTTGTGATTCTTTTCATCGCTCCCTATGGGCTTGCCCAGCTCCTCCATGCTGCCGGTGACGTCCAGTATATCGTCCTGAATCTGGAAGGCGATACCGATATCGTAGGCGCATTTCTCCATCTGCCGTACCTGGCTCTCGTCGGCTCCCGCCAGAATCGCCCCCACCATCATGGACGCCTGAATCAGAGCCGCCGTCTTATGCTCATGGATAAAGAGAAGCTGCTCCATAGTGACCTGCTGGGCCTCCTCCGCCTCTATATCCGCCGTCTGTCCGCCGATCATGCCATAGACTCCCGCCTTCCGGGCCAGAACCTTTACGGCTTTGGCAATGCGCCCCAGGCGCGCCGCCTCTTCCCCCGGCTCCCCTTTGTCCTGCTCATCCAGCGAAAACGCCTGCATCGCCGTCTCCCACGCCAGATTCAGCAGTCCGTCTCCGGCGAGAATCCCCATGGCCTCCCCGTATACCGCATGAGTGGTCTTCCGTCCCCGGCGGTACTCGTCGTTGTCCATGGCGGGCAGATCGTCATGCACCAGAGAGTAGGTGTGTATCATCTCAATGGCGGCCATCAGAGGCTCGATCACCCGGCCGTTTCCCCCATACATCCGATACACCTCCTGCATCAGCATGGGGCGAAGACGCTTGCCTCCAGCCAACACGCTGTAATTCATGGCCTCCAGCACTGTGTGCTGCAAGCCGGTTTCCCCGGGCAGCCACTTGCAGATGATCTCCTCGACCTCCCCGGCCCTGCGCTGTATGGTATCCTGTATCTGTTCCATATTTCTCTCATTCCTCCGCATCCAAAGGCTCCAGAGTCCCCTCCTGGGTCAGTTTCAGAACCTGTTTTTCCACCCTGTCGATCTGGTCGTTACATGCCTTCACCAGCTGCATGCCCTCGCTGTAGGCAGCAAATGCCTCCTCCAGGGAGGTGTCCTCGTTTTCAAGGCGCTGTATGGCCTCCTCCAGTTTCGCGAAATTCTCCTCTATGCTCAATGCTTTCATCTGCTCATCCTCGCCTTTTCTCTCTCACTGCATGTCCCGGTATCCGTCCATGTCAGCACATTGCTTTCCCCGGAAAACCGGTGGCCTCCCGGTCCGTCACCCTGGCTCTGATCCGGCCGTCCGTCACATGGATCGTCACGGTCTGCCCCGGCTGCACTCCCTGCACGGAGCGGACGGTGTTTCCCTCCTGATCCGTCACATAGCTGTAACCGCTGCTGAGCTTATGCAGGGGAGAAAGCCCCTTCATCTGTTCGATATACAGAGCCATCCGGTGTCTCTTCTCCTGAATCTTTCCCTGTATGCCCCGCTGCAGCCTCTCCTCCAACTGTATCAGGTAAGTGCGTCTCTCCCTGAGTCGGCTCTGGGGACTGGCGGCCTTCAGGCGCAGCGCCGCATTCTCCACTCTGCTCCGCTCTCCTGCCAGCCTGCGCTGCATCCCTCTTTTCAGCTCCATTCCGGCGTTCTCCAGCGCATCTGTCAGCTGCCGGATGTCGTACACTGCCAGCTCTGCCGCTGCGGAGGGCGTCGGCGCCCGCAGATCCGACACAAAATCAATAATGGTGGTGTCCGTCTCATGGCCCACCGCCGAGATAATGGGCACCGAGCAGTCAAACACCGCCTGGGCAACCTCCCGCGAGTTAAAGGCCCACAAATCCTCGATGGAACCGCCGCCCCGGCCCACGATCATCACGTCCACTCCCTGCCTCTCCAGGGCCCTGATGCCTCTGACAATACTCTCGGGAGCCTGATCCCCCTGAACAATGGCGGGATAGAGCAGTATCTGCACATAGGGGTTGCGCCGGGTGGCAATCTGTATAATATCCCTCACCGCAGCGCCCGTATCCGCCGTCACCACCCCCAGAGTGTGTATAAACCCGGGGATCGGTTTCTTGTATTCCTGGGCAAACATGCCCTGCTCCTCCAGCTCCCGTTTCAGCTGCTCAAAACGCTCGTACAGTGCCCCGGCGCCGTCTAAGACGATCTGCTTTGCATAGAGCTGGTATTTCCCGTCTCTCTCATACACATCCACCACGCCGCCCACGACGACCTGCTGGCCCTCCTGCATATGGAAATCCAGCCCCCTGCGGTTGCCTGCGAACATGACGCAGTTTAGCGTCCCCTTTTGATCCTTTAACGTAAAATAAATATGTCCAGAGGAATGATACTTGCAGTTGCTCACTTCTCCTTTTACGAAAAGGGCCTGCAGCATATAATCCTGCGTGAACATATTTTTGATATACGCATTGACCTGCGTGACAGTATAAATATTGCGCGCCATCACTGTCTCTCCCCCTGCTGCGGGCGCAAAAATTTCGCCAGCACGGCATTGACAAAAGCGCCGGAATTGTCCTGTCCATATTTCTTGGCCAGCTCCACTGCCTCGTTGATGGCCACGCTGTCGGGCACATCCTCGTCATACATGATCTCGTAGACGCCCAGGCGCAGCAGAGTCAGCTCCACCTTGCCCATGCGGCTCACACTCCACCCCTGCGCCTTTTCGTCGATCAACTTGTCGATCCCGGGGAGCTGCTCCTGTATCCGTTCAAATTTGTCCGCGATATAGACAATATCTTTCTCTTTGGCCGCCATTCCCTCCTCCTGGGCCGGCAGCTTTATCTGATCCAGAAAAAAATCCCTCTGCTCAGGCATCTCCTCCGGCGTATTGAATTCCACGCGAAAGAGCAGCTTAAATATCTGCTCCCTCTGTTCACGTCGTCCCATAGATCCTACTCTCCGTCCTCTTTAGTTCACCTTCACCCCGGCAATGCGGATATTGACGTCGCTGCAGGTGAGTCCCGTCATATTCTCGATGGCGGACTTTACCTTGGCCTGCACCTTGCTGCAGGTGGCGGGAATATTGAAACCATAGGCCAGCACCACCGCCAGGTCCACAACGACATTGCCGCCGCTCACTTCCACTCTGACATATTTTTTAACCGGTTTTCCGTTGGAGCCTATGGCCGGAGCCACTCCCTCAACCTCGTTGGCCGCCAGTCTGGCAATGGTGGCCACCACATCATCCGCTATCTTCACACTACCCACATTCTCGTCCTCCTGCAACACTACTGTCTTTCTATCTATCTCTTTTTCCATATCTGCCCCTTTCCGCATATCTGTAGTTGGCTAAGCCACCTACTGTCTGGTCTGAGCCAAACTCCGGCTATGCCTGTGATATTGCACCAATCGGTATGTTCCCGCCTTTTTTGTGAATCATATTATATTGTAACACATTCTGCCTGATCTCTCAAGTACAAAAAAGCTAGGAAAACCAGAAGGTGATGGACAGCTGTTTCTCATTGCGGGCATAGTGCAGAGTACTGCAGTCACTGCCCAGGTAGGAGAATACCTCCTTCTGTCCGATCAGATGCTCCAACAGCTGGCGATATACACTCTCCTCCGTACATTTCAGGGAGATCTCCTGCCTGCCCGCCGAGACGGCACGATCGAAGGCCTGCTGCAGCACCGTCTCCTCGCATTCGTCCAGCAGACAACCCTCCCGCACATAATAATTGTCGCGGGTGGCGGTACACTCCGGCAGCGGCACATCCTTGCTGGGTGTATGGGTGCGGAGCAGCTGCTGGGTGGTGACACACAGATAGTCATAATTGACCTGAGGAATCCATCCCTGCTCCTCATCCACTCCCTCGGCCTGTCGGTAGGAGGCGTCCCCCCAGGTGGTGTCCATATAGTAATATTCCCCGTCCAGGCAGAGCAGATTCCAGGCATGTCCCTCTCCCGGTTCCACCTGCCCCTGCACCAGCATGCAGGGAATCCCCAGACAGTTGAGCAGATATTGGGTGGCCTTGGCATAGCCCTGGCACACGGACGCGCCGTTCACCAGAACGGAATACAGGTTCTGACTGTCGGGCGCGTCCAGCACATAGTCGGTGCTGCGGATCAGGGTTTCATATACATAGCGCGCTTTCTCATAGTCGTCCCCCTCGGCCGGAGCCTGCGCCAGCAATGCCCCTGCGGCCTCGCTGATCTGCTCCCACCTGTCGGCGCACTCCTGACCGTCGCAGGTGTAGCTGCCGGAAAACTCAATCTTGACCAGCCTGTCCATCCGGCTGTATTTTGTATAGCGATAACCGTCTACGTAGAAATATTCCGGGTGGTCCGCCAGCACATAACAGAATATCCTGTCGATATCCTCCTCTGTCAGTCCCGCCTCCAGACCCTCCGGGGACAATTCCTGCTCCTGCCCCAGACTCGCCAAAATCCGCTGAATATCCCGATACCACTGGCGTCCCGGCTCGTCCAGCTGCTGATAGCAGTACTCCCAGGCCAGTGGGTTCGTATAGTCCACTGCCGCATCGTCCTCACCGTCCTGAGGAGCCAGCAGCGCCTGCCAGGTCACAACCCGGGATTCCTGAGCCGACTCCGGCGCATCCATGCTGTAGTCATCGGCAATCTCCCGCCGCGGGACCGTATTCTCTGTACCCTGCGAGTCACTCTCCCAAAAACCCGGGCGGCCGACCAGTACAAACACAGCCGCCAACACCGCTATAATACCGCAAAACGCTCCTATATATGCAGTTTTTCTTATAAAATCTTTTTTTCGCCTACGCAATCAGGCACCTTCCTCTCACACTAACCCCCACTCATATCAGGATGAAAAATGCCTATTTCCCGGCATTTTTCAAGTGTGAGATTAGAAGTTCTTTGCGAAACAGCCTTTGCTGTAAGCTGGACTTGCCCGGGCAAGTCCAGAACTTCTTCTCACACTATTCTTTACTGAACTCCGACAGCTCCAGTCCCTTGTTGCGGTCCAGAGTCATGCCTATGCTCCAGGAATTCACAAACAGCAGCAGTGGATTCCCTCTCATGTCCTTGACCTTTTTCATGTCTGACGTACCGGTCAGTTTCTCTACATCCACCTGATCCTTGTTAGCGATCCAGCGGATATGCTCGTAGGGCAGATTCTCCAGCCGGATCTCCACATTGTACTCGTTCTCCAGGCGGTATTTCAGCACATCGAACTGCAGCACGCCCACCACGCCCACAATGATTTCCTCCATGCCGGAATTGAATTCCTGGAAAATCTGGATGGCGCCCTCCTGGGCGATCTGCTGCACTCCCTTGGTAAACTGCTTGCGTTTCATAGTGTCCACCTGACGCACTCTGGCAAAATGCTCCGGCGCAAAGGTGGGAATCCCCTCATAGACGAACTTTTCTTTGGGCATGCACAGTGTGTCTCCTATGGAGAAGATACCGGGGTCAAACACGCCGATAATGTCTCCCGCATAGGCTTCGCCTAAGATCTTTCTCTCGTCCGCCATGATCTGCTGGGGCTGGGACAGACGCATCACTTTCCCGCCCTGCACATGGCGCACCTCCATATTGGCGTCAAAACGGCCCGAACAGATTCGCATGAAGGCAACCCTGTCCCGGTGAGCCTTGTTCATATTGGCCTGAATCTTGAACACAAAGGCCGAAAACTCATGTTCCACCGGGTCTATCAGCCCCACATCCGCCGTTCTGGGCAGAGGTGTGGTGGTCATCCGCAGAAAATGCTGCAAAAAGATTTCCACGCCAAAATTGGTCAGCGCCGATCCGAAAAACACCGGGGTAAGCTGCCCTTTTTGCACGGCCTCCAGATCAAATTCCGCGCTTGCCCCGTCCAGAAGCTCCACCTCCTCCAGCAGCTTGTCCGCCGCCGGATCTCCGATCAGTTCACGCAGCTCTGTCTCCTCCTGCACCGACACCACCCGGGTCTCTCCCTCCTTGGTGCCCTTCTCCGTGTCGGAGTAGGTGTACACCGCCTTCTCCTCGCGGTCGTACACACCCTTAAAGCCTTTCCCTGAACCGATGGGCCAGTTGACGGGACAGGTAGCAATGCCCAGCTCCTTCTCGATCTCGTCCAGCAGCTCAAAGGTATCGTTGGCGTCCCTGTCCAGCTTATTGATAAAGGTGAAAATAGGAATACCCCTCATGCCGCAGACCTTGAAAAGCTTGCGGGTCTGGGCCTCCACGCCCTTGGACGCGTCAATGACCATCACCGCGGAATCCGCCGCCATCAGGGTCCGGTAGGTGTCCTCCGAGAAATCCTGGTGCCCCGGGGTGTCCAGGATATTGATACAAAAACCATCGTACTCGAACTGCAGCACGGAAGAGGTGACTGAAATACCTCTCTCCTTCTCAATCTCCATCCAGTCGGACACCGCATGTCTCGCCGTGGCCTTGCCCTTGACGCTGCCCGCCAGATTGATGGCGCCGCCGTAGAGCAGGAATTTTTCCGTCAGAGTGGTCTTGCCCGCATCCGGGTGTGAGATAATGGCGAAAGTACGCCGTCTGTTTATTTCTTCTGTATATTGATTCATGGGTTTACGTTCCTCCAAATTCATTGTATTTTATATACTCACTAACGGTTAGATTTCCCTTTTGCACAGTGCATGTTGCCCGATTATGCGACATGTGCTGTGCGAAAATTGGAAAATCTTAACGTTAGTCAGTATAGCTGACGACATTAGAAATGGTTCTCAGCCTAATGGGGAAACAGTCCCTCCCCGGCAATCTCGGAGTCAATGTCAAAATATTGCAGCACCGTGGCGCCGATATCCGCAAAGGTTTCCCGGGTTCCCATATTGCCGGGGCTCACCCTCTCCCCGTACATCAAAAGGGGCGTATACTCTCTGGTGTGATCGGTAGTCCTGGCGTAGGCCGGGTCACAGCCGTGGTCCGCCGTGATCATCAGCAGGTCCTCCGGTCTCATTTTTTCCATGATCTTGGGCAGGCTCTCGTCAAATACGCTCAGCGCCCGGGCATAGCCCTCCACATCTCTGCGATGGCCGTACAGCATATCGTAATCCACCAGATTGACAAAGCACAGTCCCTCGAAATCTCTGTCTAAGTATTCCAGCGTGCGCTGGATGCCCTCCTCGTTGCCCCCGGTATAGACATGCTCCGTAATGCCCCTGCCTACGAAAATATCCTGTATTTTTCCCACGGCAATCACACTTTTCCCCGCCCCGGACAGTTGATCCAGCATGGTCACACCGGGCGGCTCCAGCGAAAAGTCATGTCTGTGGGGAGTTCTGGTAAACAGGCCTCCGGCCGGGCCCACAAAGGGTCTGGCAATCACCCGGCCCACGCCGTGCTCACCCTGAAGAATCTCCCGTGCGATACGGCAGTACTCGTAAAGCTGCTCCACCGGGACAATCTCCTCATGTGCGGCAATCTGAAACACACTGTCCGCCGAGGTGTACACGATTAGATCACCTGTACGCATATGCGCGTCCCCATACTCCTGTATCACCTGAGTGCCCGAATAGGGCAGATTGCACAGAACACCCCTTCCGGTGCGGCGGCAAAACTCCTCCAGCACCTGCGCCGGAAAGCCCTGGGGATAAGTGGGCAGAGGACGCTGGGACACCAGCCCGGCTATCTCCCAATGCCCTATGGTGGTGTCCTTGCCGCAGGAGCGCTCAGTCATTCTGGCATATCTGCCGATCACCTGAGACTGCGCAACCGTGGCCTGCCGGCGGATAACCGGCTCCTGCGCCACCCCATCAATATGAAACAGCCCCAGGCGCTCTAAATTGGGTACATGGAAACAGGAGCTGGCTGCCACGCTGCGCAGGGTATTCACATTTTCATCCCCATACTGCGGCGCGTCCGCCATCTCCCCGATTCCAAAACTGTCCAGCACAATTAAAAACACTCGTTTGTCGCTCAATATCTTTTCCTCACCTTTCGTATACTCACTAACGATTAGATTTTCCTTTCCGCACAGTACATGTTGCCCGATTATGCGGCATGTGCTGTGCGGAAACCTAAAAATCTTTACGTTAGTCAGTATAAAATCCACTTGTAATAAGTATACCACATTTTTATGTAATGTACACTAAATTATTCCTGTACCACCGTGCTGATAATGATATTCTCCGCGCCTATCTCCGTCTTGCGTTTCACGATATCCTCAATCTGCGCCCGCTGAGCGTCCGTCAGCGTCAGAGCATTTACCACCACGTCCACAGCGCCGTCGTTGATGCTGACCACCACGTCGGAAAAGCCCTTGGCCTCCAGCAAAATCTCTGCAGCCGCCTCTCTCTCGGCAATGGTTGTCATCTGTACCATAGTATTCACTGCTTCCTGCTTTTGCTCTTCCGAGAGTCCGTCACTGTTGATGATCTGCAGCAGCGCCTCCTTGTTCTTTGCCCTCACCTGTTCCTTTAACAGCTTGGCTTCGGACAGCAGCGCAACACCGTTGGAGGAGGAAAACACCGCTTCGCCGGGCACTTCGCCCTCTCCCGGCTGTGCCTCTCCAACCACCATATCCGAGTCCAGATAATTCTCGGCAATCACATCCCCGTCCGTGTCCAGACTGTCGATTTCCGTGATGGAGGACGCCACCAGGTCCGCCTCCGACAAATCCAGCATGCCGTCGATGTCGCTTATGCTGTACTGCCCGGCCACCACATTGTCTGTGATCACCCCATCCGTGTTCGTCACCTCCGCCGTCTTCCCGCTGTCACCCAGATATTCCTCGTCCAGATTGGTCCCCGCAAACTGCAGATATCCTGCAATGGCCAGCATAATCGCAAGAGCGGTAATCATTAGCTGATTTTTTTTGATTAAGTTTTTCACACTTTCTCTCCCTTTTCTATGCTCTCTTCTTTTTACTAGTTCATTGTATGAGGGCTTATTCGGATATATTCGCGCTGTCGTCCATTTTCACTACCTTTACTTTATGCACCTCTACGTCAAAAAGTGCCTGCACCACATCCGTTATATTTCTGTTGATATTGCCGGTTCCGGCCCCCTGGGCCACCACCACCACCCCCTCCACCCGGGGCAGCAGCGTTTTTATCACATAGGGTTCACTGTTTCCCGAACTGTGATACACCGTGTTCTCCGACCGGCTAGTCTGATGGGAATAACGGCTCCCTCCCTGGCTGTCCTCCTCAGTGGTGCTGCTGCTCTGGGTCTGCTGGTCTTTCTCCAACACCAGTTCCTGGGTTGCCTCCAAAGTGATCATCACCTGCACCGCGCCCACGCCGCTCACCTGGGAGAGGGTATTTTCCAGCCGCTTTTCCAGATAAGCGGCGTACTCCTCCACATCGGAAAATCCGGCGCCTACGGATATTGATTCCTGGACAGCGCCGCCTGAACTCCCCGTGACCGCTCCCGGATTCTGCTGCTCCCGGCTTTTCTTTTCCGTGGGCAGTGCTATGACCACCAGCAGCACACCGGCCAACAGCAGGATCAGCAGATTATCCCTCTTCAGCCATTTTGCCATTCTGCTCCTTATCTTCTCCTCCATGCTCCTCCTCCCCCTGCTCCATGTCCATCGGTCCACTCTGAGGTGTCCCCACAGTCACCGGATCGATTTGAATGCGAATCTCGTCCGTCTCCGTCAAATCGCTTTCCGTCCCAATGTCCCATGCCTCCATCTGGGCCTTGATCTGAGCCGTCAACAGCTGTTGCCGAATCTGCTCCACCTGGTATTCCTCCAGCGTCGCCTCCTCCAGCCCCTGCTCGAAGGAACTGCTGTAAAATGCAATCCGCTCCTCCAGGCTCTGTCCCCCGCTGTCGGAGAACAAAGCCTGCACCGGGCCCAATAGCTGCACCAGAATCATGGTACTGACCAGCAATTTCAGATATTTTTCATAGGAACCCTTGGGCTTGAAGTATATCAGAGCCTGGGCACAGATCATAAATATGCCTATCTGCCGTATGCTTCCAAGCAGCATCTCCCACATATATATCCTCCTTATTAGAAGTTCCGCATCCGCCCTCCCAGTACCATTTCCCGCAGAGTAATTTCTGACCGCTTTGGCGTTCAGAAATTCTCTGGGCACTAGGAGGGCAGATGCTGTTAAGTTCCGCTGCGGCCCAATTCTTTGGGCCTTGCTATAACCCATGGTTGGTGGAGACAGCCACGACGGATATACTAATCAGAAACAACAGCAGCGCCGTGCCTGTGATTCTCAGCAGCATCATGCTTCCCTCCCCCACCTTGTTGGTACATGCCGTGATCCGCTTGTCGCTGACAATTCCCATGACTGCGGCAGCCAGTTTCAGACAACAGGCCGTCAGCAGTATCTGCAGCAGTGGAGCCAGACACATACACACCAGCAAAATCAAAAGCACCACGCCGATGCTGTTCTTGATTACCACAGCCGATCCGATCACCAGTGAGGCCACGCTGTCCGCCGCCCCGCCGATACCCGGAATGGCTGACACCACTTTCTGCAGCGTGGACGATTTTGCCGTATCTATAACGGGTGTTATTACCGCTTGAAAGACACTTATTCCCGTCACCACTCCGATAATCGTCTTCAGCGCCGCCTTAATTGCCTTCTCCAGCAGTTCCATCAGCAGGGACAATTTCTCCTCGATCCATATGCCATTGACCACAGCCAGCAGCACATAGCTGTATATGAAGGGCAGCAGCCCTCCCACCAGCACCCGCTCCACGCCATAGATCAACAGCAGCACCAGCTGATGGCTTGCGCCCGCCGTGGTAGTTCCGCTGGCCACGCCCACAGCCATCAGATATGTGGGCACCAGCAATCGTATGAATACCAGGATATTCTCCATAGTATCTGTAGCCACCTGCACTGTCTGTCCAAAACTTGCCAGCAAAACTGCGGTCAGCAGCAAATACATAAAATAGAAACTGATATCGGCAATCTGATGCTTGTCAAATATCTCCATAAAATGGCTCATCAGCGCCGACACGATTCCCAGCATTACCAGCCACAGCAGGACGTTGCGCATACCTGCCAGCTGGCCTCCTATATCGCCCAGCATCGCGTTCAGAATATCCCGAATGGCTCCCAGCACATCTCCCTGCAATATCTGGGAAAATACCTGCCGCAGGGAAAATGTACTCCCCGGAAACAGGTCGGAAAGCCCCTGCTGCAGCTGATCCAGTCCGTATTCCTCCCATATTATATCAACCGACAATCCCTCCATGGCTCCCTCCGCTCGAGTCTCCCGCACATCCCGCAGCTGCCGTCCCGCATGTCTCAGCGCATGAACGTCTGTATCTGCTCCATCACCGCCAGCAGTATGGGCAGCCCGGCGAACATCACCGACAGCTTACCCAGTATCTCAATCTGTTCGGCCACTGACCCATATCCCGCGTCCTTGCATATCCCCGCACTGAATTCACAGATATACGTCACGCCTGTTATTTTTAACAGAATGGTCAGATAGCTCTGGCTGCTCCCAAGAAACTGCCGTATCAACGCAAACTTTTCCAGCACGGCGGAGAACTGGCGCACCGCATACGCAAATATCAGAATACTGATTACCAGCCCCATATAAATCCCATACTCCGGCCGAGTGGCCTTAAACTGCAGCGCTACCATAACGCCCAAGATCCCCAGTATGCCTATTTTGATAAGTTCTGACATAGCCTTCTCCTATTTAGAGGTTCCTTGGAACCTCCATTTCGCATATTTCCTCCCAGTCCCAATTCCGGCAGAGTAATTTCAGACCGCAAGCGGTCCGAAATTCTCTGGGGGCTGTCCGGAAATATGCTGTTTTACCACCCGTTACGTCAGGTCGAACAGGGCCTGTATGGTGGTGAACAAATCATAAATATATGGTACGATCCAGGTCAGCACCAAAATCAAGCCTGCCAGACTGATGAGAAAAGCATGCTCCTCCCGGCCGCTGTGCTTGAGCACCTGACTCAGTATTGTAACCAATATTCCCACTGCCGCAATTTTAAATATCAGACTCACACCCATACCTACCTCTATCGTATTATCTCTCCAAACGCTTTCGTCAAATAAAACCCTGGCGCTACAGCAGTATGATAATGAGCAGAATTCCGCCCAGAGTTCCCAGTCCCACCGCCATGCGGCTCTTCTCCCGGTTTTCTGCCTCAAGCCTTGCAATCCGCTCTTTCAACAGCTCCTGCTGCCGCCGGATCAGCCGTATTCCCGTCTCCCCGTCACCACAGCCCTGCTGAAGGACACATTGCAGAAAGAGCTGCCTGTCCTGCTCCTTCAGCGAACCGACGCCCTTCATCGCCCCACCCATGATCTGCGCATATACCTCCGCAAAGCTTTTTCCCCTGTTTTCCGCCAGCTCCCGATACACCAATGCAAAGGCCTGCCGGTATGGTTCCTCCACCTGGGCCGCCAACTGACGGCAGCATTCAGGCAGAGTACTTTTCCCATACTGCAGCAGACTGACCAGCAGCTCTATGATCCGGTTCATGGCATGCAGATGTTCCAGACGCTGCCGCAGCTGCACGGCGTACCATATCCCAAGTCCGCTGCAGCTAAGTCCGATCATGCTAAATCCCGCCAGCCGTAGCATCTCCCGCCACCTCCTCCCATATGCCGTCCATCTGTCTGCGGTGCAGCACCTGTCTCACCCTGCAGCGCCCCTGCCTATCCCGTTTCAGCACCAAAATACAGACAAATATCCCCTCCGCCAGCAGCTCACCCATCCCCGGTTTCCCCTGTACATCCTGCATATCCATGCCATGTATGGTTGCCACCAGACTGACTCCGCAGGAGGCGGCCATCCTCACCGCCCGTATCTCCTCGCTGCTGCCCAGTTCGTCCACCGCCAGCACTGCCGGCGACATACTGCGCAGCAGCATCATCATTCCCAGCGCCTTGGGGCAGGCGTCCAACACATCGCTGCGCGGCCCCAGATCGTTTTGAGGCAGCCCCATATAGCAGCCCGCAATCTCCGAGCGCTCGTCCACCACTCCCACCGTCCGGGCCGGGCCGTAGGCATTGCCGCCGGAAATCTGCCTCACCATATCCCGCAGCAGTGTGGTCTTACCACAGCCCGGTGGGGAGACTATCAGTGTGTTGCGCATGCTGCCTCCCTTATAAATATAGGGCAGCACCGAATTGGCCGCCCCGAGAATCTGATGGGCAACGCGGATGTTTATGGCGGAGATATATTTGATAGTGCGGATGGCGCCGACGCCCTCCTGCACCGCCTGTCCCACAATCCCGACCCGGTGGCCGCCTTCAATGGTGATATAGCCCTGTCGCAGCTCGTCCTCATAGGCGTAGAGAGAATACTGGCAAAGATGACTGACAATCTCCTGCAGAGCCTGCCTGTCCGGATGCCAGGCCTGTTCCATATGTTCCGTATAGGACCCGTCCTCTCTCAGAAAGACTTCCCGGTTTCCCTCCATCAGAATGGCCGGTCGGTCGACCCGCAGCCGGATCTCACTGACCTGTTTCTCCCGTCCCGCAGCGGTCTTAAAATAAATCCTGTACGCCGCCGGAAAAATATCTGCCAGATTTGTGTTCATCTCCAGCACCTCCCTATCTCAATATATGATAGGACAAGTAAGATATGCCTGTTTCTTTTTTTGAAAATAATCCCGACGCACCAAAAAAGGCATCCCGGATTTTCACCCGAAACGCCTTTTTGTATCATGTGTTATTTATGTCACTGTGTATAGACTGTATGAGTTAGACGATACCGACCGTCCGCCGTCACCTGGCAAACTATCTGCACGCTGCAGGAACTGCCTCCCAGACGGTTCATGGCCCTTACCAGAAAACTGTCCGATATATTGCCGTTGTTATATGCAGTCCACAGCTCGTTCCACAGTTCAGCGTCAATGTCCTGCACAAAGCTGAAACTCCCCAGTCCGTTGTCGATAATCTTCTGACCGCAATCCCGATAATACGTCTCAAGCTCCGCCGATATATACGGATTATCCGGGGCCTCGGTCGGTGCGGGAGTCGCCTTGGGCGAAGGGGTCGGAGTAGGCTCTGCCTCCTCGGGGACCTCCTCCAGATTCCGGTAACTGATGCCACCGCAGGCCGGCAGTTTCTGGGCTAGGCTCCTGCGCGCGTGAGTGGTGGCGTAATCCTGATCCGTCTTGTTGAAAAACTTGTAGGTGGCAGGTTCCGTATCATCCCAAGTCAGATCCACATTGTAATATTCTCCATAGAGATAGATGATATTCCAGGCGTGATTCTCTCCCGAATAGCCCGTACAATAATAGCAGGGAATCCCCAGCTGCTGCATCAGATATTGAAACGCTCTGGCATAGCCTGCGCAGACAGTCTTGCCGTTTACCAGGGCACTGTAGGCGCTCTGGCTCATGGGGGCGCCGCTCTGATACTCTACCAGCTCCAGCAGTCGGTTGTGAACATACTTTTCCCTCTCGTAATCGTCGGCAAGCCCCCATGCCTGATTCAGAATCCTGTTCACCTGTGTGTTAAAGGTGGACTTGAACTCTTCCAGATCCGCGCTTTCCACACTGAATTGCAGCGTAATCTCCACACATTTTCCGCTGCGGCTGTACCGGCAGCTATAGCCGGTCTCCAGCCAGAACAGCTCCGGGTGATCGTTGTACACCGCCTCAAACACGGTTTTCAGCGCATTTACGGTGATATCCTGACAGGGCATAAAAGTTTTGTTCATACTGTTGGCATTGGCATAAATCTGCCTGTATATGGCCTGCCCCGTCTCATCCAACAGATAATAGTAGGGATAATACAGGCTGTCAAAGTACAGCGCCGTGCCGGTCTCGCCCAGCGTCAGCTCCGTCTTTAGCTTGTTGACCTCCTCCGTGTTCAGCTCTGTGGTATCGTCCGTCACCGGGGTATACCCGGCTCTGTCAGCCAGTTCCTTGGGTGCTGCCACGGCATCACTTGTGGGGATCACATAACTGGGTGCCTGCTCCGCTGTGCTGCCATTTTTCACCGCATAAATATTGATAACCATTCCGTTGGAGTCAAAGTTGGGGACACCACTCGGTCCGGGGGGCTGAATCGGCTCCGGTGTGCTCTTAGGCTCCCAGGTCAGAGGCTGGTCCATTTGAACCGGCGCTATGGTAGGCTCCGGAAACTCCTGCCCATCCGGCTGCTCCCCTGCGCCGCTCTCCGTCGGCGGCGTATCCGGCTTGTCGATCACGTCCAGTATCCCGCTGTCCCGATTCTCTCCATACAGGATATCAGCCAATTTTTCTGTGGCTGAAGGCGAAAAGGCAAGCCCCACCGTCAATGCGCAGAGCAGAATCACCAATATGCAAAATCCATAGAATAATCCTTTTAACAGTTTCAGAACCATCACCCCCTGTTAAACCAAAATTCTGTTCAGTATCTCGTCCTCTGTCAGCAGACACTTGGCCCGCTCCCGATACTGCTCCTCATGCAGATAGGTATGTCTGTGGGGTTTGATGGAGGGCGCCATATCTATAGCTTTGGAAAAATCCTCCTTCTTCATACCCAGAGTCTCCACATATTTCCAGAAACCGGTATCGGTAAAAATCGTGTTGACACGCTCATAGCGGTGCTCCTGCACTCTGGCCATCAGATAGGTGGCTATGCCCACCTGAACGCCGTGGAGCTGGGGCTGTTCCAACAGCTTATCCAGCGCATGGGAAATCAGGTGCTCACTGCCGCTGGTAGGCGCGCTGCTGCCCGCAATTTCATTGGCAATACCGCTCATAGCCAGAGAGTCCAGCAATTCCTTCAAGAACAATTCCTCCTGTATGCTCTTAAACGGCGTCCGCACAAAGCTGTTCACCGCCTTCTTCGCTATCATAACCGCAAAGTCATTAACCTGGGCATAGCCCGCCTGGGCCTCAAACACCCAGTCGTACAGGGCGGTGATCTTGGACACCATATCCCCAATGCCCGAATAGATAAACCGCTCCGGCGCCGTCCGTATCACTTCCGTGTCCACAATAATGCCATAGGCCAGCTTGGCGGGCACGGAAGCCCGTCTGCCCTCCACGATCAGGGAGGCGCTGGCGCTGGAAAATCCGTCGCTGGAGCTGGAGGTGGGCACGCTGATAAACGGCAGTCCCCGCAGGAACGCCGCGTATTTGCCCGCATCAATCACCTTGCCGCCGCCGATGGCTATGATCGTCTGCACCTTGCTGGGCAGTGTGAACGCCATCTCCACAATATCATCAATACACACGGTGTCGATCTCCCGATACTCCAGGACCTCGATGTCGGCCGCCTTCAGGGAGTCCATGACTCTCATGCCGAACAACTCAATCAGTCCGTTGCCGAAATAGATCACCGCATTCTTAAAATTCTCTTCCCGCAGATAGCCTCCGATATTCTCCAGCGCGCCTTTCCCAACCTTCAGAATCGTCGGTATCGCTATACTTTTTCCTGTTGTCGCCATATCCTTCTCCTTAAAATATTCTGTTAAAACAGGGACATCTGTTCAAATTCCTTATGTCTCTCCGTATCCTCTCCGGCCTCCGCAACCTTGCTGACTATATGAATCTCCAATGCCTGGCCGCACTGGCCGCAATGGCAATACTCCCTGTCTCTGCCCACAATATTCCTGCTGCCGCAGCCCGGACATACCGCCAGATCCTCCCGCAGGCAACCAACTGTTATTTTATCCGCCATAGTCTTTTCTCCGTACCTTTCTCATATGCACATTATAAGCCCTGCCCGCGCAATAATCAAGAGGTTATATGTCAATCCGGCCAATCCAGAATGACCTCCTGCTGCCGGATTTCCTTATACCAGTCTATTTCCTCCTGCCATGTGCGCCTCAGCCCCTCCGTCACGTAATCCCCGCGCCCACTTCTAACCATGAACGCCTCTCTCTCTTCTATCGACTTAACCGCGCTTATGTCTATCCTCTCGCTGTGACAGTCGGCAAAAAATGCCTTCAGATCCCTCCATTCGCACTCCGGCTTATCTCCCTCCTCGTGATCACAGAAAAAAATCCTGCCTCTGTTCCCATCGCCCAGCCCAATCGCAATATCATTCCCGAAAATATCTCCGGCAATGGGCAGCAGCTCCCTCTTCGCAAGGCGTTCTACATGGAAGTCCCAAAAGGGCCTGGGCACATCTCCAACGCCGCTGAACTCTGTGAGGGTGCTGACCACCTCTCCCTTGAAGAGAATATCCGTGCGGGGTGCATATCCGCCGTTATATTTCTGCAGAAAAGCCTTATACTGCCCCGGCAGGGAAATATTGTATTTCTCCTCAAACCGGAAAATGTTCCGCTTTATATCCTCTGTGCTGAATTTTGAGATCAACAGCGGCTTATCCTCATAACTCTTTATCTTGAACATATCCCCGATTTTCATATGGTAATATTCCTCAAGACAGCCAAGTACGGTGTGCTCTCCGCCATAGACGTCGCGCATATCCTCCGAGGCGCTCTGACCGTATACCAATCTGACAGACTTATCCCACCTCTGCATGACGGCGCGGACCTCGTCGGCATATCCCATCCGGCACCTGACCACCAGTGGAAAAATCCAGTCTCGGTCATTGCAGTCCACACAGATAAACTCCTCTTCTCCTCCTAAGAGCAGCAGATTGCGCAGACTCTCCAGGTCCCTCTCCTGCCGCGCCCTCCGTATGCTGCCCTCCGGCACCTTTAACGGCATTACAGCGCATAAATCCCGCACAATCTCCTCCAGATATTCACCGGCAAAGCACATCTCATACTGAACCGTACCTTCACCGCCCTCCCGCTGCAGTCTCCTGTCCGCCACATGCTGGAGCAGGCCGTTGGGGGCGGGAGCATAAACCCTCTCGATTGTGGCCTCTGATTTGGGAACATTTTCTCCCTTGTCGTTGTAATAGTAATAGATCATTGCGTCTTCTCCCATTTCTTCCGCTGCCCGGGCAAGCAGTAATTTCAGTTCCTCTTCCTCAAACAGTATCTGGTTCTCCGGGATTTTCACCAGCAGATCAGGAAACTTCCTTAGAAACACCCTGCTGTGCTCCTGCCGCTCTTCTTCTCCCGGCGGCCATCTTCCTGTCTCGGCATAAATCATCACTTCGTATGCGTCATGATCTGACTTTAAAGCTTTTTCCAGGTTTACTCTTGAGATAGGATAAGTAACGGTTTTCTCATACGGCCCTTCATTCCATGAGATCCAAATTCCATTCTCATCCTCTGTGATGGCATAGCCGTTTCTCTTATAGACCTTTTCCATGGCGGCACCCCACTTTCTCCTTCACACTACAATATTTTACCACTCCAGGGGCTTTAGAGCAATTAACAATTTTAACTCAATTTCAGGATGGTTCGCCAGCGGCGCCTAAAATGACGTAAGCGGTCACAAGGCCGAATATTCCATGATTTGGAGCATTGGTCCGACGACAGGATTTCTTGACGCAGCAGTTGAAGTATGCTAAAGTAAATCCAAATATTTATACGGAACGGGGTACATATGAAAATCGCTATCTGTGATGACGAAGAAGTTTTTACGAGGAAAATATACCAGTTCCTGTGGCAGGAGCACGACTGCATTGTAGAATGTTTCCTCTCACCCGAGGAACTGCTGAAAAAATATGCCGCCGGAGAACGATATGACGTGCTTTTTCTGGACATTTTGATGTCTCCCATAAGCGGCATGGAGCTGGCCAGAAAGATCAGGGAGTGGGACAAGTACGCCATCCTGATTTTTATAACCGCCTACCTGGAATATGCCCCCGAGGGATACGAAGTGAATGCGTTTCGTTACCTGTTAAAGCCTGTAGCGGAAAACGATCTGCGCCTTATCATGGCGGATATCCGCAAAAAGCTGGAGGATTCAGCCCAGACTCTGCTGTTCAAGACCCCGGAGTGCAATCTGCTGCTGCACATACCGGAGATCCTGTATCTGGAGGCCGCCAACAAGGAGACGCTCCTCCATTGCCTGGACGATGTTATCACGCTGCGGAAAAGTCTGAATGAATTGGAGCAGCAGCTCCCTGAGACATTTTTTTTTCGCATTCACCGCAAATTTCTGGTCAACCTGTCCCATGTCAGGGAGTACGACACTCTGAGACTGACGCTTGACAGCAGACAGACTCTGCCCGTCAGCCGAAGAAAGAGCAGGGAATTCGGTCACGCACTAAAGACCTATATTGAAGGAGATATACACGCATGAAATACCTGCCGCTTGACATCGCGATCAATCTGATGGAATATTGGATTCTAATCCTCATAACCCAGTATATATGCTCTGCCCATATGAACCTGCGCCGCAGGAATGTACTCCTCTGCTCCGGGATTTCCATACTGGGAGTAGTCTTTATCGACTGGACCGCCGCAGGAGATTTACTGTCGGTACTCACTATGTTAGGAGAGCTGGTGCTGACGGTTTTGCTGTTCAGCAGAAAGCATCTTTCTGATCTGCCGCGCCTTCTGGCGGCCATGGCCATCTTTTATACGCTGATGATTACTCCCATGCTGCTGCTTGAATCCATCATGCCCAACAGCCTGATCCCTATTTTTCCCGATCACACCTACACCTGGTATGATTTGGTAACGGATGTTCTTTTTCTGGGAGGTCTGCTCTTTCTGGGCTGTGTCCTGCGCAAATATCAGACCCCTCTGCATTTTCGCCCGGGAGAGATTCTGGGCAGCATCGTACTTGCACTCTTTTCCTTTATCGACGCGGGACTTGTCATGTTCTTATACTATGCGCATATGGAACCTGTGAAACACTATCTCTTTCTGGTGCTCTTTCTGGGGGCTTTCGTGCTCAGCGTCGGTTATTTTCTGTACGGTGTGATAGCTTCCCGGATGCGGATATACCGGGAGGCGCTGGAAAGGAGCCAGACCGAGTATCTGCAGCTGCAGCTGGAAGCCCTGCAGGATGTAAAGGAGCAGGAGGAGCAGGTGCGGCGGCTGCGCCATGACCTCACCAGCCACATGGCTATGATACAGACGCTGTGTCAGGAGGGCAATTACAGAGAGGTCAAAAAGTATGCGGAGCAGTTGAGCCAGAATACAGTTTCCCCCGGCGGCGGAATACTCACCGGCAACAAAGTGGCAGACCTGGTAGTCCGCTCCAAAATGAAAATCTGTGAGGAACAAGGCATAGAGTTTACCTTTACCGGCGCTCTGTCCGGTTTTGACGCTCTGGACGCGCCGGATATCTGCAGCCTTCTGTCCAATGCCTACGACAATGCCATTGAGGCCTGTATGTCTCAGGAAAATGCCTATATCCGCACCACTGTACATACCACGCCCAATCACACAGCGATCCAGATCGTCAATCCCGTGTCAAAAAAGGTATCGATCCGCAACAACCGCGCCGCCTCCTCCAAAAAGGACAAGGCGGCTCACGGATACGGCATTGACATTATGCGGCGTATCGCCTATAAGTATGGCGGCAGCTGCACGCTGCACTGCGACAAGCGGGAGTTTACTGTCAAGATCGTGGTGCTGACGTAATGAATACAGACTTTAGGGCATTCGTCGCCTGCCTTATATCGTCTTGGGCAATGATAGCAGATACAACTGCCAGACCGTCAATCCCCATAGACCGAAAAAGCGCTGCATTTTCTTTGCAGATACCGCCGATCGCAACAATGGGCAGATCGACTGCCCGGCGGATTCTTCTCAACTCCTCCATGGATACCAGCTTAGCGTCCGGCTTTGTCTCTGTCAAAAACATTGCCCCCACTCCCAGGTAATCAGCTCCGGCTTTTGCCGCCATTTCCGCCTCCCGCACAGAATGAACGGAGACGCCGAGCAGCATGTCTCTGCCGATTATTTTTCTGGCAATGTGGGCGGGAACATCCTTTTGCCCGATATGAACCCCCGCCGCACCTGCCGCCAGCGCAACATCAATGCGGTCATTTATGATAAGGGGTATGGTATACTGATCCGTGACCCTTTTGATCTCTACCGCCAGATCATAAAAGTCTGACGCGGATATATCTTTTTCCCGGAGCTGTACCATAGTACAGCCGCCCATAATCGCCTGTTCCACCGCCTCAGTCAAAGTTTCGGTACTCATGCACAGACGGTCTGTCACTAGATATAAAGAATAATCAGGTTTCATTTTCTCCCTCCGTTTCCTCATGCAGCCCATACTTATAGAGTCGATAGAAATGGTGTGTCGGACCGCAGCCCCTGCCAATATCAAGAGAATGCGCAATAGCCATTGTCACATAAGTCTTTG
>CAYLIM010000024.1:0-36644 GCA_964383805.1 uncultured Acetatifactor sp.
CGGCGGAGGTCGTCGGTTCGAGTCCGATCTGGGTCGTATAGCTGTCTGGAAGAGAATTTCAGGCAGCTATTTTTTAGCATTGGATGGCGGGGAGCTGTTAGATGAGTTTTGGAAGGGCTACAAAAATAGGATTGTATTTCTGAAGATTACTGGATATAATGGAATCAGGATCGGAGGTGAATGTTATGGATGTGTTGAGAAAAGAGGAAACGTGTACAATAGATGATATTTATGCTCTGCCGGATGGAGAACGGGCTGAGTTAATTGATGGGAAGATTTATTACATGGCCCCTCCAAGTAGAACACATCAACAGATTTTGCTTTCATTAAGTAGAAGGATTGCTGATTATATTGATTCTAAAAATGGAAATTGTGAGGTTAATATTGCCCCGTTTGCCGTGTTTTTAAGCGAAGATGACATAAACTATGTAGAACCTGATATTTCTGTAATTTGTGATCCGACAAAACTAGATGATAAGGGATGTCATGGTGCGCCAGACTGGATTATTGAAATTGTTTCTCCTGGAACCAAAACAATGGACTATTTTAAAAAGCTCTTTAAATATCGTACTGTAGGAGTCAGAGAATATTGGATAGTTGATCCTACAAAAGAATTGATAACAGTGTATAGATTTGAAAGAGAGATAATGGAACAGTATTCTTTCGGGGAGGATGTGCCAGCTGGGATATATGAAGGTTTTTCGGTGAAGGTACAGTGAGATAAAAAGCATTTGGAAATGAAAAATCCAGATGCTTTTTATTTTATGCGGTTGTGGTTCATTGTGACAAAATTATTGTTTTCAATCAGAGGTACTTGTTGTAAAATAGGGATAAGGAAACATCGCGCGTTGCCACGAGGCAACCTGCGGAGTGCGCCGGGAGGAGATTATGTCGTATATATTTGTACATGGACTGGGCCAGACGGCCTCTGCCTGGGATAAGGTTCTGGAGAGATTAGAGCGGCAGCCGGAATGTGTCTGCCCTGACCTGCCAGAGCTGATACGGGGAAAAGAGGTGAGACAGTATGCCGAATTGTATGAGATTTTCAGCGGGTGCTGTGACAAGGTATCCGGGCCGGTTCATCTCTGCGGCCTGTCTCTTGGGGGGATTCTGGCCTTGAATTATGCGATCGATCATCCGGACAGGGTACTGTCGCTGGTATTGATTGGCGCGCAGTATAAGATGCCTAAAGGGTTATTGTGGTTTCAGAATGTATTGTTTCACCTGATGCCAGGATCCATGTTCGATCAGATTGGTTTTGGAAAGCAGGACTTTATCTCTCTGTCAAAGTCTATGATGGAGTTGGATTTCAGCGGGAAACTGGACAAGCTGCTTTGCCCTGTCCTGGTGCTGTGCGGCGATAGAGACCGGGCCAATCAGAAGGCCGCCCACGACCTGGCCCAGCGCATCCCCAATGCGGAGCTTACGATTGTGGAAAATGCGGGGCATGAGGTCAATGTGGATGCGCCGGAGCGTCTGGCGCAGCTGATAGATGGGTTCTGGGAGGGGCTATGAAAAAGATACTAGGTATGCTGACGCTGTCTGGTCTGCTTTTGCTCTCCGGCTGCGGAGGGGAAGAGGAACGTTCGGAGGCGGTTGAGATTTCGCCATTGCCGCTGGAAGAGACAGTGATTCATGATCTACAGACTTCGGAGGATATAGCGTCAGAGGAGTCATCCTTTGCATATGAGAACACGAAGGCCACGGTAGAAAATGTGGATTACAGCGTATACTTCAAAGGCATTCGGGGATGCGCAGTTCTATACGACTTGCAGGAAAACGCATACCAGATTTACAATTCCGAACTGTGTGAGCAGGAGGTATCCCCCTTATCCACATTTAAGATCGTTTCTACACTGGCAGGGTTGAAAAATGGAGTGCTGGAAAATGAGACATCTAATATGGCTTACTCGGGAACTCTTTATTCCGTGTCAGACTGGAATGATAATCTGACTTTGGAGCAGGCGTTTCAGACTTCTTGCATATGGTATTTTCGCCAAGTGATTAATGAGGTGGGGACGGAGGAGCTGCAGAGGGAGTTAGATGAATTGCAGTATGGAAACTGCGATATCTCTGAGTGGAATGGGAGCAATATCAATCCTCTGCCGGAGCTCAATGGATTTTGGCTGGCGTCCTCCTTAAAAATCTCACCGCTTAGTCAGGTGGATGTGCTGAAAAGCATATTTGAGGGAGAGAGCAGTTATAGCGGGGAAGACATAAATATCCTCAAGAATATCCTGGCTGTCAATGGAGAAACCAATGGGATATATGGGAAGACCGGTTCTGGCCCCGGCGGTCAGGCATGGTTTGTGGGTTTTTCAGAAGAAAATGGCAATAGAATATATTTTGCAGTATACTTAGAAGATAGTGAGCAAAAGGATCAGGTATCCGGCGGTATGGCAAGAGAAATTGCTCTGGATATTCTGGCCCAGGCGCTGGATGGCTCCTCTTTACAATAAAAAAATGGAAGCAAAGGGGCTCGAACCCTTGGCCTCCCGCTAGTCAGGCGAGCGCTCATCCCAGCTGAGCTATGCTTCCATATACCAACAATAACACAAAAAAGAGAAAAAGGGAAGAGAGAAAGTGAAAAATGTTTGATATTCGGAAATATAGGATGGGCTTTGACATATGGGGGCTGCTGCTGTTTCTGGTGATTATGCTGCCCACATTCATATGGTTTATGGCACCTGCGCCAATGGATATTCTCAGGAATCCCTCGGTCACGCCCGCGGTGGATACGGTGGCCTCGGTTTTTCAGATGATTATGGCGGCGGCCATATGTGTATTGCAAAATTCTACATGCAGGAAACCCATGGGCGTGGGCTGGAGAGGGGGCATTGCGGCGGCAGTCCTGTTCTATTTTGCGGGATGGGGATTCTATTATTCGGGAGTGACAAATGCGTTAGTTATTATGGACCTGTGCGCCGTGCCATGCGTGGCATTCATACTGTTTTCGCTGGCCAGGAAAAATGCCGCTGCGCTGGTGTCGGGGGCAGGTTTTATGATGTGTCATATATACTATGGGATTGTGAACTTTGTGGCATAGTAAGATAAGTTTCAAGGAGGGAAAAAATGGCTAATCCATATTTACCGGGCTGGGAGTACATCCCCGACGGAGAACCGAGAGTATTCGGGGATCGAGTCTATATTTACGGTTCCCACGACAAGGCGGGATCGGCGAGATTCTGCGACCATGTGCTGAAATGCTGGAGCGCGTCGGTAGACAATCTGAATGACTGGGTCTGTCACGGAGATATTTTCCATACTCTGGCGGACCGGGATCATCCGGCGGACACGGACTGGACGAAGGAGGGCAATGAACTCTATGCGCCGGACGTGGTGGAGAAGGACGGCAAATATTATTTGTTTGCCTATATTTTCGGGTCAAAGGGCTGTGTTGCGGTCAGTGACAGGCCGGAGGGGCCTTTCCGGCTGATCTCCAGATATCAATATACGATACCGGACGAGATCTGTCAGGACGGGTGGTTTGTGGACCCCGGCGTTTTGGTGGACGACGACGGGAAGGTGTATATTTACTGTGGGTATCAGCACTCCTTTATGGCGCAGGTCAATCCTGACAATATGTATGAGGTCCTGGACGGGAGCTGTATTGACCATATTATCCCGAATCAAATAGATGAGGACAAGGGTTTTTCCCAGCAGGAAAGCCTTTTCTTTGAGGCGGCCTCCCCGCGTAAGGTCGGGGATGTGTACTATCTGATCTACTCTCCCCAGAGGGGCAGCAGGCTGGCTTACGCCACCTCGGACAAGCCCACGGGACCGTTTGTCTACAGGGGGTATATCGTTGACAACGGGGTGGATTATCCGGGGGGCAACGATCACGGCTCCATCGCCTGCATCAAGGGGCAATGGTATATTTTCTATCACCGCATGACAAACAACAGCATCATGTCCAGGAGGGCCTGCGTGGAAAAGATTACAATTCTGCCGGACGGAACGATCCCGCCAGTGGAGATGACCTCCCTTGGCTTTGAGGATGCGCTTTCGCCTTACAGGGAGACTTCCGCGGATATCGCCTGTGTGCTGAAGGGCGGGGCGTTTATCACGGAGAAAACGGTTTTTGAGCGGGTAGTCACGGGTATCACGGAGAACTGTGTGATCGGCTACAAGTATTTTGACTTTGGGGAGGATTACTCCGGTAAGACCATGGAGTTTGCCGCCAGGGTGGCGGGCTGCGGCTGTGAGAGTACGCTGCATATCCATATAGATAGCGAGGATGGCGAGGAGATTGGCAGCTGCCTTGTTGGGAGCGGCGATGGGATGGTACATGCTGTCGTGAAGAAGGTGACGGGACGGCACGCTCTGTTTTTCACAGTTTCCACAGGCTATCACAGCACTGAGGACAAGGACGACCCTAACGATTGGATAGCCAATATGTTCCGGGGGCGTGTATTGTTTGAGTTAAAATCCTTTATGTTTATGAAGTAGATGGTTTTAATAGGAGAGATAATTATGATAAAAAGTGGAGAAGAAAAGGATGTCCTTGTGTTGGCGGAGCTGGCTGTTCAGATGTGGGAGAGCAGTTCCATCGAGGAGTTAGCGGAAGAAATGGCGGAGCTTATGGCGGGGGAGGACGCTCGATTTTTTATAAAATATGAGCAGGAAATCCCGGTGGGATTCGCCCAGTGCCAGCTGAGACATGACTATGTGGAGGGGACAGAATCTTCCCCGGTGGGGTATCTGGAGGGGATATTTGTGCGGGCGGAATATCGGCACAGAGGATATGCCGGAGGGCTGCTGCGAGAATGTGAAAAATGGGCCAGGGAAAAGGGCTGCCGGGAGTTTGCCAGCGACTGTGAGCTTGTGAATGAGGACAGCAGGAGATTCCATATGGCCATGGGCTTTAGTGAGGCCAATCGGATTATCTGTTTTACCAAGGAATTGTAGGGGGATGTTTATGACTAGAGTGACCGTGTGGAACGAGTATGTCCATGAGCAGGAATATGAAAATATCCGGACAGTGTACCCGGAGGGGATTCACGGCTGTATCGCCGGATTTCTGGGGAAGGGTTCTGACATTCAGGTCAGGACGGCAACCTTCGGGGAGCCGGAACACGGGCTGACGGAGGAGGTGCTGGCTCAGACGGATGTGCTGATCTTCTGGAGTCATGCCCGGCAGGAGGAGTTTGAGGACCGGGTGGCGGAGCGGGTAAAACGCCATGTGCTGCAGGGGATGGGATTGATCGCGCTGCATTCTGCCCACTACAGCAAGGTGCTGAAAGGGCTGCTGGGAACCAGCATGACTCTGAGATGGCGGCATGGAGACAGGGAGCGGCTGTTTGTGACGGCGCCGGGACATCCCATAGCGGCGGGGCTGCCCTCCTGCATTGAGATTCCCAGAGAGGAAATGTACGGGGAATATTTTGACATACCAAAGCCGGACGATGTGGTCTTTACCGGCTGGTTTGCAGGCGGGGAGGTGTTCCGCAGCGGCTGTACTTTTACCAGAGGGCTGGGTAGGATTTTCTATTTTCAGCCGGGGCATGAGGAGTATCCGGTCTATTACATGGAGCCGATACAGCAGATTATCCGCAATGCGGTGGATTGGTGCAAACCCACCCTGCGCCGGGCGGGCAGCCCGGAATGTGTGCAGGTAATTGAGCCGCTTGAGAGAGGATAGGTATCTATGTGGGAGTGTAGAACCGGGAAGGAATGATGTGAGCGATGCAGATATCCGTGTTTTATGACCATATTACCCAAGCCCGGCAGCAGACGGGAAAGAGCCTTTCACAGCTGCTCAGGGCGTGTAAGAGCTGGGGAATCGATGGTTTGGAGATTAATTATACACAGCTGAAAAGAGGCGGACTTCCTCTGCGCCGGGCTTTCCGCAGGGCAGGTTTGGCGGTGAGCTGTATCTATGAGTTTTATGATTTAACCCACAGCGGGGACCTGACTCAGGCGAAAAAGCATGTGGACCTGGCGGCCAAGGTGGGGGCTGAAAAGGTGCTGATCGTACCGGGATTTCTGGAGGAGCAGGAGGCTGCGGAGCTGGCGGTCTGCTGTCAGAAAACCAGAAAGTCTGAACCCAGCGGCAACGGGCAAAGTCCTATGGAAGAAGGAGCTGCCTTATGCGCCGACTCGGTGGCTCGCTATATGGAAAGCCACGCCTCCACCTGCATGGTGCGGGACGCTCTGCGGGAACTGGTGAGCTATGGGCGGGAAAAGGGTGTGAAGGTCACGCTGGAGGACTTTGACGGCAGCACCTCTCCCTGTGCCAGAATGCTGCCGCTGAAGTGGCTGATGAAGCAGGTGCCGGGACTGGGATTCACGCTGGACATGGGGAATTTTGCCTACAGCGGTGAGGATGTGACGGCGGCACTTGAACTGCTCAGGGACTATGTTGCTCATGTCCACTGCAAGGATCGGGGGACGGCGGACGGTGGCCTTGGCTGTGTGCCGGTGGGCGGCGGATACCTGCCCATTCGAGAATTGGCAGAGCGTTTGAGGGAGCAGGGCTATGACGGCTATCTGGCCATCGAGCATTTTGACGCGCCGGACCAGATGGATTATATCCGTCGGTCGGCGGAGTTTCTAAGGGGGATCTGTCAGGGAGGAGAACGACATTGAACAACCTGGAAAAAATTAAGAAACGAGTCTTTGAAATCATACAGATCGGGAGCCAGACGGATGTTCCCAGTGTGATATTTGACGTGTTTATCGTTTTTGTCATTGTGCTGAATATCGTGATTACCTTCTGTCTGACCTTTGCGCAGTTGGCGCGGTACGCGGCTCTGCTGCAGACGGTGGAGTTGGTTACGATCATTATTTTCGCAGTGGAATATGTGCTGAGGCTGTGGACGGCGCAGTATCTGTATCCTGATATGGGACATGGGCAGGCAAAATTGAAATTTGCTGTCTCCTTTTACGGCATGGTGGATTTGCTGACCATATTGCCCTATTTTCTGCCCCTTGTATTCCCCAGCGGCGCAGTGGCCTTTCGCATGTTCCGGGTGGTGCGTATCCTGCGCCTGTTTCGGATCAACGCCAAGTATGACGCTTTTCATGTGATTACCACGGTTTTGAAGGAGAAACGAGGCCAGCTGATATATTCTATCTTTTTGGTGCTGGTGCTGATGATGGCCTCCTCCCTGTGCATGTACGGACTGGAGCATGAGGCTCAGCCGGAGCATTTTTCCAATGCGTTCTCCGGAATCTGGTGGTCTGTCTCCACATTGCTGACGGTGGGGTACGGGGATATCTATCCCATCACAGTGGGCGGCCAGATTATGGCTATCGTCATCGCCTTTCTGGGAGTGGGGATGGTGGCTATCCCCACAGGTATTATCTCCGCAGGATTTGTGGAGTACTATACCAGCATAAAAAAGGGTACGGTCACCAGTCTGGACGCGGATTTTGTGACGTTGGAGATCACCTTGGAGCATCCCTTTATCGGGCAGAGCCTGGAACAGCTTACACTTCCCCAGGGCCTGTATGTGGCCACGGTGCTGCGGGACAAGGATGTCCTCATCCCCCAGCGGGAGTTGAAAATTCAGGCGGGGGACGTCATGGTATTGGGCAGCATGAGCCACAGGCATATTGAGGCCCGCGTGGAAGTTGTGACGATGGAGAAGGGACATCCCTGGATTGACCTGGAGATTCGTGACTTGGACATCTCCCGGCGCAGCCATGTGATTATGTTAAAGAGGGGCAATAAGAACATCCAGCCCGAGGAAGACAGCCGCATCAGGGAAAGGGATGTGGTGCTGCTCTATCATCGGTAGGGGGACTTTACCGGTTATGCAGGGGTGGGATAGTGGAGATGTGGACAACAATGTTTGAAGGTGTGGAATGGTTATTTTTTGATATAGGTAATACTCTGTTTGACGAGCAGAGAGCATTTGAGCATCGACTGTATGAAATGGCGCAGAAGGCTGGAGTGGAATATGATTGGTTGTATGGGGAGGCCATAGCTCTATATGGGCAGCACCAAAAGGGAGATCTGGCGATGGCCCGGAGACTGGGCATAGAATTGCCTACATGGCACAGAGAAGACGAGTCCCCTTATGAGGACGCAGAAGAGTGTCTGAGGACATTGAGCAGAAAATATAAAATTGGTGTCATAGCCAACCAGTCTCCCGGAACAGCCGGGCGGCTGGAGGGATATGGGTTGCTGCGATATATTGATCTGGTGGTTGCGTCTGCGGAAGAGGGAGTATCAAAGCCGGATCATCGGATATTTCAGATTGCTCTGGAAAAAAGCGGCTGTATGCCTGCCAGGGCGATTATGATCGGTGACCGGGTGGACAACGACATTATCCCGGCCAAGGCAATGGGTATGCATACCATATGGCTGCGGTGTGGAATCTGGCAGGACTGGCAGATTACCGGCGAGCAGGAGAAAGCGGACTGTGTGGTTCACAGCCTGGCGGAAATCTGCAAATATCTGTAACGAAATATATGAATTCAGTGCAAAATATCTAACCTGGATAAACCAGAATCAACATCAAAATTATTTCATGGACGAGTGAGGGGATAATCGTATGGTAGATATAAAGACATTGAAGGAAATATTTGAACATGGAGAATGGATTCGCGGAGTAGAGACACGGAAAAACAGCCGGGTCATGCAGGTCATACGGGACAGGAGGAGTATTCGCAGGTATTTTGCAGAGGAATTGCCCCGTGAGATCATAGAGGTAATTCTGAGGGCGGGGATACAGGCGCCCTCCGCCAAAAACCGCCAGCCCTGGAGGTTCGTTGTGGCAGCAGGCAGGGCAAAGGAAGAGGCGCTGAATGCGATGGAAAAGGGCCTGGAGAGGGAAAAGACAAGTCCCCTCCTGCCGGAGAGTGCAGAGCATTTGCAGGGGGCATGGCAGAGCCTGGAGATCATGAGGCAGGCCCCTGTTATTATTTTTGTGGTAAATGCCCTGGGAGTGGAGATCGGGAAGGGTCTGACGATGGACGAGCGGGTTTCGGAGATCTGCAATGCCCAGTCCATAGGAGCGGCGATGGAAAACATGTCCCTGGCGGCTATGGAGCAGGGACTGGGAACTCTGTGGATCTGCAATACCTTCTTTGCCCAGAGAGAGCTTAGAAGCTGGCTGAATGCGGAGGGCGAGCTTTACGCCGCCATGGCAGTGGGCTATGCAAACGAAAATCCCCAAGCCAGGCCGAGGAAGAGGATGCAGGATGTGGTGGAGTGGAGGGTCTGAAAGGAGACGATGACTATGAAAATCAGCAAAAAGAGAATAGCATATAGATCTGCAGTGTTTTTGGCATTACTCTCTTTACAGGGAATGCTTGTGGCATGCGGGCGGGAGCCGGAGGTGGAAGTGGAGGAACCACAGACAATTTCCAGCGAGTCAGCGGAGAATTCGGCAAAGGACAGTGTGGCTGATGTTACGGAGACAACGTCTTCAGCCGTAGATGAAATGGAGGAAGATACGGAGACAACGTCTTCAGCCGCAGATGAAATTGAGGAAGAGCTGGACGCCATGCAGGAGATGTTTGGGAGGGACTGCATTTCAGAGCAGACCTTTGAGGTGCAGATCAGCGAGTGCGAGCAGGGGATTTATTTTGTACCCTATGCGCCCACGCAGGAGAATCCGGAGTTTCATGCGCAGATTATCCAGAACGGACAGGTGCTGGATACGCTTTCCACCTATGTCCCCGACAAGCTGTCAGGGGAGGAATTCAGCAGTCTGGATGCGGTATCCTTTTTCGATATAAATTTTGACGGCAATACGGATATTCTGCTGCTGGAAACTTATGGCAACACAAGGTTTGCGGCAGTTTACTATGGCGATTCCTGGATTTCCTATGACGGAGATATCAGAGTGTATTTTTATATACAGGATGAACTGTCGGAGTATCTGTATGAACAGGTAAATCCATTGACTTGTTCTGAAATTGTAGATTTCCTGACAGGCGGGAAAGAGAACGGGGAGTTTGCCAGCTATCAGGAGGCTTACGCAGCAGTGAGCCGGGTGTATGATCTGAGTGGAGAGGGAAGGGAATACAATCTGATATATTTTGATGAAGATGATACTCCCGAACTGGTTGCTGGAATCAGCGGCTACTTTATGAGTCTGTATACCTATTATGAGGGAACGGTATACTGTCTGGCAAATGACTGGGGATATGGGGCTTTCGGGAATGCGGGATATGAATATGTTCCGAGGAAAAACAGTCTGCGCAATTTTGACGCCGACAATGCCGGACAGATTATGAACATCACTTATACAACCATCAACCCGGAACATTCTATGGAAGATGTGGTGTGGATACAACAGGTCTTTTCTGAGGAGATGAATGAAGATATGGAGTATGACTGTACAACCTATGTAAATGGTGAGGAGGTTGCGGAGGATGAAATCGACGACTATGACGTGGGGGAGTATGAATATATCGATACCATACTGAGTCTGCAGGAACTGCTGGATAAGCTGGGGCGCTGAGATATTTGAAAAAGCGGTATTGAAATATTTTTACAAACATACTAAAATGAAATGGAGGCCGGGCGGACTGTGCGAAGTAAGCTTTCCGGCGGAAATAACAGTTAAAAGAAGGGATGAAGGATTATGATTAAGAAATTGGCAATCAGGAAGTGGGTCAGTGCGGGACCGATCATACTGTTTTGCGCAGGGTGTGGGTGCGCTCTGCTTTCATGGTACGGCGCCGCTGCTCTGCGGGGACTGAGAGGTTTGCCTCCAAGGTTGTCCGAGTCGCAGTCTATGGATAATATCTATATCGGTGCCGTTTTGGGACTATTCGCCTTAGTGCTGGCTGTGATAATGCTTGTCAGGCAGTTATCTCTGGGAGTGGGAAGGCAGGTAAAACGTTATCTTGCGAATAACCCGGAGGTTACGATGGAACAGATCGAAAGCGATTATGCCGCCGCCGAGCAGTATGGGGATATCTGGATTGGCAGCCGCTGGACCATCGGCTATGATCTGATTGGCGTTATAATAGAAAATGAGAAGATTGCCTGGGTGTACAACGAAGTGGACCGGGGGAGAAGAAGTACCCAGTACTATCTCTGTCTGGGCACCGTGGACGGGAAAATTGTGAAAAGCTCGGTGGAGAGAGAACATCTGCAGCAGATGAAGGAGCGGTATGCGCAATTTCCGCATATACTGATAGACAACAGCTCGGAATATGAACATATGTTCAAGAACAATCTGGACGCTTTTCTGGACATACAGTATAATCAGAATGTGAAATGACGGCGATGAAAGCGCAGTTGCAGACCCTGATTGAACAGAAGATAGGAAAATGGCAGAGAGATGGCATCTATGAGAGTATTTATGCCATCTCTCTGTATGTGTATGCCGAGGAGGATGATCCCCGCAGGCCGGTGGCGGTGCTGGGATACAATACTAGGCAGCAGGTCCAGCAGAGTACCCCGCTGGCATTGGACGAGCAGGAGGCTAAGTGGAATTATGCTTTCTGGCTCCAAAATGAAGAGTTGTGTTTTGGGCTGGGCGATACGGCGGAGACGGTAAGGCAGTGGATTGACGGCCTGGGACTGGAGGATGAGGAGGAGATTGCCGGAGCCTTCGAGGACATGCTGATCCAGGTGGTCAGGGAGATTCATGCCTCTGGATTGTTGAGAGATATATCCGGCAGGGAGCTTCCCATACTGATTCACGGGCTGGAATATGACGAGCATACGGGGTGGATGAATCGTGAGGCTAACCTGAATGCATTGGACCAGGATTTTCTCAGATTCTGTGGACTGGCAAGGGTGTTTGATTCTTCGTCCGCGCCTCGATATGGCTTTTCCAACAGGGCGGATGTCCCCCGAAAGTTCTACGTTGGCGAGAAAAAGGCGGATATGAGGCATGTCATAGCGTTTATTCTAATCATTATATCCGTCATGTCTACGCTTGGCATCTATGGTATTCTCAAGGGTGGATCTGCCGCAGCGCCGGAGACGGAGGAGAGTGGGCAGGAGGAGTCTGCTCTGCGGTGGCAGGTCTACATTCACCCGGATGTGCCGGAGCCGCTGGCGGAGATTCTGTTGCAGTACGAGCAGGCGATGAATGCCGGTTCAAACAGTAAAATACCTGATGATGTGAAAATCGAACTCTATTTTAACTGGTATGATGCCGTGGAGGCAGGGAAAACCCCGCCAATTTACTATAGTCTATGTGATCTGACGGGCGATGGATTCCCGGAACTTATCATGGGGAATGGCTTGGACGTAAGGATTGTATACTACTGCGGGGAGACAGGGGACATTCAGTTTAAGGAGGACAGCGGCAGGTATGGTATGACACTGTACGAGGGAGGGATTATAGAATATGCCAGCGGCAGCACCGTAAGCTACTGGCAATTCTCCCGGGAGGAGCAGGATTGGATAATTGTGGAGTCCCTGGAGTGTATACAGAATCAGGAGAATGCCGGAGAAACGGATTTTTACAGACGGATTGTGGCAGATGAGGTAAACGGGGAGAAGGAGAAGATTTCCCAGGAGGAGTACCAAAGGATCATAGAGCAGTACACCCAAAGGGAGGTGGAATTGGATTGGTTTTCCCTGTGCCGTCCCGACTAGCATATTCCGGCGTCATCGAGCTCTGGAGCGATTTATATTACAGGTATAATGACGCACCGAAAGAAGAGTGATATAGTGAATATTATTATGAGACACTGCACATGGAAGGAATGGAAACGGAAGTGGCGCTGGGGAGGAATATATGGAGATAGAATTGCTCAGGGCAGGTGTGGATGATGCCGGAGAGATACATGCAATGCAGCTGGAGGCGTTTCGGGAGCTGCTGGACAGGTATCAAGATTTTGAAACAAGTCCCGGATGCGAAAAGGTGGAAAAGGTGGAGGCCCGCCTGCGGCAGGATTTTACCTACTACTATTTTATCTGCCAGGGAGCGCAGAAGGTGGGGGCCGTTCGGGTCGTGGACAAAAAGGAGGAGGGCATAAACAAGAGGATTTCGCCCATATTCATATTGCCGCAGTTTCAGGGGTGGGGTATCGCCCAGAGAGCAATTCGGATATGTGAGGAGATTCACGGCGCGGCCGGGTGGGAGCTGGACACCATTTTACAGGAGAAGAAAAACTGCTATTTGTATGAGAAAATGGGGTATGTGACAACAGGCAAGACACGGGTCGTCAACGATAGACTCACATTGGTGTTTTATCAGAAATAATTCCGTTTTTAACGCTGGTCTTGGCATTCTTCGCCTGTTTTTCCAGACACAAACTTACAAAAGCAGCAGCTGTCTCTAATCATAACAGCAGTGGCCAGAGCGGACAGTAAGTGAATACATTATATGCTAGAGAACGCTCATCCAGCGGACAGACTCCCGAAGACCGGAGACAGTCTTGGTCTCCAAGACGATACGAGAACCGGTCTGCTCTGCCATGTGCAGATACTTTGGCAACTCTATCTCCCCGGTGCCCAGGGGAAGATGATCTTTTTTAGCAAGAGCGTCGTGAAAATGGAAGTGGCAAAGCCTGTCCCTGTGCTGTAGAATGACGGTTTCATCCGCTCCTCCGATACAGTGGTTATGACCGATGTCAAAGGTCAGGGCAAACACAGGGCTTTCCAGCAGGAGATCCAGGGCCTGCTGTTGAAAAGCTGTGTATCCGCTGCTGTTTTCCACACAGATTCGGATGTTGTGGGAGCCAATCATTTTCTCGCACTCCTCCCGAAAAAGCCGCATGCTCTGCAGATACTGCTTGGAGTACTCCGCGAACAGGAACACCTTTTTGTCGGGCAGTGTAAAGTAGACGCCCTGGGAGAGATGCATGTTCAGCACGGGGATATGCAGCAGTTTCGCAATGTGAATGGTCTCCCGGACCGTCTCGAGATACGCGTCGGCCACATGGGGGTTGAAATCGCTGACATTCAGGTTCTCATCCAGATGGATGGTGTAGTAAATGCCATATTTTTCGGAGAGACCTGTCAACCGGTCCACGTCCAGACAGTGGGTCTGGTACTGGGGCATATTCATGTTCAGCTCCACAAACTGAAGTCCCAACTCTGCGCACAGTGCGGCGCAGCCCTCAATATCCGGTATCTCGATCAGTGTAGGCATTCCCAGATCTGCCATTTGTCCCTCCCATATATGCTATGATATTTTCACATTTCGTTTCTGTCAGTTTCACCTTATTCCTAAATCCCAATTCGTTTTCGTGTTCCCGGTGATATAATTCATATTTTTGCTGTATTTTTATTGAATTTTCCCAGTTTGTTCTTGTGTTCCTAAAAGCACTTGAGCTTGCTATGCAGTATTTTTTATCCATGACCGTCTGTTTGCACAGCATGGGACTCCAGTGAAAAACTCCGGTCCATCGAATTGAACTGCTGATATAGTTGAGTTACCCTATCCATGTCAAAACAGATGATTTCATCAAATTTATACCAGGAAAGAATATAACGTACAAACTGACAGCCAAGATAATATCCTACGTCACCGCGCCCCCTATACTTGACCCAATCGCCAAAATAGCATTGGTTAGAAAATTTCATTGTTTTCAAATCGCGGCCAAAATCTTCCTTAATTTCTTCAAAATGGTCGTCACACCACTTTTTCCAGTCATCTCTATCCTGATGATAATAGTTGGGGTCTCCGACCAGCGTCTGTTCAAAATACATTGCGACTCCTTCTGTAAACAACTGCCAAAGAAAGGAATCTGTGTTATTGTCAGAGGTTCTTTCCAGAATACCATACTGTCCCTGATATACGTGCCCAAGTTCATGGTAAATCAGCCCACGCATATCGTCTATTCCACACCAATTCAACTCCAAAATCTTTTCTATGCCGAGAAAAATTGATGTCCGCCCGTGATACTGCGTTACCCACCCAGCGCCATTGCAAAGCCCAAGGTAGAAAATAATATCAACATCCAGGTTCTTGCCAAACCTGTCATATATCGTGCGTTCTAAATTTTCCGTCGCCCTGCAAAAAGAATCATATGCTTTCTCCCGCAATTCAACATTAAGTGCTACGGCATTCAGCACAGGCAAATAATCTTTTTCCCAAGAGACCTCACCTGTCTCCAAGCATTTCTTTACATCTGAAACAAATAACGAAGATGCGCCAGGAAACGTGGAGTCAATATAAGACTTCCACTTTTCAAAGCTGAAAGCAGTTCCTTCATATACCGCAGATATAGCGGGATAGGTATCTATGATCTTCATGACCGCTCTCCAATAAACTTAAATTATCATTGTTCCCGTCAATGACGAATGATGATTTGCCGCTATTTGCCGGGAACACGAAGTCGAATTGGGACATTCCTAATAGGTAAAGTCCAGTGGGGCACATACAAAAAAATCTTCCCGCAGTGCCCCGCACAGGCGCCAAAACCTAAGAATTTCTGCACATTTTCCTGGTTTAGGGACATATACAGAAAAAATGTCTTGCCAGATCCACTTTTTGGTGGTAAGTGGGGCACAGAAGAACAATTTCTGTGTATATGCCCCAGCAACTCCTCAAAGTAGGAAAAACAGAGAGTATGTTGCGGGCAAATGGGGCACAGGAGAAGAATTTTTCTGCATATGCCCCGTAGTTACCAAAGAGAAAACAAAAACAGAGGGCACGGACAGCCCGGGCAAAGATCCTACCTGAAACTCTTGATCCAGTTGATCAGAGAATCATGGTACACATTGGCGGCAACGTCCCGGCGCATCTGGTCGGTGATGGGGCCGTTCTTGCTCATGATGGCCAAAATCGCCTCCTGAAGTCCGGCAATCCGACCTTTCTCAAAGGCCTCGTCTAAAGCGTTTTGGTCAGGGGCGGCGGACTTGGCGGTATCTGGGGCAGGAGTCTCCACGGCGGGCGCTGCCGCAGAAGAGGCAGCCGTCGCTGTAGGTTCACTGTCGGAAACGTCAGTGCCCGCACTCGTATTGCTTTCAGAAGTGGCAGCGTCATCGCCTGCATTGTTGTCAGAAGTTGCTGCGCCAGCACTTGTATTGTTGTCGGGAGTGGCGGCGCTTGCATTGCTGTCAGAGGCCGTAACACCAGCATCCGCATTGGCGTCAGGAGTCACAGCGATGACAACAGGCTCCATCCCCTCACGCACCGGCAGCCAGATTTCCCCAGAGCAGCCGGGAAGGTTTACAGTGATATTTCCTCCGCCTGCCGTCACCTGTACGCCCGACAGTGCGCCTACATAGGCGGAATTGTCGAATGCGGGCAGGGTCAGGGACGCACCGTTGTCGTCGTTGTTCACTGTGACCAGCACGGTCTCGTTCCCGGTGCCGCGGGCAAAGGCGTACTGCCTGTTTGTCAGCGTCAGCTCCCGGTAGTCGCCGTAGGACAGGGCCTTCACCTGCTGCCGCACTTTTCCCAGAGCGGCGATCAGCCGGGTCAACGCATTAGTCTCCGCCGCATTTGCATAGTCTTTATAGCGCAGGGCAGGCCGCAGGGAATCATCGGAGTATCGCTCTTTTTTACCCTCTATGCCAAATTCCGAGCCATAGTAGACGGAGGGTACGCCGGGTAAAGTGTACAGCAGTACATGAACCGGGACAAAATGTGCCTTGTTGTTTAGCTTGGTATAGATCCGTTCCACATCGTGGTTGTCCACGAAATTGTACAGTTTCAGGCCATCGGGACGGTTGCCGCCCATGCCGTAGAGCCGTTTTACCGTGTGGGCAATCTCAAAATAGTTGTGATCGTTGTGGCCGGAGTAGAGGGCCTTGTGCAGATGGTAGTTGGTCACGGAGTGCAGCGTTCCCTCGTTGACCCAGCGGGTGTAGTCCCCGTGGATCACCTCTCCCATGAGCCAGAACTGGGGTTTTACCTCGTTGGCCACATGACGCAGCGCTTTCATAAAGTCAAAATCCAGCACATCGGCGGCGTCCAGCCGGATGCCGTCAATGTCAAACTCGCTGACCCAGAAACGGATCACATCACATATATAGTCCCGCACTGCAGGGTTGCGCTGGTTAAGCTTTACCAGCAGATTGTATCCGCCCCAGTTTTCATAGGAGAACCCGTCGTTGTATTCGTTGTTCCCCCAGAAATTCACATTGCAATACCAGTCCTTATAGGGGGAGTTCTCTCGGTTCTGTCGGATGTCCCGAAAGGCAAAGAAGTCCCGGCCGGTGTGGTTAAATACGCCGTCCAGTATCACCCGGATACCCGCCTCGTGGCATTTTGCCACGAAAGCTTTCAAGTCCGCGTTGTCTCCCAGGCGGCTGTCCAGTTTTTTATAATCTGTGGTCTCATAGCCATGCCCCACAGACTCAAACAGGGGACCTATGTACAGCGCGTTTACGCCGATTTTCTGCAGATGCCCGATCCAGGGTATCAGGCCGGGCAGCCGATGTACCGGCTCTCCGTAAGGGTTCTCCTTGGGAGCGTCCAGCATCCCCAGGGGATATATGTGATAAAATACTGCCTCGTCATACCATGCCATAACTTTTATTCCTTTCTTAATTTAAAGTTCCGTAATCGCCCTGCCAGTACCACCGCATAGTGGAAAAAGCTTTGCCCAAAGTGAGGTCAAATCTTTTTCCAGGCACTGTTCGGGCGATTACTGATTAGAGTTCCGTAATCGCCCTGCGTTTTTAATGAAAACGCTTTCCGAAAAAGTATAGCATAAAATCCATAGGAGAACAAGAAAAAAAGTTTGCATTGGCGGGGGACCTGTGGTATATTAAGTGTATTAATTGGATTAATACACTTGTGAGGGAAGGTGAAAGCATGATTCTGTTGGACTACAGGGACAAACGCCCCATTTATGAACAGATGGTGGAAAAGCTGGAGCGGCTCATTGTCAGCGGTGGACTGGAGCAGGGCAGCAAGATGCCCAGTGTCCGCAGTCTGGCTGTGGAGCTGGCGGTGAATCCCAACACAGTGCAGCGGGCCTATACTCTGCTGGAGCAGGAGGGGTACCTGTACACTATGTCCGGGCGAGGCAGCTTTGTGGCGCCGGAGCAGGAGTGGCGCGACGGGCAGATCAGCCGGGTGCTGGCGGACTGGGTACTAATGACCCGCAAGGCCAGGGACGCAGGAGTGGCCCGGGGAGTCCTGCTGGAGCAGCTGGAGACAGTGTACAGCCGTGCAGGTACGGAGGAAGAGGAGAACGGGACAGAGAGTACTCTGCCGGATATGTAGCACCGGCAATGGTACTGGAAAGGCTCATGCGGAACAGAGGATCTGACGATCCTCTATATAGGAGGCAATTATGATAGAAGTAACTAATCTACAAAAAAGCTTTGAGGATATCAAAGCCATAGATCATATTACGGCCCGGATTGAGGAGGGACATGTGTTTGGGCTGATCGGGACCAACGGGGCAGGCAAGTCCACCTTTCTGCGGATGCTCTGCGGCGTGTTGAAGGCCGACAGCGGACAGGTGCTGGTTGACGGAGAAACGGTTCACAACAACCCGGCGGTCAAGGGGAAGTTTTTCTATATTTCAGACGACATGTACTTTTTCAAAAATGGAACGCCCAGGGATATGGCACGGCTGTATCAGACCTACTACCCGGGCTTTGATCGGGAACGGTATGAGGAGATGCTGGAGAAATTCGGTCTGAAGGCAAGGCGCAAGATCGACACCTTTTCCAAGGGGATGAAGAAACAGCTGGCGGTGATCTGCGGAATCTGCGCGGGCACCAAATATCTGCTCTGCGACGAGACCTTTGACGGACTGGACCCGGTGATGCGGCAGGCGGTGAAGGTTCTGTTTGCCAAGGAGATGGAGGATCGGGGGCTGACGCCCATCATTGCCTCCCACAATCTCCGGGAACTGGAGGATATCTGTGAGTATGTGGGACTGCTGCACAAGGGCGGCATCCTCTTTGCCAGAGATCTGGACGATATGAAACTGAATCTCCACAAGGTGCAGTGTGTGGTAAAAAACCAGGCTACTTTGGAGCATATCAGAAAAAATCTTGAGGTAGTCACCATGGATCAGCGGGGAACGCTGTACACCTTTACCATAAGGGGCACCCGGGAGCAGCTGGTGGAATACATGGAACTGCTCAATCCCGTGTTCTATGAACTGCTCCCCCTTTCTCTGGAGGAGATATTTATCAGTGAGACGGAGGTGAACGGATATGACATCAAAGCGCTTATTTCTTAAGGGTATGCGGGAGGATATACGGCATAAAGTCTGGATGCTGGTGCTGTCTCTGCTGGGAAGTTTTCTGGCCATGCCTGTCCTGTGGCTGCTGTACTATACCGACATGAATATTAGGAATACCACTTGGTATTTGAAAAACATGACGTCTCAGGAACAGGCCCAGGCTATCTCAGAGACTATAGGCTATGTGGTACGCTTTTTCAGGGAAGATCTGGTATTGGCTACAGGCGTAATAGCCATCGTCGGCGCCGTGATCGTGGGACTGGAGTGCTTTCGGTATCTGCAGCAGAAATCCATGGTGGACACTTACCACAGCCTGCCCGTCAGCAGAATGCAGATATTTGCTATCAAGTACGTGAACGGTCTGCTGATCTGGCTGGTTCCCTATCTGCTTTGCATGATATTGACGCTGGTAATCTGCTCCGTTCAGCTGGCTCCCATAGGAGGTATGGAGGGAATCCCTGCGCTGATTCGGGAGGCGGCGGTCGATACGGCGGTACTCATGGTGGCCTATATGCTGATTTATCATCTGATGCTGCTGGCTACCATGCTCACAGGCAATATGCTCAATACCCTGGCGATGGCCTCTATACTGGGCTGTGGTGTTATCATTGCCTACGGTTTAGGGCTTGGATTTATGATGACATATTTTAGCACCTACTACCCGCAGGGGAGGGGATTTCAGGCAGCCCTGTACGCATCTCCCATAGCCGCTCCCGTGTATCTGCTGAGCTGCCGCGTGGATGAAGAAGTTTCGGCTCTCGGATTTCCCGTGATGCCCACGCTGATCTGTCTGGGTGTGGCGCTGGCATTGGGAGGACTGACGCTGTTTGTCTACAGCAAAAGACCTTCCGAGCGCGCCGGCAGAGGAGTTGACATGAAAGGGCTTGCCGGAATACTGCGCACATGTGTCAGCGTCCTGGGGGGCATGGGCGGCTGGCTGTTCATGAATTCTCTGATTGACCACATTGCCTGGAGCGTTTTCGGGGCATTGCTGGTGGGGATACTGGCATACGGTGTGCTAGATGTGATTTTTTCCATGGATTTCAAGGCATTTTTTCGGCATAAATATGGTATGGCGGCATCCATGGCGCTGACTCTGCTGATCAGTTTTGGCTATCGGGGGGATTGGATGGGGTATGACCGCTATCTGCCTCAGCAGGAGGATATTCAGAAGGTTTCCATCGCCTGCAGTCCTTACAGCATCAGCAGGAACTGGCCCGAGATACTAGAGGGAGTGGAGTTGACAGATGCGTCTCAGATTCATGCCTTTCTGGAGAGGGGTATTGAAAATGTAGTCGGACAGAGGCATACATCGGAGAAGGCGCTGATTGAGGAGGCATACGGAGAATATGTCTATAGGACAGATGCCTTTTATGTTGAGGTGACGCTGGCAAGCGGTTGGAGCTATTTTCGGACATACCCTTATTACAGGTGGGATGAGGATGTGGTGCTGCCCCTGCTGTGCAGCGAGGAATATGCGAGGGGCGCCTACTGCCTGTCGGAGGATGTGATTGACATCTGCTACAATATGCGGTTTGTCAGCGATTCCGGCATTGACGGCGGCGTCTTTGAGACAAAGGACGAGAAGATTCTCCGGGAAGTGGCTGAAGCATACAATCAGGATTTGCTGGGACAGCCCGAAGTGATTATTCGGGGAGAGGATCGACTGCTGGGACAGGTCTATGTGCAGATACGACAGGTGAATGGGTATACGCAAACTTTGACTTTGGATATCTATGAGGGCATGACACATACTCTGGCGGCCATGGAGCGAGGCGGCATACGGATTTTTAACCAGCCTGTCGAGGCGAAAGATGTGGAGAGCATCACATTTAAGGTGGACGGGAGCAGATACGGTTATCGTGGGGATGCGTCCATCAGCTTTGTGGAGCGGGGCATCAGGGGCTGGTTCGGTGTGTACCCGGACAGCGGATACGAGCCTCATCCCGAGATGGCATCAGACAGTGAAGGGAGCGGACAGTTGGCGGAGGAATCATCGACCTACACCTTTGTCATCACCGCCCCGGAGGAAATCGAGGAGCTGCTGGAGCTGATACAGTACTGCAAAAAAAGCCGTAACGGCGTGTTTGCAAAGGGCATGGTGTCGGACGTGATCATACAGGACGACCATGGGACAGAGTGGACCGTCAACGTGCGCAGGGGTGCGCTGCCGGAAAAATACATCCAGAGATTTCTGGAGGAGGCAGAGGCACAGAGATAGAGAACGGCATAAGGCAGCCCGTGAGCCAGAATGGTTCGCGGGCTGTTTTTGTAAATCTATATAAAAAAACATTTATGAGACGGTGAAGATGTGTTATAATAGATAAAATGCTCCGCATTTAACTCTACTGATTGAAGAGATTATGTGAAACACGATTCGCAGCAGGAGAAGGGAGAAACAATGAAAGAGATGAACGAACAGAAATATTCCCGGAACATGGCGCTGAGCCTGTTGGCGGGCATTGTGCTGGGAGCGGCCATCGTGCTGGTGCTGCTCTGGGCATTGGGATATATTCCGAACAGGGGACAGGGAGATGCCGGGGAGACTGGCTCAAACTCTGTCCTTTCCGTAGAAGTGGCACAGGGAGACAGTGGAGAGGCAGAACCGGAGAACACGGAGCCGCAGCCCACGGCCACAGCGGAGCCCGCTGCTACGGAGACGCCGGAGCCTGCGGCCACAGAAGAGCCGGCCCCGGAGGAGACTCCGGCTCCCACAGAGTCCCCGAAACCGCAGAGGGAGCCACAGTCGGAAGACAACTCTTCCAAGCCTGCGGACACAGCGATGGTCAGCCTTGACTTTCAGTTAAGCGGCAGCTGGGGAGGCGAGGGCGGCTACTACTATCAGTATGTGGCTACCATTGAGAACCTTTCGGATCAAAAGATCACGGACTGGGAGATCAGTGTGCCCGACTTTGACGGCTGCAAGGTGGATTCCTACTGGTGCTGTGAGGTGGATGAGGAGGACGGCTGTCTGCTTATCACGCCCGCCGATTTCAACGAGGAGATATGGGAGGGCAGCAGGGCAGAGGGTATCGGTATCATCATTCTGACAGAAAAGGAGTGGGAGATCGAGACGGCCACACTGGAAGCAGAGACGGATCAGGGCAAGCTCACAGCCGCCCTGGGCGATGCTCCGGCCGCTCAAAGTGAGACGGCAGACAATCAGAAGACAGACAAGCAGAAGGTGCAGAGTCAGGGGGCCAAAGGTCCGGATATCAAGGCTGGCGACAGCCTGGGCAGCTATGTCCTGGGGGAGGACACGCCGGTGGGTGAACACGGCAGACTGCGGGTGGAGAACGGCAGTCTGGTGGACCAGGAGGGAGAGCCTTATCAGATGCATGGCGTCAGTACCCACGGTCTGGCCTGGTTCCCGGAATATGTATCCGAGGAAAGTTTCCGCACCTTCCGCAACGACTGGGACGCGGATGTGATGCGCCTGGCCATGTACAGCGACGAAAATGGCGGATATTGCAGTGGAGGAGACAAGAAAAAGCTGAAGGAGCTGGTAGACAAGGGTGTGGAGTATGCCTCCAAGCTGGGAATGTATGTGATTATCGACTGGCATGTGCTGGGAGAGGGTAATCCCAATGTTCACAAGGAGGACGCCATCGCCTTTTTCGATGAGATGTCCGAGAAATACGCGGATTACGGCAATGTGATCTACGAGATATGCAATGAGCCTAACGGCGGCGTGTCATGGAAGGATGTAAAAAAGTATGCGGAGGAAGTGATCCCGGTGATTCGGGCCAACGATCCCTACGGCATCATTCTGGTGGGAACGCCCCAGTGGAGCCAGCTGATCGGCGATGCGGCCGCAGATCCCATTCAGGACTATGACAATATCATGTACACTCTGCATTTCTACGCGGCCACCCACAAGGACGACCTGCGGAGCAGCCTGGAGAAGGCGCTGAAGGATGACGTGCCGGTGTTTGTCAGCGAGTGCAGCATCTGCGACGCCTCCGGCAACGGCGGCATTGACGAGAAATCGGCCCAGGCGTGGGTGGACCTGCTGGACCAGTACGATGTGAGCTATGTGGCGTGGGCCGTCAGCAACAAGAATGAGACGGCGGCGCTGATCTCCAACAGCTGCAGCAAACTCAGCGACTGGAGCGACCGAGAACTGTCCGACACGGGCCGCTGGTTTAAAGAACAATTCACAAAATAGTTTTAAAAACTACATGAAAAAATATCGATACCACAAAATGTTACATACCTATTGCCAAAAACAGGTATTCATGTTAGACTACTTATGAACACAGATCATACGTTGAGGAAGGATATTTTTTCTATGGACAAATTATTTCATATCATAACAGACGGTTCCTGCGACCTGCCCCCGGAGTGGGCGGAGCAGATGGGATATTCGGTAGTGCCCTTTTATGTGTCCTTTGACGACACTCATTATTTCAAGGAAATCGAGGAGATGGGGATTAGGGATTTCTACCAGCAGATGGTGGACCGCAAGGGGGTATATCCCAAATCCTCAATGCCCTCCACACAGGATTATGTGGATGCGTTTATGCCCTGGGTGGAGCAGGATATACCCGTGATCTGTATCTGTATCACCACAAAATTCAGCGGTTCCCTGCAGTCGGCCATGAACGCCATGCAGATGATCAAGGAGGAGAGGCCGGACGCTAAGATTCAGGTTATCGACTCCACTGTGGACACGGTGCTGCAGGGGATTCTGGTGCTGGAGGTAGTAAAGTGCCAGAAGAGCGGCATGACCTATGAGGACACCATTCGGAAGATTGAGGAGATCAAGGGCACGGGCAGAATATTCTTTACCGTGGGAGATATGGAGTATCTGGCACATGGCGGGCGCATTGGCAAGGTGAGCAGCGTGGCGGGGAGTCTTCTGGGCATCAAGCCGGTGATCACTCTGAAACAGGGAGAGATTTTCCCCAGCGGTATCGGGCGCAGCAGACGCAAGAATCTGGACAAGACCATTTCCCTGCTGACGGAATATCTGAAAGAAACCGGTGAGGATGCGAGCCGTTACAGCATTGCGGTCGGTTATGGCTATGACTATGAGGAGGCGGTAGAATACCGGGCCAGAGTGCTGGAGGCGCTGGGGGGCAAGGTGAAAGAGGAGGATTTGTTGCTCCTGCAGATCGGCGCTACGATTTCGGTGCATACCGGTCCTTATCCATTGGGGCTTGGAATTATTCACAAAGCGTTGTAAAATATATTTTAAAGACATGACGACCTGACCGGCTCGGTGCCTGTTGGGTCGTTTTATAATCTAGAGGGAACGGACAGATGAAAATATTACATTACCCGAAGGAAGATGTGAAAAAAGCGGTTAATATGGCCTGGCCCGCAGTTCTGGAGTCCTTTTTTACGGCGTTTGCCGGACTGGTGGACTCCCTGATGGTCAGCTCACTGGGGGCCGACGCTGTGGCAGCGGTAGGTCTGACCACTCAGCCCAAGCTGGTGGGACTGGCTCTGTTTTTTGCCTCCAATGTGTCCATATCCGCGCTGGTGGCCCGGCGCAAGGGCGAGGGACGAAAGGAGGGAGCCAACCGGATTTTTGTTACATTCCTGCTCTTTATTCTGGTGGCGGCAGTGCTGGTCAGCGGCTTGACGGTGGCCTTTGCGGACTCCATCATCCGCCTGTGCGGCTCTGAGGCGGACACCCATGCCTCTGCGGTACTCTACTACCGGATCATTATGGGCGGTATGATTTTTAACTGTATACAGATGGGTGTCAACGCCGCCCAGAGGGGCGCCGGAAACACTAAGATCACTATGCGCACCAACCTGGTCTCCAACACCATCAATATCATCTTGAACTATCTGCTGATCCAGGGTCATATGGGTTTTCCGGCTCTGGGAATCCGGGGGGCGGCGCTGGCCACGGTGACGGGCACGGTGGTGGCCAGCCTTATGAGTCTGTGGTCTGTGAGAAAAGAGGATAATTTTGTCAGTCTGGCCTATATCTGGCGGCAGAAGATACGGCCGGGGATGGAGGCGATGAGACAGATCATCCATGTGGGGTACAGCGTATTTGCGGAACAGCTGCTGATGCGGATCGGCTTTATGATGACCTCTCTGATGGCGGCCAGTCAGGGAACCGCGTCTATGGCGGCCCACCAGGTGGGTATGAATGTGATGAGTCTGTCTTTTTCCTTTGGGGACGGCCTGCAGGCTACGGCGGTGGCGCTGATCGGTTACAGTCTGGGCGCCCAGGACGAGAAAAAGGCCCGTCAGTACGGCGCGATCTGCCGGATGCTGGGGGGCTGCATTTCCGTGGTGCTGTCAGCGGTCTATTTCTTCGGCGGCAGATGGCTCTACAGCCTTTTTTTCCGGGAGGAGGAGATTATTCTCATCGGCGTAAAGATCATGCAGATCATCATTTTTGTGGTGCTGCTGCAGATCGCCCAGGTGATCTACATGGGTTGTCTGCGCGGGGCAGGGGATACTCTGTACACTGCCGTGGCCTCCACTGTCAGCGTCACAATCGTTCGGACAGCAGGCTCCTATTTCTTCGGTTATGTGCTGAACTGGGGAATTACCGGGATATGGATGGGTGTGGTGGCGGACCAGCTGGCGAGATTTCTGTTTGCGTCCATCCGGTTCAAACAGGGTAAATGGACCAAGATTAAAATATAGGCGAAAAAATCTTGTGCCTGTTCTGAAAATATAGTACAATGATTGTACTGACCATAAAATACATAACAGTCGTAGAGAGGATATTACAGACATGAACGAGAACAACAGAGTTTCCTTTTTTCACTCCATCAAGATCAAGATACTGCTGCTGGTATTCGGAACAGTGTTTTCCAGCGTGGTTATCTGTATAGCCACCGCAGTGCCGCTGTCCCGCAGCAGTGTGACGAATCTGACAGAGAATTATATGGAGGATATAGCATATATCGCCGGTACGAGCCTGGAGAGGGACGTGGCGGCGAAGGGGTATGAAAACGTGATGACGGCGGAGGTGCTGGAGTCCTATCTGGGAGGCGTGAAGGTCAAGGGTATGAACAGCAGTTATGCCTATCTGGTGTCCAGCGACAGCACGATGATGTACCACCCCACGCCGGACAAGATTGGCCAGCCCGTGGAGAACGCCGCAGTCAAGCAGCTGGTGGGAGAGATCGCCCGGGGCAACAGGCCGGAGACGGATGTTATTATCTATGACTTCAAGGGTGTGACCAAGTATGCATCCTTTTATATCGATCATGATAAAAGCTTTATTTTGGTGGTGACAGCGGACGAGAACGAGATTTTAAAGCCCGTGACAAGCCTGACCATAAACAGCATTATCGGCGGACTGATCGTACTGTTTCTGTGCAATATCGTGGGCTTTATCGTGGCGCTTAAGCTCGTCAAGCCCATTGAGAGGACGACCCGGGAGGCGTCGCGCCTGGCGGAACTGGATTTCACCAGGGCGGAGGCAGGGAAGGGACTGCTCCACAGGGAACGCAAGGATGAGACCGGGGTGATGAACAGGGCGATCTCGGTATTGCAGCAGGAGCTGGCTCTCATGGCTGTCAATGTCAACGAGCAGTGCGGCAAGCTGCACGACTCTGCGGGCAGTATGGCACAGAGTGTAAGCAAGACTCTGGAAACGGTGGAGCAGGTGGAGAAGGCCGTGAATGAGATTGCGCAGGGCGCCACCAATCAGGCACAGGAGACCCAGACCGCCACTGAGGAGATCATTGCCATGGGCAATATGATCGAGGAGACGGAGGTTGAGGTTGAGGAACTGCGGGAGAATGCCCGCAAGATGCGCAGCGCCGGAGAGCAGGCCATGGAGATCCTGGGCGCTCTGGGTGAGGTAAACCAGCAAACCAAGGACGCTATTGCCGTGATCGCCAAGCAGACGGATGTGACCAACGAGTCCGCTATGAAGATCAAGACGGCGGTGGATATTATCACCGATATTGCGGAGGAGACCAATCTGTTGTCCCTGAACGCCTCCATTGAGGCGGCCCGGGCGGGTGAACAGGGCAAGGGCTTTGCCGTGGTGGCAGGACAGATTCAGAAACTGGCGGAGCAGTCCAACGAATCCGCCCAGCAGATAACAGGTATTATTGAACTGCTGATTCAGGAGACCCAGCGGTCCGTGCAGACCATGTCGGATGTGAAGGTGGTTATCGAAAAGCAGGATGAGAACGTGACATTGACAGAGAGGGCGTTCGAGGATGTGAAGGACGGCATTGCCCAGTCCATAGAGGGGATTCGGGCCATTGCCAGACGGACTAAGGAGCTGGACGAGACCAGAGTCAAAGTGGTGGATGTGGTGCAGAGCCTGACGTCTATCGCAGAGGAGAATGCGGCCAGCACCGAGGAAACCTCCGCATCGGCTACGGAGATGGGCGCCATCATGGAGAGCATTGACGACAATGCCCGCAGTCTGAGCGTCGTGGCGGATCAGCTGCACGAGACCATCTCCAAGTTTAAGGTTTGATGATGTGACATGTCAGTGTATAGAGTAGCAGATGAAAGAGAAGGACAGGAACCTGTGGAGATCGTTTCCGCAGGTTCTTTTTTGGCAAAATTGGGAAAAAAGTCATAGACAGAATATACAATGTCTGGCCGCTCGTTTACCGACATGTTTCACAAACTTTCAAAAATATCTGAAATTTTACTGACATTTCGGGTTTAAAAGTGTTAAAATATAGGTAGAATATAGGTAATGATTGATAACTTGTAAATCTGTAGGAAAGGCAGGTAAATATGTACAATGTGGGACAGTATGTTGTGTGTGGCAACAAGGGTGTGTGTACGGTAGAGGATATCACAACGCTGGACATTTCGGGAGTGGACAAGGCAAAGCTGTATTATATATTGAAACCGCAGTATATTTCAGCCAGCACTGTCTATGTGCCGGTGGAGAACGCCGCGTCCCTGAGGGAGGTGCTTACCCGGGAGCAGGCGGAGCGGCTCGTCAGTGAGATTCCGGACATTCCGCCATTGAAGATAGCAAATGAGAAGATGGCGGAGCAGGAATACCGCAGCAGCATGCGGAGCAATGACAGTACGGAATGGATACGGGTAATCAAGACCATCTATGGGCGCAGGCAGAAACGTCTGCAGGCGGGCCGCAAGGAAACGGCGGTGGATGGCAGATATTTTAAAATGGCGGAGGACAGTCTCTACGGTGAGCTGGCCGTGGCCCTGGGAGTGGAGCGCAGCCAGGTCTGCGCCTATATCGCGGATAAGCTGAATTTTACAACGCCGGTTTAGTGGAAAGCATAACTCAGAGGAACTCTTTTGGTAGAAATAACCACCAGAGAGTTCTTTTTTTTACACAAAAATAGAGAATTTGCACAAAAATGTATAGGGTATACAAAATATTTAATTGTAAAATAGACATTTTGCCAAAAAAAGAGTATGATAAATATAGGATATTAGTCCCAGATGAGAGATGGATGAGACAGGCGAGGGATGGATACAGTCTGCGATATGCGGGGGAGTTAGGATGAAAAAAATTGCGTTATTTGTGGGAGAGGTGTCAGCGGAGTATCAGTCGGAGATCGCGGGAGGAATTATCGAGGAGGTCCGAAAACAGGGATACAGTCTGCACATTTTTAATAATTATGGATCATACAGCCCGAATGTCTTTCGCAGTTATGGAGAGAAGAGCATTATTCATATAGCCGACCTGGCCAGTTACGACGGAGTGATTCTGGCGGGGGATACATTCAATGTGGAGGGTATGTACGAGGAACTGACGGAGATGCTGCAGCAAAATACGGACTGTCCGGTTATTTGCCTGCGCCGGGAGGACCCTCGTTTTCACAGTATACTTGCGGAAAATTATGCGCCGATCTGCAATATGGTGGAGCATTTTGTTCAGGTACACGGTTTTCGGCATATCTGTTTCATGTCCGGAAAGCGGGAGATGAAGGATGCGCAGAAACGCCTGAAGGCATACCGGGATACCATGGAAAAGCATGGTCTGCCTGTGACTGACCACATGGTATTCCACGGCAACTATTGGAAAAATATGGGAGACGAGGCGCTGGACTGGTTTTTGAAGGATGACAATGGGGACAGTGTGTTACCCCAGGTGATTGTCTGCGCCAACGACTATATGGCGATATCTATCTGCAGTGCGCTGCAGAGAAGGGGCATTCAGGTGCCCGGCCAGGTGTGCGTGTCGGGCTTTGACGATGTGGAGGAGGCCAGGGTGTCCGTTCCCTCTATGACCAGCATCAAGGTGAATTACCGGGATATGGGGCGCAAGGCAATCTATATGCTGGAGAATCTGTGGCAGGGCCGGGATGCCCAGGAGGGCATAGGCAGTGTGGAGATCGTCAGTAAGTTCAGGGGTTCCTGCGGCTGCGCTCAGAGCATTGACGACGAGGCGGTCAGGAGACTGTACCATCATAAAGAGCAGGTGCAAAATGCCCTCTATCACGGCGGTTCCATGTATGTGGATATGGAAAACACGGATACGTTCAAAGCGTTGATGAATGTGGGGAGAGCATATATCAGCGCGATCCGGTTTGAAAATATTTATATATGTATGTGCGACGAGCAGGAGCGGCGGGAAGAGAAAGCGGCTATGATGAACCAGTATACGGAGCATATGGTGCTGCGCAATGTGATGAACATGCAGGAGGACGTCCCCCATGAGGAGCGTTTTCTTCGCAGGGAGCTGTTGCCTGCAGCCTACCACAGGGAGGGAGAGATCCTCTATATCAGTACCTTACACGAGAGAAACGATTGTTTCGGTTATGTAGTGTTGACAACGGATTCGCCGGATGATCTCAGGTATCAGGTTCAGACCTGGATATCCAGCCTGTCCATGTCCCTGGCCAGGCTGCAGATGTACGAGGAAAATCAGGCTTTGAATGAGATGCGCCAGCAGTATGGCAGGGATGAGCTGACCGGGATACCCAACCGCAGGGAGATGGAGCGGGTATTGCAAAAACAATACGACCATCTGCGCCAAAACGGCGAGAGTTTCTTTGTGGTCAGTGTGGATATGGACGGTCTGAAATATATTAACGACCATTTCGGGCATTTGGAGGGAGATGTGGCTATCAAGGCACTGGCCGGGATATTGGCGGCGGAGCAGGGAGAGATGGGCGTCGCGGCCCGCACCGGCGGCGACGAGTTCCAGATATGTATGGCCACCCAGTCTCAGGGGATCGTGGAATCCAGGATTGCGGCTATCCGTCGGCAGATAGAGCAGTTTAACGCAAGGGAAGACAAACCCTATGAACTCTCGGCCAGTATCGGTTATGCCCGCTGCGATCAGTGTGTGCCTCTGCTGAGTTGTCTGCAGCAGGCGGATAAGAACATGTATCAGGAGAAGAGCGGGAAAAAGCATGCCAGAAAGCCGGAGTGATCGGGAACGGCGGGAAAGAAGGAAACATGATAAAATACGAAAGGAATGGCAGCAAGAAAGTCATAAGCGGAGCGGCGCTGCTGGGATGTATACTTTTATTGAGTGCCTGCGGCAAGACTGGAGAGAATACGGCGCTGGGCATAGAGGCGCTGAAGGCGCTGGACTATCAGAGCGCTATAGAGAACTTTGACACAGCCAGAGCCGCCGGTGAGGGCGGCAAGGAATTGGCCAGAGCGGAGGGTATCGCCTATCTGGGTATGACGCAGTACAGCCAGGCGGCGGACTGTTTTCTGGAGGCTCTGAGTTATTCCGACGGCTGGGTGGAGGATGTGGACTATGACATCAATTTTTACCTGGCGGCAGCCTACACTAAGGAGGGGAAACTCTCGGAGGCGGAGGAGATATACAGCGCCATTCTGGACATGCAGCCGGGGAACGAGGATGCGTTGTTCCTCAGAGGAAACGCCCGCATGGGTCTGGACAATTATGCGGCGGCCAAGGAGGATTTTGACAGGGTTATAGCCATGGACGGCAAAAATTTTGACCGCCTGATTCAGATATACGAGGTACTGCACAGCCACGGCTACAAGGATGCAGGGCAGATTTACCTGCGAGCGGCAATGGACGCAAACGGAGAGCAGATGAGTGCCTACGATAAGGGGAGGATGTACTACTATCTGGAGGAGTATCAGTCCGCCTATCTTGCTCTGGAGACTGCCAAGGATCAGGGAGGCGCGGAGGCGTCTCTGTATCTGGGAAAATCCTACGAGGCCACCGGCGATTATAACTATGCTGCCAGCGTGTACAACAACTATCTGGCAAAGGACACCTCCGACGCCCGGATTTACAATCAGCTGGGGTTGTGTGAGATGGCAAGGGGAGACTATCATGCGGCTCTGTCCGCCTTCCAGGCCGGAATGCAGATCGAGGACAACGACATGATGCAGTCTCTGCTTTTCAACGAGGCGGTGACTTATGAATACCTGCATGATTACCGACAGGCCGAGGTACTTATGGAGAGCTATCTGAAGACCTACCCCGACGACCAGGTGGCAAAACGGGAATATGATTTTCTGTCCACTCGTTAAAAAGGCTGTATTTATGGGCCCGAATGAAGAAAATACCAGATTTGCCATACATAACCAAACGAAATACTAGATATTGTGGCAGAATGATTGACTTCTTTTCCAGAGAATGGTAGAATAGAAGTATTCTACGATGAATGGGGAGAAATAGCAAATGATTCAAGTGATGAAGAGGGACGGGGGCAGAGTGGATTTTACATTGAGTAAGATCAACGATGTCATTATGAAGGCTTTTAACGCCACGCAGATGGAGTACAACAACGACATTGTGGACCTGCTGGCGCTTCGTGTGACCGCGGATTTCCAGTCCAAGGTAAAAGATGGCGCTGTCTATGTGGAAGATATTCAGGACAGTGTAGAGAAGGTTTTGGGACAGGCCGGATATGAGGAAGTGGCCAAGGCCTATATTCTGTACCGCAAGCAGAGGGAAAAAATGCGCACCATGAAATCCACGATTCTGGATTACAAGGACGTGGTGAACAGCTATGTGAAGGTGGAGGACTGGCGCGTGAAGGAGAATTCCACCGTGACCTACTCCGTGGGTGGGCTGATTCTGAGCAATTCCGGCGCGGTGACGGCCAATTACTGGCTGTCTGAGATCTATGATCAGGAGATCGCCGAGGCGCATCGCAATGCAGATATCCATATCCATGATCTGTCCATGCTCACCGGCTATTGTGCAGGCTGGTCCTTAAAGCAGCTGATTAAGGAGGGGCTGGGAGGCATTACGGGTAAGATTACCTCCGCGCCTGCCAGACATCTGTCCGTGCTTTGCAATCAGATGGTGAACTTTCTGGGAATCATGCAGAACGAATGGGCCGGTGCCCAGGCATTTTCCTCCTTTGACACCTATCTGGCTCCCTTTGTAAAAGTAGATAACCTTTCCTATGGGGAAGTGAAGAAATGTATTGAAGCATTTATCTATGGCGTGAATACGCCCAGCCGCTGGGGCACCCAGGCACCCTTCTCCAATATCACTCTGGACTGGACCGTGCCGAATGACTTAGCGGAGCTGCCTGCTATCGTGGGCGGTGAGGAGATGGATTTCAAATATAAGGACTGTAAGAAGGAGATGGACATGGTCAATAAGGCATTTATCGAGACCATGATCGAGGGAGACTCCAATGGAAGAGGATTTCAATACCCGATTCCCACCTACTCCATCACCAGTGATTTTGACTGGGCCGACACGGAGAACAACCGGCTGTTGTTTGAGATGACGGCCAAGTACGGTACGCCATATTTCTCCAATTATATCAACTCCGACATGGAGCCCAGCGACGTGCGCAGCATGTGCTGCCGTTTGCGGCTGGATCTGCGGGAACTGCGGAAAAAGACCGGCGGCTTCTTTGGCTCGGGGGAGAGTACCGGAAGCGTGGGCGTTGTGACTATCAATATGCCCAGGATTGCTTATCTGGCGGCCAACAAGGACGATTTTTACAAGAGACTGAATCATATGATGGATATTGCGGCCCGGTCGCTGAAGATCAAGAGGGGCGTGATAACCAAGCTGCTGGAGGAGGGATTGTACCCCTACACCAAGAGATATCTGGGCACCTTTGACAATCATTTTTCCACCATCGGATTGATTGGCATGAACGAGGTGGGCCTGAACGCCAACTGGCTACGGGCGGATATGTCGGATAAGCGTACTCAGGAGTTTACCAGGGAAGTGCTGAACCATATGAGAAACCGTCTGTCGGATTATCAGGAGCAGTACGGCGACCTGTACAATCTGGAGGCTACCCCTGCGGAGAGTACCACCTACCGTCTGGCCAAGCACGACAGGAAGAAATGGCCCGCAATCAAGACGGCAGGCAAGCCGGGGGATACACCCTACTATACCAATTCCTCCCATCTGCCGGTGGACTATACAGTAGATATTTTTGATGCGCTGGACATTCAGGACGAGCTGCAGACCCTCTATACCTCAGGCACGGTGTTTCATGCGTTTCTGGGAGAGAAACTGCCCGACTGGAAGGCGGCGGCGTCTCTGGTGCGGAAGATTGCGGAGAATTACAGACTGCCCTATTACACCATGTCTCCCACCTACTCGATCTGTAAGCAGCACGGCTATCTGGCAGGGGAGCAGAGCACCTGTCCCCACTGTGGCAGCAGAACCGAGATTTACAGCCGTATCACCGGCTACTATCGCCCGGTGCAGAATTGGAACGACGGCAAGCTGCAGGAGTACGCCAATCGGACGGAGTATGATGTGGAGCATTCGGTGCTGAAACGCCCTATGCGCAGCATGGTGACACTGTCAAACTTTGCTGACGAGGTAAAGGTGGAGGTGCAGACACCCCAGGATGTGAAGTATCTTTTCACTACCAAGACCTGTCCGAACTGCAAGCTGGCCAAGGAGTACCTGAAGGGTGAGAAGTATCTGCTGATTGATGCGGAGGAGAATATGGAGCTGGCGAGGCGCTACGGCGTCATGCAGGCCCCCACGCTGGTAGTGGTGGAGGGCGATGATTTCAAGAAGTATGTGAATGCGTCCAATATCAAGAAATATGCGGAAGAGAAGATGGCAGTGCCGGTGTGATGGGCTCCTGTCATGTTTTCGGAAAAATATTGCAAAACTTCTCTTCTTGTGTTATTATTAGGACATAAAAGGAGCAACCGCCCACAAAGTGTGGTTGGCCTCCTCAGATTATTGCTTACGAATAAGCCTACCTGCATCTGCCAAGAAACAAGGTAGGCTTATTTATTTTCGCTTGTCATTCCTATCTATGTAGGCAAGCAATGCAATTAAAAATGTTGCAAACAAGATAAAGTCTTGAAATGTAAACATTTCCATTCACATCACCTCCCTTCTCTTTTGAATTGAGCTGGGGAGGCTTTCCACACCTTGTAACACGATTGCTCTGTGAAAATCATAACGTATCTCTATATTGATTGCAATAGTCCTTTCTACCCTGTATTTTAGTTTGACAACTCAAATTTTCAATAGTACACTTACTATATATACACAGTAAAACATAATTCTCAAAAAGGCTCTTATTTATTTTAAGAAAGGAAAGTAGCATATGATCAACAAACTGATTACTAAAATTCAGCAGACTGGGGCGCCCATAGTGGTGGGACTGGACCCCATGATGAAATTCATTCCGGAGCAGATTCAGAAGGCGGCCTACGCCCAGTACGGGGAGACTCTGGAGGGGGCTGCGGAGGCCATCTGGCAGTACAACAAGGGAATCGTGGACGCCATCTATGATCTGATCCCTGCAGTGAAACCTCAGATTGCCATGTATGAGCAGTTCGGCATTCCCGGTGTCATCGCCTTTAAGAAGACGGTGGATTACTGTAAGGAAAAGGGTCTGGTGGTCATCGGCGATGTGAAACGAGGGGACATCGGCTCCACCTCCGAGGCTTATGCGGTGGGACATCTGGGTAAGGTGCAGGTGGGAGAGAAATCCTATTATGGCTTTGACGAGGATTTTGTGACGGTGAATCCCTACCTTGGCTCCGACGGTGTGAAACCCTTTATCAAGGTGTGTCAGGAGGAAAAGAAGGGAATCTTTGTGCTGGTGAAAACTTCCAACCCCAGCAGCGGCGAGCTGCAGGACCGTCTGGTGGACGGAAAGCCCATCTACGAGCTGGTGGGAGAGCAGGTGGCAGCCTGGGGAGAGGAGTGCATGGGCGAGAGCTACAGCTATGTGGGCGCCGTGGTGGGTGCCACCTACCCGGAGCAGGGAAAGATCCTGCGGAAAGTGATGCCCAAGGCCTTCATCCTGGTGCCCGGCTATGGCGCACAGGGCGGCAAGGGCGCGGACCTGCTGCATTTCTTTAACGAGGATGGCTTGGGGGCCATTGTCAATTCCTCCAGAGGGATTATCGCCGCCTATCAGCAGGAGAAGTATGCCGAGTACGGCGCGGCAAATTACGCGGACGCCTCCCGGGCAGCCGTGCTCGACATGCGGGAGGATATCGCCCAGGCTCTGGCGGCCAGAGGGTAAAAGGGCAATTTTTATGAAAACAGGACGTCAGGGAATGTGCTATCCTATATATGAAAAGCAGCATCTCCCTGAGACGGACGGTATAAATGTGTGCGGGAAATTGCTGGCCATGATTTGGACAGCAATTTTTCTGTCAGTAAGGAACAGTTCCTGATAGTATCAGAAGAGGAGATGCAGAACTTAAAGTGGGAGGAAATATATATGGGTAAAGCATCCGTGACGGAAGAGGTTCTTTCCTATATCGAGGACCATTTGGGACAGGATCTGTCCCTGGAGGAGATTGCCAGGGAACTGAATTACTCAAAGTATTATGTGGCAAGGGCGTTCAAGGAAAATACAGGCATGACGCTCCACAAGTACATTCAGGGAAGGCGGCTCAGCGAGGCGGCGAGAAAGCTGGCGCAGACCAGGCAGCCCATTCTGGAGGTTGCCTTTGACGCGGGCTACGGTTCCCAGCAGGCGTTCACGCAAGCCTTTCATCGGGAATATCTGTGTACTCCGCAGGAGTATCGGCGGATTGGGAGATTTTTCCCGAGACAGGACAGGATCAGACTGGGCGCGGGCAGAGGTACTGTCCTGTATATGCGGTTTTCTCTGGAAAGGGGGATTGCGGCATGAGTCTGGTGCCTTATGTGGTGGAACAGACCGGCAGAGGGGAGAGGAGTTATGATATTTACTCCCGGCTTCTGGCGGATAGGATTATTTTTCTGGGGGAGGAAGTCAGCGATGCCTCTGCGAGCCTTATTGTGGCGCAGCTGCTTTTTCTGGAGTCCCAGGACCCGGAGAAGGATATACGGCTCTATATCAACAGTCCCGGCGGCTCTATATCTGCGGGACTTGCAATCTATGATACCATGCAGTACATCAAATGCGATGTGTCCACAGTGTGTATCGGCATGGCCGCCAGCATGGGCGCTTTTCTGCTGACAGGCGGAGCCAGGGGAAAGCGCATGGCCCTCCCCAATGCGGAGATCATGATACACCAGCCCGCTATCTCGGGCGGCGTCAAGGGGCAGGCCACGGAGATTCAAATCGTGTCCGACCATATCCTGCGGACCAGGAGACAGCTGAACCGTATCATGGCCCAGAACACGGGAAGGTCGGAGGAGGAGATCGCGGCGGCCACGGAGCGGGACAACTATATGTCCGCCGCCGAGGCGTTGGATTTTGGAATTATAGACCAGATTATTGAGCACAGAGAAACTGAATCGTATCAATAGTGCAGCGCAAGGCAGAAGGTGGCGCCGCCGCCCTCCGTATCCG
>CAYLIM010000025.1:0-36553 GCA_964383805.1 uncultured Acetatifactor sp.
AGGCCCAGGAGAAGGCCATCGAGACCATCAAGGAGGCTGTCCGTGGCATCCGCAATGTGCGAAACGAGATGAATGTGCCGCCCAGCCGCAAGGCCAGTGTGTTTGTGGTCAGCACAGAGCAGAGCATTCTGGATATTTTTACAGAGGGAAAACTGTTCTTTGCCTCTCTTGCCTATGCCAGCGAGGTGGCTATGCAGCCGGACAAGGCGGGCATTCCGGAGGATGCGGTGTCCGTGGTGATTCCCGGCGCCACCCTGTATATCCCTTTTGCGGAGCTGGTGGATATCGCGCAGGAGATCGAGCGTCTGGAAAAAGAGGAGAAACGTCTGCAGGGCGAATTGGCCCGTGTAAACGGTATGCTGTCCAATGAAAAGTTCCTCTCCAAGGCTCCCGAGGCCAAGATTCAGGAGGAGAAGGAAAAACTGGCAAAATACACGCAGATGATGGAGCAGGTGACACAGCGCCTGCAGCAGCTGAGCCGGTAGGTTCGTCCGGCAAAGGGGCGCAGAACATGAAGAGACAGCGGATCACCGCCTACGATCAGGCGGTGGAGTATTTGATGAATATTCCGAGGTTTACCGCCAAGAATACCATGGAGGATACACGGAGTTTCCTGCATCGTCTGGGAGATCCGGACAGGGACCTACGCATCCTCCATGTGGCGGGCACCAACGGCAAGGGATCGGTCTGCGCCTATCTGCGCAGCGTGCTGGAGGCGGCGGGCAAACGGGTGGCAGTGTTTACCTCCCCCCATCTGGAGGACGTGCGGGAGCGCTTTGTCACGGGTGGGGAGATGGTCGGCAGGGAAACCTTTCTGGAGGCTTTTCTGGAGGTTTACGATAGTCTGGACTGGATGGTTTTGGAGTCCGGCGGCGGCTACCACCCCACGTTCTTTGAGTATCTTTTTTTTATGGCCATGCTGATTTTTTCACGGGAGAAATCGGACTACTGCATCCTGGAGACCGGTCTGGGCGGCCGGCTGGACGCCACCAATGCGGTGGCTCGCAAGGAGATTGCCGTCATCACTCATATCGGACTCGATCATGTGGAATATCTGGGTAACACTCTGGGTTCCATCGCCGGGGAGAAGGCGGGGATTATCCGGGAGGGCGTACCTGTCATTTACGCGGATGACTGCCCGGAAGCGGGAGAAGTGATACGGGAGCGGGCACACTATTTGTCGGCGGATTCGTATCCCGTGTCGAAGATTGACTACAGATTCTTAAAAAATAGTAATAAAAACATTGATTTTTCTTATATTTCCCGTTATTATGGTAGTGTCAGCCTGTCTATCCCCACTATCGCCAGGTATCAGATAGAGAATTGCAGCCTGGCTCTGCGGGCCTTGGAAGTGCTGGCACAGCGGCAGCAGACGGCCTTTGGAGAGGCGCGGCTGCAGCTCACGCCGGAGATTATGGAGAGAGGCGTAAGGGCCTGTTTCTGGCCGGGACGCATGGAGGAGGTGCTGCCGGGGGTGTATCTGGACGGCGCCCACAATGACGACGGCATGCGGGCTTTTTTGGAGTCTGTGGCGGAGGACGGACATGAGGGCAGCAGGCATCTGCTCTTTGCCGTGGTGCGGGACAAGGACTATCCCGCCATGCTGCGCCGTATCATACACAGCGGTCTGTTTGACAGACTGAGCATCACCTATTTGGAGAATAGCAGGGCGGCGGCTCCCGACGAATTGGAGCGGGAACTGGCAGCCTACCCGGAGACTAGGGCGCTGCAGTACCCTTCCGTTCCGGAAGCGCTGCGGGCCATATTGACAGACAGGTCCCCCCATGAGAGAATCTATATCGCCGGTTCCCTGTATCTGGCAGGAGAAGTGAAGGCGGCATTACATTGAGGAAAGAGGTAGCTATGATTAATTTTGAGGAAGAACTGAAGAAATTTCATCCCAGCCTGGAGGTGGAGGATGCGGAGGAGTCCATATATAATCAGGATCTGACCGATATGGCGGATCTGTTGGTGCGGATGCTCCAGGAAGTACAGGAAACAGAAGAACAGTGATATCGCAAGATAAGCAGGAGGAACAGCATGTTTTGTTATAACTGTGGCTGCCACTTGTCGGAGCATGACTATTGTACTTCGTGCGGAGTGGACGTGTCTTTATATAAACGGATAATGGTTTTGTCCAATTTGTTCTACAATGAGGGACTGGCCAGGGCGGGACTCAGAGACCTGACCGGCGCTGTCACCAGTCTGCGGCAGAGCCTGAAATTCAATAAAAACAATATTGAGGCCCGCAATTTGCTGGGACTGGTGTACTTTGAGATGGGCGAGACCGTGGCGGCGCTCAGCGAGTGGGTTATCAGCAAGAACACCCGCCCGGACAAAAATATTGCCGACGACTATATCAATATGATTCAGGCCAGCGCGTCCCGCCTGGACGCCATCAATCAGACGATCAAAAAGTACAACCAGGCGCTGGCGTATTGCAGGCAGGACAGCAGAGATCTTGCAGTGATTCAGCTGCGCAAGGTGCTGTCCATGAATCCGAAATTTATTCGCGCGCACCAGCTGCTGGCGCTGCTGTATATGGACAGCGAGCAGTGGGACAAGGCGAAACGGGAGCTGGTAAAATGTGCGGAGATGGACCGCAACAATATTCAGACTCTCACCTATATGCGGGAAGTGGACCGGATGCTGGCCCCGGACGAGACGGGCAGGGTCAGCAGGCGCAAGGACCGCGAGGAGGCTGTGCGTTACCAGACGGAGAACGAGGTTTTGATCCAGCCCAAGGGATTCAAGGAACCCCGGCGCAGCGGCGTAGGCACACTGTTTAATCTTTTGTTGGGTATGGTGATCGGTGTGGCGGTCATGTATTTTTTGGTGGTGCCCTCGGTGCGCACCAATGTGTTCAACGAATCCCAGCAGAAAATCAATGAGATATCCAACGAGATTGACGCCAAGAACAGCACGATCTCTGATCTGGAGAATCAGATAAAGAATATAGAGCAACAGACCGAGGCGCTGCAGACCGAGTTGGATCGCTATGCGGGCACAGACGGTACTCTGCAATCTATGGAACAGCTGTTGAACGCCGCGATCCGGTATCTCAGCGCAATGCAGGAGGCCGAGAACAGCAATGAGCGTAATCAGGGATTTTCGGAGACTGCGGACATGCTGGAGCAGATCAAGGCAGACATGGTGCTGGAGGAGGCCCCGGAGACCTTCCAGAATCTGTATCAGCTATTGTTTACGGCTATCGGTCCTCATATGAGCGTAGTATATTATGAGATAGGGAATCCACTTTACTTAAGCAACAGCTTTGAAGAAGCTATTCCCCCGCTGGAAAAGGCGGTGGAGTACGACCCTGACAACGGTGATCCCTACTATGCTCTGGGGCGCTGCTATGCCAGAGTGGGGCGTAAGGAGGAGGCAATCGTCGCACTGGAGAAATTTATACAGATATACCCGTTGCGAGACCGCGCAGCCACAGCGAGAACTGTTATCGCAGAGTTGAAGGCTGGCCAGTAAGCTACAGTTTGAAAAATATATAAGCTACCAAGGAAGAGAGAACATATCGGAAAGGATGTGTTCTCTTTTTGTGCAATAAAAACAGCATACTCCCGGACAGCACACTGATCCATGTTCGGACGCCAAAGTGGCCGAATATGGATCACCAACCTGTGTGTTGGGAGGGAGTATGTGGAACTCTAATAGGAGGTAAAAGGAGTGGAAGATTTTCAGATTATTGAAAACTGCCTGATGGTCAGGCTGCCGGAGGAGGTCGATCACCACAAGTCGGCCTATATCTGTGAGACGGCGGACAGCTATATATTGCGGGAGGAGGTGGAAAATGTGGTGTTCGACTTTGAGGATACGAGGTTTATGGATTCCTCGGGAATCGGCATCATCATGGGCAGGTACAAAAAGATTGTCTGCTTTGGGGGGAAGGTGTTCGCCATCCATGCGGACCCGCAGATTCGCAGGATTCTGCGCATTTCGGGGCTGAATAAACTGATTGAGATCATGGATTGACAAAGAGGCGAGTATACAGGGGAATCATTTTATGGAAAAGAGGAGCGGATATATGACAGCAGAAAAGCAGTTACAGCAAAGCGGGGGCGTGACCGAGAGGACGCCCTGGAAAAATGAAATGAGCATGGAGTTCGATGCGGTGTCTCTCAACGAGAGCTTTGCCAGAGTGGCGGTGGCCGCCTTTGTGGCCCACTTAAATCCTACTCTGGAGGAGCTGGCGGATATCAAGACCGCAGTGTCCGAGGCAGTGACCAACGCCATCATCCACGGCTATGACAATGTGTACGGATACGGCAAACACGGCAACAGCCAGCCGGCCTACCTGATCATCCATCCCGGAAAGGTACAGCTGCGCTGCAGCCTGGAGAGGGATGTGCTGCGAATAGAGGTGGAGGACCACGGCAAGGGGATGGAGAACGTGGAGCAGGCCATGGAGCCATTGTACACCACCAAGCCGGAGTACGACCGCTCGGGCATGGGATTTGCCTTTATGGAGGCTTTTATGGACGAACTGGAGGTACATAGCGAGCCGGGACAGGGCACGGTGGTGCGGATGACCAAAAAGCTCGGCACCTATCCCCTGATAGAGGAGTAGGACCCAGCGCCTGCGGGCAGAGGGAAATATCATTTGTCGCGTTATGCGGAAAGAGGGATATATGGAAGATGTGTCAGTGCTGATAGCGAAGTCACAGGCCGGTGATAAAGAAGCGAGAGAGGTACTGATAGAGAAAAATCTGGGGCTGGTGCATACTATTGTCCGGCGCTTTCTGGGAAGGGGTGTGGAGCCGGAGGATCTGTTTCAGATCGGCACCATCGGTCTGATGAAGGCGGTGGACAAATTCGACCTGTCCTATGACGTGAAGTTTTCCACCTACGCGGTGCCCATGATTACCGGGGAAATCAAGCGTTTTCTGCGGGACGATGGGCCGGTGAAGGTGTCCAGGACCCTGAAGGAGAGGGCCATGAAAATCAGAATGGCCAGAGCCAGGCTGCAGGGGGAGCTGGGCAGGGAGCCGGGTTTGGAGGAGATTGCCCGGGAGAGCGGGATATCGCCGGAGGATATCATACTGGCCATGGAGTCGGAGACAAAGGTGGAGTCCATCTACTCCTCGGTGTATCAGGACGACGGCAGCGAGATCTACCTGGTGGACAAGGTGGCGGCGGGTCAGGGCGGCTGCGGCAGCGTCAGCACGGGCAGCAGCCAGGACCCGGAGAAGGACAGGCTGATTAACCATCTGCTGATTCAGCAGCTCCTGGGAACGCTTAAGGAACAGGAGCGGCAGCTGATTGTGCTGCGTTATTACCGCAACCATACTCAGACGGAGGTAGCTGCCATCCTGGGCATCAGTCAGGTGCAGGTGAGTCGTCTGGAAAAAAAGATTCTGCTGCATATGCGTCAGCTGGCAGTGGAGTAGTAAGGGTTCCTTAAAAAAAAATAAATTTTATGTATTCTCTCTTCCCAATCCACATAAATTCGATTATAGTAGAGATGTAGGCAGGATTGCACAGAAGGATGGGAGTACGAGATGAGTGAAGAGAACAAGACAGACATACAGGCGGCTAAAGCGGCGAGTCCGTATGATGAGGAGAGCAGACTGCGCAGGAAACGGCTGAGGAGAAAGAACACGCTCTCCTACTTTGTAGGACTGGCGGTGGCGTTTGGTGGATTGTTTCTGGTTATGATACTGGCGATTGCAGTATATTCCTGGATTGATTCCAAGACGGGAGAGACCGACAGGTTTCAGGAGACTCTGGGCAACGCCCAGGTGGCGGGACAGAATATATATACGCAGGAGGAGCTGGATCAGAAAATAGCGGAGGCCGTGGCCCAGGCGCAGGCGGACAGCGAGAGGGCTATGGAGGCGGCGCTGAACAATCAGCAGGAGGAGATCCTGGGAGAAATCCGCGTGCAGCTGGCGGATGGCCAGTCCGCGCTGGAGACATTGCGCCCGCTGTATCCCAATGATATTGTGCTGGTCAGCGGCGGCAAGTATCACTTTGTGCCGATTCAGAGCGAGATACCGCTGCACGGCTATCTGCAGGAGAATCTGCAGGTGTTGGAGAATGGTCGTTTTCAATATGTGGAAAACGATCAGGTGGTGTCCCACATGGGTATCGACGTATCCAAGTACCAGGGTAGGATAGACTGGCAAAAGGTGGCGGCGGACGGTGTGGAGTTTGCTTTTCTGCGGCTGGGACTGCGGGGCTATGAGAGCGGTAAGCTGGTGGAGGACGAGACCTTTGCGGCCAATATCAAGGGGGCGCTGGACAACGGCATAAAGGTGGGTGTGTACTTTTTCTCCCAGGCGATCACGGAGGAGGAGGCCGTGGAGGAGGCCAATTTCGTGCTGGAGCGGATTGCGCCCTACAGCATCGAGTGCCCCGTGGTGTTTGACGTGGAGAAGGTGGGCGAGCCCACGGCGCGGATGAATCAGTTGACGCCCCAGGAGCGCACCAATGTGACCATCGCTTTTCTGGATACCATAGAGGCGGCCGGGTACAAGTCCATGTTCTACCACAACATGGAGACGGCGCTGCTGCTGCTTGAACTGGACCGGCTCAAGGACTATGACAGGTGGTTTGCCTACTATGGGGAGGACCTGTACTATCCCTACGCCTACGGCGTGTGGCAGTATTCCGAGAAAGGCCGCATAAACGGGATTAGCGGGAATGTTGATATGAATATTGCGTTTAAGATGTGGGAGTAGCGCAAAAAATGATAAGCAGAACAGAGTCATTTGCCGTGATGGGGCAGATGGCTCTGTTTTTTGTTTTTTAAAGGGTATTTGCATAAGTTCTTGACGGTTTGGACATGAATAATCAAAACTTTAGATATTTGTCTGCGATATGCATAATAAGGCAGGCATCAGAAAGGACCGGGAGAATCATGGCGAATATAACCGTGTATTTGAAATGTGACCGCAATGTGGAGTGTCCGGAAGAGGACGTCTTTTTGAAAGATATTGCCACTCTGCAATGTACGGACCAACAGGTGCTGGCCAAGTGCAAGGCCATCAAGGTACATCATTTCACGGAGGGCGACCAGGCCCGGGGTGGAAAAAGCGCTGGCAGCGGGAAAAAGCCATGGACAGGAGGAGCGCATCAACAGCGCTGCGTGGTCAGCGTGTTAAAGATCATCGCCATGATGGAGGAGGCTTGTCCGGGAATCACCGTCCAGTCCGTGGGCGAGACGGACGTAGTGATTGAGAGAGTTCAAGTGCCCAAGTACAAGGGGCCGAAGCTGTGGTGCAAGGTGGCACTTGTCTGTCTGGTCAGTTTCTTTGGAACTGGATTTACCCTCATAGCTTTTCACAATGATGTGGGGATCAATGAGGTGTTTACCGAAATTTACCGGATTGCCATGGGCAGGGATCCGGCGGGGCTGAATGTGCTGGAAGTGGCCTACAGTCTGGGGCTGGCTCTGGGAATCATTGTCTTTTTCAATCATATCGGCGGCAGACGCATCACCAAAGACCCCACGCCCATCGAAGTGTCCATGCGCAACTATGAGGAGGATGTGAACAAAGCATTGGTGGACACTGCAAGCCGTGAGAGCAAGGAGGTGGACGCCTGATGCAGATGTTTATGTGGTGTGTGCTTGCTCTGGCGGGTTTCAGCTTTGGCTTGCTGGCGGCGGCCGGAGTGTTTACGGTGCTCAGTGCCGTGGGGCTGGTTCCCCGTTTTGCCGGAAAAACCCATTCTGCCAAGGAGATCTGGCTCTATGAGGATATGGTCATGGTGGGAACTATCGTAGGCTGTATATTCAGCATTTTCCACCGTTTTCTCCAGATAGGCGCATGGCTGGAAGGGCAGCTGCCGAGTCTTGGGTGGCTGTGGGAGGCGCTGGGACAGGGATTTCTGGGCGTATCCGGTTTGTTTTATGGCATGTTCGTGGGATGTCTGGCGCTGGCAATCGCGGAGATGCTGGACAGCATCCCTATTTTCACCCGACGGATATCGTTTCGCCACGGGCTGGGCTGCGCCGTGCTGGCCATGGCCGTGGGCAAGGTCTGCGGCTCTTTGTTCTATTTTTGGCAGGAACTGCACAGGGCGGTGGGGTGATGCTGGAAGGGAATATGCGGAACGGAGGTTCTAAAGAACCTCTCAAACAGCATATTCCCGGACGGCGCACTGAGCAATATACGGACGCCAAAGCGGCCGGATGTTGCTCACCGGCCTGTGTCGGGAGGGAATATGCGGAACTTAAATAGAAAGGGATAGGTACAAGATATGAATGAACAACAAAAACAGGAGTATGAAAAATATGTAAAACAGGTGACTCCCACCCACAATCTGGGCCTGCAGATGCTGAAAGCGTTTATCACAGGCGGCATCATCTGCTGTATCGGGCAGTTTATCTTAAACTACTGTGAAAAACTGGGCCTGGACAAGCAGAGTGCGGGCAGCTGGTGCTCCCTGATTCTGGTGCTGTGCTCCGTGGTGCTGACAGGTTTCAACCTCTACCCTAAGATCGTGAAATGGGGCGGCGCCGGGGCATTGGTGCCCATCACAGGGTTTGCCAACTCGGTGGCCGCCCCCGCCATCGAATATAAGAAAGAGGGCCAGGTATTCGGTGTGGGCTGCAAGATATTCACGATAGCCGGTCCGGTGATCCTGTACGGCATCTTTTCCAGCTGGGCGCTGGGGCTGATTTACTGGGGCGGGAAGTGTTTTGGTATCTGGTGAGGACCTGGCAGAAGGAATCGGGGATACAGACAGCTTATGACAGGCAGAGTGACGGTCGTAAAGTTTTGGCCGTTTCTCTGCCTGTTGACGTTGCTTAGACGGAAAAATCTGCGCATTATGGTGAAAAATGAGGTTGCTAAACCTGCGCACTATGGTGAAAAATGAGGTTGCCAAACCTGCGTACTATGGTAAATCATGCTTTATGAAATTTCATTGACGACTATTTTCTGTTTTGTTAGTATTTAACTAGAGTAGGCGCCGCCCCCAAAATAGCAAGACATCTTTTCTACCAGCGGTTGAGTCAGGTGCCAAAATTCTGCCTGCCGGTTATTGAGGTCGTCGGGCGGCAGATGCTATGATATTTCCTGAAAAAATATGCGTTGCGGCGCGGAAAAGAGGGTAAAATGCTTGACAGTACAAAAATAGGAAATTTCATAGCGGCAAAGCGAAAAAATATGGGCCTGACGCAGCAACAGCTGGCGGATAAGCTGAACATCAGTTTTCAGGCCATATCCAAGTGGGAGAACGGCAGCGCCTATCCCAATGTGGAGATCCTGTATGATCTGGGCATAGCGCTGGGGGTGACGGTGGACGAGATACTCTCCGGGAATGAAAAGGTTGAGGAGGGATTGTCCTACAGCAAGGCGGGGGTCGATATTTCCTATACGGACTCCATAAAAAATGAGATGTCGGCGTACCTTCGCTCCGGCGACGCCAGGGTGTTGAACGGTCTTGGTCCCTTTGCGTCCCTGTACGATATTCACTTTCCGGAGATCAAAAACCCTGTGCTGGTGCTGAAGTCGGAGGAGCCGGGTTCCAAGCAGAAACTGGCCATGGAATACGGCTACACGGAGTCTATCTGCCACGACATGATAAACCATCTGGTCAACGATATAGCGGTGATGGGAGCCAGGCCCCTGGCGGTGCTGGACACCATTGTCTGCGGGAATGCACAGAAGGATATCATAAAATCTCTGGTAAAAGGAATTTCCGAGGCCTGCACAGAGAACGAATGCTCTCTTGTGGGAGGGGAGACCTCCATACAGCCGTCGGTCATTGACCCGGGGGTATATGTTCTCACCTCCAGTATTGCCGGGATCGTTGACAGGGACAGGGTGGTGGACGGCTCTAAGATCCATGAGGGGGACGCCGTGCTGGCTATCGCCTCCAACGGACTGCACACCAATGGATATTCGCTGGTCAGGCTGTTGATGGAAAAAATGCCTGAGATCAAGCTGGACAAGGTGGAAGGGATCACTTTTGTAGAGCAGATCATGAAACCTCATACTCCCTATTATAAAGCCATCAAAGAGCTGTTTTTGACGGACTGTCTGCATGGGATGGCGCATATCACCGGCGGAGGTATCGCCGGAAACCTGTGCCGGATTATGCCGGAGGGACTCTGCGCGGAGATTGATCGGAGTTTAATACGCATCCTGCCGATTTTTCGGTATATCAAGGCCCAGGGTAAGGTCAGCGACGAGGAGATGCTGCGAACATTTAATCTGGGCGTGGGCTTCATCCTTGTTGTTCCCGAAATAAAAAAGGAACAGGTGATGCGGACGGTAGAGAAACATTATGACTGCTATAAAATCGGCAGCATCCGCGAGGGCAGCGCGGAAATCGAATTTACCGGCCGCCTGAACTGGCTGTAAGTTTAGCGAGCTGTATCTGTGGGGATAGAAATCGACCTGAGTGCAGAAAACAGTTGCCAAGTTGTTTCATTCTGTGATAGCATAAGGGGAAAGAAAAATATAGTGCGGAGAGGTGTATACTGTGAAAAAGAAAATGTTGACCATACTATTGTGCGGTGTATTGGCGATAGCCGGGCTGGCAGGCTGTGGAAATACCGGTTCGGACGGTCCCACCGCCTCCCTGCAGCAGCCGCAGCAGAACACTGTGGAGAGTGAGGAGAACGTTGACTCAGGGGAAACTGAATCGACTCAGGAGGAAGAGATGCAGGAGTTTGAGATTACGATGAGGGATGTATCCCCTATGAATATGGTGAAGGATATGAAGATAGGCTGGAATCTGGGTAACACCCTGGACGCCACCAGCAGCAAGGTTGGCGTGAATGCGGAGACAGCCTGGGGAAATCCCAGGACCACCCAGGAGATGATCGACATGATTATTGACCAGGGATTCAACGTGATCCGCATTCCGGTATCATGGGGAGGCCAGATGAGCGGCGCGCCGTCGTACAATGTTCTGCCCGCATGGATGGACAGAGTACAGGAGGTGGTGGATTACGCCTATGGCCGGGGTGTCTATGTGATTGTAAACATCCATCATGAGGACTGGCACTTCCCCTCTGAGGAGAACAAGGACGCGGCTGCGGAGCAGCTGAACGCTCTGTGGACCGCTATTGCCACCCGTTTCAGGGACTATGACGAGCACCTGATTTTTGAGGGGATGAATGAGCCGAGAAAAATAGGAACCGGTGTGGAGTGGAACGGCGGTGACCAGGAAGGCCGGGACGTGGTCAACTATCTGGATCAGGTGTTTGTGGACGCGGTGCGGGCCACCGGCGGCAACAACACCATTCGCAATCTCATGGTGCCGGGCTATGCGGCCTCCTCCAGCGACACGGCGCTGAAGGGGATCGTGCTGCCCCAGGACGATCATCTGATCGTGTCGGTGCATGCCTACACGCCCTATGATTTTGCGCTGAATACAGCGGGCAGGTCCACCTGGGACAATGACACCAGAGATATCGATCACCTGATGGAACTGCTGGATGAGTTGTTTCTGAGCAAGGGTGTGCCGGTGATCATCGGAGAATTCGGCGCCATGAACAAGAACAATGAGGACGAGCGCGTCCAGTGGGCCAACTACTATGTGAGTAAGGCTCGGGAATATAGCATTCCCTGCATCTGGTGGGACAACAATGCATTTGAGGGAGACGGGGAGAACTTTGGTCTGTTAGACCGCAGGGAGTTGACTTTCCCCTACCCGGACCTGTTGAAAGCGCTGATTGAGAGCTCCGGACAGTAAAGCCCGCTCACCCCGCCCTGCGGGACAGGCGCGAGAACAGTTGACAGCCCGCCACGGCGGCCAGCGCGGCAAAGAGCAGTTCCCAGCCTCTGGGCAGCCCGGGGTACAGTTCCCCCAGGGAGCCTAGCACAAAGCCCAGAATCAGCAGATAAGTGGGGCGGGGATGGCGCTCCATCGCGCTGCCCAGCAGACGGGTGCTCAGCAGGGTGCAAAAAACAGCGCCCAGCCCCAGAGGAATCAGGGAGGCGAACTGCAGTCGGCTTACAGCCGTCAGCACCGGCTCATACAGCCCCAGCATCAACAGCATCTGAGAAACGCTGATACCGGGCAGAATCAGGGCCACAGCCAGAATGCATCCCCCCAGGAACTGCCATAGAAAATAGGAGAGAGAAGGCATGTCGGCGGCGAACAGTCCCTCGGGCAGCGATGCCAGACCATAGACGATAAACAGACCTGTCAGGGGCCAGAAAAACACCTGACAGGTTATTTTTTTGATTTTTGCCTGTCTGTAGATCAAGGGGATTCCCCCCGCCACCGCCCCCAGGAAAAAATAACTGGTTACCACAGGGTAGCGCTCCAACAGAGAGAGCACGCCCCTTGCCAGCAGGGCCATGCCGGCAAGCGCCCCCGCGCAAAACAGGGTCAGAAAACACAGACTTTTCCGGAAATGCCGAAAGATTCCCCCCACCGCCTCGATCAGCTCCTCGTAGATTCCCAGAATCATGGCCATGGTGCCCCCGCTGGCTCCGGGGACGGTCATGGTGCCGCCCACCGCCGCCGCCTTGAAAAAAATCTGCCACCAGCTCTGCTTTTTGTCCATACAAAACCTCCCATCCGCTCCGGCTGTTATATAGTAAGCGGTATTGGAAATATCGTTTACTATCTATATCCGGTGGATGGGAGGAACATTCCAATTTTCTGATTTATACTCACTATAGTCAGTATAAATATGTATCGGCGTCCCGGGCATTATTCCCTGATAAGCCGCAGCATTTCCTCCATGTCCGCGATCAGTTCCTTGGAGTATTTCTCGGCGTCGTCACAAATCCGCTCCGCCATACCGTACTGCTCGCGCTGGAGTGCCTGAATCACGTCTGCTCCATATTGGTGGAAACGCTGGTGCTTTTCTCCCAGAGCGTTCCATATGGGCAGCACCTGAGGAATCTGCGGGGTGAGGGCATAATAGAAATGTCCGAAACCGCATTTTGTGGAATTGAGCTGCAGCGGCAGTACCGTGCGCTGTCTCACCATGTTCTGCAGATTGCCAAGCCAGGTGTTGTGCGCAGTGATGGCGTTGCTCACATATTTGGCGAACTCCTCGTCCTCCAGATGATAGAAAGCGTCCTCGGTCATACTGCCCATCTGTTTCACTGTGTCGTCCAGCGTTTTCTCTATATCCACCACCGGCTCTACGGCCTTGATGAGGTCCCGGCTGACATTGCTCATAAACTCTGTGCTGTCCCGCAGCTGGTTTTCCATCTCCGTCATGGAACTGCTGAGTTCCTGGCTGACGGCGGCGATGGAACTGATCGTCTCGTTGACCTTGGAGACATGTTCCTGATTTTCGCTGTTCAGCGACCAGACATTCTCAATTTTTTCGGTCATGCTGTCCAAAATGTCTATGGTTTCGCGGGTGCTGTCTCCGCTCTTCTGGGATGCGTCCTTGATATTGTCCACAAACTCGCTCATGTTTTGGGTCAACTGCTGGGTTCTCTCCGCCAGCTCGCGGATTTCACCGGCCACAACAGCAAAACCGCGCCCGGCCTCCCCGGCCCTGGCAGCCTCTATGGAGGCGTTCAATGCCAGCAGACTGGTCTGCAGGGAGATTGTCTCGATCCCCTCTATGACATCGTTCAGATGGCCGATAAAGCCCTGCAGGGAGTCCATATCGCTGCGCATGCTGTGGGACATCCGGACTGTCTGTTCCGACAGCTCCCGGATCGTGGTAAGCTCCTCCTGAGCGGTCTCTATCTTGCGGTACACATTGTCCGCCTCCGAGGAGACCTCCAGGATGTTGTGAGTCATCTCCTCGTGCGCGTTGCCGGAGCGTCCGGACGTCTGGCCGCCGGAGCCGAACAGCGATTCGGTGGCCCTGGCGATTTTGCGGGAAATGTCAACGATTTTGTCATTCTGATACTGCATTGTCAGATCCAGAGAGCTGATTTGCATGACGGCCTTGATATTCTTGTCAAACGCCTCAGCGAACTGTCCCCGGCCCTGCTGCAGCCGCCTGTAAATCTGGCTCAGTTCCGGCTCGCGAGAGTAATCAGCATCTTTCAATTCGGAAATAGCTTTCATAAGAACTACTTTGTTACTTCTGAATCCCATGTTGTATTCTCCTTTTCTACGGCAAATAGGCCAGGCAGTCACGAAATTGGCATCGCAATCCTCCGTGCGTATTTGGTTGATAGATATGTATATTTTCATCATATAGGATTTTTCAGAATGTTGCAACAACTTTATTTTTTATTGGCAAATTTTTGCAATTTTCTGACGGACGCAGTGTGGGGAGAGCGCCGCATGTATCCGGCATATTTTGGAGCCAGGCCACATAGGTTGTACCAGTACAGAGCGTGGGGAGTTTGTACTTCCAAATACCGGCTGGTGCAATGTCGCAGGAGAGTCCTGTGATATGCGGAAGGGAGAAAGGATGTTTGAGACAAAGAGTATACAGGAGACCTGCAGGGAGCTGCAGAGCGACGCGGAGAGAGGGCTGACCGGACAGGAGGCCGTCAGGCGGTACGGCATTCACGGCAAAAATGCTCTGCGGGAAAAAAGAAAAAAGACAGTGATTGAATCCTTTTTTTCACAGCTCAATGATCCGCTGATCTATGTGCTGCTGGCGGCCGCCGCGATCTCCGTTTTTCTGGAGGAGACCAGCGACGCCATAATTATCGCCGTGGTGGTGGTGAGCAACGCCGTGGTGGGCATGATACAGGAGGGAAAGGCCCAGCGTGCGCTGGATTCCCTGAAAAAACTGGTCAGCCCCAAGGCATTTGTGATACGGGACGGCGATTTGCAGGAGGTGGAGGCGTCCACTCTGGTGGTGGGAGATCTGGTCAGCCTGGAGGCGGGCTGCCAGGTTCCGGCGGATATGCGACTGGTGGAGAGCACCAAGCTGCAGGCGGAGGAGTCCGCTCTGACCGGGGAATCTCTGCCTGCGGCCAAGTCCGCCGTCTTTATAGGGCAGGAGGGAATGCCTCTGGGAGACAGACAGAACATGGTTTACATGTCCACGGTGATAACCGGCGGCCGGGGGTTGGGCCTGGTGACAGCCACGGGCATGGACACGGAAATCGGCAAAATCGCCTCCCTGATCAACGAGGGGAAGGAGGAGCAGACCCCACTTCAGAAACGACTGGGGGATCTGGGGAAAGTGTTGAGCATTCTGTCCCTGCTGCTGTGTGCCGCCCTCTTTGGCATTGCCCTGCTGCAGCGTCGCAATCTCTTTGAGATGCTGCTCACCGCTATCTCCCTGGCTGTGGCAGCCGTGCCGGAGGGACTTCCGGCGGTGGTCACTATCTGTCTGGCTCTGAGCGTGACCCGCATGGTGAAGGTACATACCATTGTCAGAAAACTGCCCTCCGTGGAGACTCTGGGGGCAGTGAGCATAGTCTGCTCGGATAAAACGGGAACCCTGACCCAGAACCGTATGACGGTGGAGCAGTGCTATGCGGGCCAGAGGATGCTGCCTGTGCAGGAACTGGACGGACAGGAGTATGAGGCTCTGATGGAGGGAATGGTTCTGTGCAACGACGCAGTGCTGGAGGAGCATATCGGGGACCCCACGGAGCTGGCGCTGCTGCAGCTGGCTCACAGTTTCGGCGTGGACAGAGCGGAACTGGAAAAGCGTATGCCCCGCCGCCGTGAGCTGCCGTTTGACTCCGAGCGGAAAATGATGTCCACCTTTCACTACAGGGGAAACACCGGAGTCACCTATGTCAAAGGGGCGCCGGACGTGATACTGGGGCGCTGCACACATATTATGGTGCATGGGCAGTGTCTGCCCCTGCAGCCGGGACACAGCCGGCAGATTCGAAAGGCCATGGAGCGCATGGCGGACGAGGCGCTGCGCACCCTGGCGGTGGCCATGCGCATGGGGGGACAGACGCCTCAGGAACAGGGGCTGACATTTCTGGGCATGGTGGGCATGAGAGACCCGGCCAGGCCGGAGGCAGCAGGGGCGGTGGCTACCTTCCGCCGGGCGGGGGTGGAGACTGTGATGATCACCGGAGACCATGTGGATACGGCCTATGCCATCGGCCGTCAGCTCGGCATCGTCCAGAGCAGACAGCAGTGCATGACCGGCCAGGAACTGAGCCAGATACAGGAGGAGGAACTGGCGCAGCGCCTGGCACAGGTCAGGGTGTTTGCCAGAGTAGCGCCGGAGCAGAAGGTGCAGATCGTCACGGGTTTTCAGCAGGCGGGCCACATCGTGGCCATGACGGGAGACGGAGTCAACGATGCCCCCTCTCTAAAAAAAGCGGACATCGGCATAGCCATGGGCGCTGCCGGTACGGACGTGGCCAAGCAGGCTGCGGACATGATACTTACGGACGACAATTTTGCCACCATCGAGAAAGCCATCGAGGAGGGCAGGGGCGTCTACGAGAATATACGCAAGTCCGTGATTTTCCTGCTCTCCTCCAATCTGGGCGAGATCGCCACCATGTTTCTGGCTGTGATCTGCGGACTGGCCTCTCCGCTGCGCTCCAGCCATATCCTGTGGATTAATCTGATCACGGACTCCCTGCCAGCGCTGGCGCTGGGCGTTGACCCCAACGACGCCGGGTCGCTGATGCAGCATCCGCCCAGAAAGCCGGGGGAAAGCCTGTTTGCCAGGGGAGGGCTGGTCTGCACCTGCTTTTACGGGCTGCTGATCGCGGCTATCAGCCTGACCGCCTTTTTCCTGATTCCTATGCTGGCGATGAAAAACCAGCATCTGCCCTTCACCTTGGAAAACATGGGGAGGATGATGGCCCAGGAGGGAATTCTGCGGCGCTCCCAGACTTACGCGTTCACCGTGCTGGGGATGAGCCAGCTGTTTCATGCGGTGGGAATGCGGGACATGGGCCGCTCCGTCTTTCGGATGAACCATCTGGAGAACAAACTGATGATCCTGGCCTGCATCCTGGGTCTTCTGCTCCAGGTTGCGGTGACGGAGATCCCCATTTTGATCGCCGCTTTCGGCACCACCCATCTGCAGTGGGCGGAGTGGGGTATTCTGGCGCTGCTGGCCTCCTTCCCGCTGCTGGCTCACGAGGTCATGCTGCTGGTGGGAAGGCATGACAGGAGCTGACGGGATTGCCTGACGCACGAAATCGTGCTACAATGAGTAAAATGCTCAGTGCGGGCGTAAAATCGGAGATACAGGGGGATAAATCATGCTGCCGGAGGAGTTTCTACAGAGAATGCAGTCCCAGCTGGGAACGGAATACGAGGTCTTCCGGGGGGCGCTGGAGGGTGAAAGACACAGGGCGCTGCGAGTCAATCCGCTGAAGGGGGGGCTTGGCCCGGCAGAGGCCAGGGAGCGCTTTCTGGCTCTGAGCCCCTGGCAGCTGGAGCCGGTGCCCTGGGAGGAGAACGGCTTTTACTATACCCACGAAGGTCCGGGCAAGCATCCCTACCATGAGGCGGGGGTCTATTATATTCAGGAGCCCAGCGCCATGGCCGTGGCGGCCTTTCTGGGGGCGCAGCCGGGGGAGAGGGTGCTGGATCTCTGTGCCGCTCCCGGGGGAAAAACCACCCAGATCGCAGGAGCGATGCAGGGGCGGGGGCTGCTGGTGAGCAATGAGATCCATCCCCAGAGAGCCAGGATACTGTCGGAGAACGTGGAGCGGCTGGGAATTCGCAACGCATTGGTTTTAAATGAATCGCCGCAGCGTCTGGCGGAGGTTTTCCCGGCCTGGTTTGACCGCATCCTGGTGGACGCCCCCTGCTCCGGGGAGGGAATGCTGCGCAAGAACGAGAACGCGGGGGAGGAGTGGAGCGCGGAGAACGTGGCGCAGTGCGCCCGGCGGCAGGACGGGATTCTGGACTGCGCCGCAGCCATGCTGCGCCCCGGCGGCAGACTGGTGTACTCCACCTGTACCTTTGCCCCTTCGGAGAACGAGGGGAGCGTGGGCAGACTGCTGCAAAGGCACCCGGAGATGACGGTTTTGGACCCGGCCCGGTGCCTGTCAGGAGGGGCGCTCCCGGCGCACTGGGGTTTTGCTCCCGGCAGGCCCGACTGGGCCAGGGAGGCGGCAGTGCCGGAGCTTTCCCGGACCCTGCGGCTCTGGCCCCACAGGCTGCGGGGGGAGGGACACTATCTGGCGGCGCTGCAAAAGGACGGCGTCCCCGCAGGGCGAACGGGGAGTCTGGGCGGGACGGAAAAGGGCCTTTCGGAAAAGGATTGCCGGGAGTATCTGGATTTTGCGGAGGACACGCTGACGAATCCGCCCCAGGGAATCTTTCTGCGCTTTGGCGAGCAGCTGTATCTGGCTCCGGCGGACATGCCCGCCCTCAAGGGGCTGCATGTGCTGCGCCCCGGTCTGCATCTGGGCGTTCTGAAAAAGAACCGCTTTGAGCCTTCCCATGCGCTGGCGCTGGCTCTCGGCTCAGGGGAGGCGCGGCGTCTTTGCCCGGTGAGCCTGGGCGGTGAACGGCAGGGGGATTTGCCGGGGGCGGCCGACTACCTGGGCGGCGCGACTTTCCCCTTTGACGGGGAGAAGGGCTGGTATCTGGTCACGGTGGACGGCTATAGCCTGGGATGGGGCAAGCTGGCCGCCGGAATCATGAAAAACCACTATCCCAAGGGACTGAGAAAAATGTGATTCGCAAAAATGTAAAATTTTCTCTTCTCATATGGGTAAAAAAATGGTAATATAGATAAGAGATTGCGATTGTCTCTCCCGCGGCGGTGTGCAGGCGGGCAAAAAGGGCAACAATATAAGCAGGAAAACGGAAAGGCTTTATATGGACAAGATTATTTTGACGGGGGACAGGCCCACGGGCAGACTGCATGTGGGACATTATGTGGGTTCCCTGAGAAGAAGAGTGGAGCTGCAAAACAGCGGCGAGTATGATAAGATATTTATTATGATTGCGGACGCCCAGGCGCTGACGGACAATTTCGAGAATCCGGAGAAGGTGCGTCAGAATATTGTGGAAGTGGCGCTGGATTATCTCTCCTGCGGTCTGGACCCTGCGAAATCCACGCTGTTTATTCAGTCCCAGATCCCGGAGCTGACAGAGCTCTCCTTTTACTATATGAATCTGGTGACGGTATCCCGGCTGCAGCGCAACCCCACGGTAAAAAATGAGATTCAGCTGAGGAATTTTGAGGCAAGCATCCCGGTGGGCTTTTTCACCTATCCCATCAGTCAGGCCTCGGACATCACGGCTTTCAAGGCCACTACGGTTCCGGTGGGCGAAGATCAGCTGCCCATGATCGAGCAGGCCCGGGAGATTGTACACAAGTTTAACAGCATTTATTCGCCGGTGCTGGTGGAGCCACAGGCGCTGATTCCGCAGAATGCGGCGTGTCTGCGTCTTCCCGGTGTGGATGGCAAGGCGAAGATGAGCAAGTCTCTGGGGAACTGTATCTATCTGGCGGACAGCCCAGAGGATGTGAGAAAACAGGTTATGAGCATGTATACGGACCCGCTGCATCTTCAGGTGTCCGACCCCGGCCATCTGGAGGGCAATACTGTATTTACCTATCTGGACGCTTTCTGCCGGGACGAGCATTTCGAGAGGTATCTGCCTGAGTATTCCTGCCTGCAGGAGTTGAAGGACCATTACACCAGAGGCGGCCTGGGGGACGTGAAGGTGAAGAAACTGTTAAACAGTGTGATTCAGGAGGAACTGGAGCCTATCCGCCAGCGGCGCAGGGAATATGAAAAGGATATCCCTGAGATATACAATATCCTGAAAAAGGGCAGCGAAACGGCCCGCGAGGCGGCGGCGCAGACACTGTCCGAGGTCAAGAGCGCAATGCGTATCAACTATTTTGAAGATATGGATTTGATAGAGGCACAGGTTAAAAAATATGAGGCGTAATTATGAAGATGACAGAGCATCTGCTCTGGAAGAGGAAAAATTGAATCCCATGCAGGTATTGATAGGCATGGTGGTATTGATTCTGGTGGTGGTGATATTCTGTTTCGCGGTGTGGAAGATCACTCATGCCAAGCATTCGGGTCCGCTGCCGGGGCCGAGCGTGGAGAGTTCTCAGGATTCCATCGCGTGGGGCGGGCAGACTACTCCGATAGATACGACTCAAAGCTCGGAGGAGAATGGGATGTCCTCGGAGGAATTTTCTGAGCCGGAGAACCCTCTGGGTATGGAGTTTGATAAGGTGGACGAGTTTGTCACGGCCAAGGATGTGACAAATCTGCGCAGCGAGCCGAGCACGGAACAGGGACAGACAACGGTGATAACACAGCTGAGCAACGGCCAGAATGCCCACAGAATAGGCGTCAATCCGAATACAGGCTGGTCCCAGCTGGAGTACAACGGCCAGGTGGTGTATGCGGTGAGTCAGTATCTGATCACTGTGGACGTGACGGAGTAAATATCTCTGCGGCGGTTATGGATATAGCGTGCCAGTTATAGGCACACCAAACAAAATACAGGGCAGGAACACACAAAGAAAAGGATTGCGGCGCGCAGTCCTTTTTCGTCGTAGTAAAGCATTTCCTTAAATAAAATAAAGTTGATTCAGCGGCAGTTTTGGGCTATAATAATCTTGAGGTCATATACCCTTCGGAATGTCTTTTCAGATTGCCGGAAGTATGGTAAGGAGGTTATGCCCGTGGATATGGAAATAAAAAGTGCGGTAAATGCAGCGGATACAGATGCGCAGTATGATGAAAAGGCGAAACGGCTTTTAGGAAATAAAACCATTCTGGCGCATATTCTGGTAAAGACTATTGATGAATTTCGAGGCATGAACGCGGAAGAGGTTATATCTTATATTGAAGGCGAGCCGTTCATCAGCGCAGTCCCGGTAGAGCCGGGACTGACAAATGCGGCAAAAGAGAAAGATGGACAGCGGATTGTCGGGCTAAATACAGAAAATATGGAGATAAACGAGGGATTGATTCGATTCGATATTATCTTCTATGTACGGATGAAAGACGGAATCTCGCAGGTTATTGTAAATTTAGAAGCGCAAAAGGGTGAGCCGAGGGGCTACCATATTTTAAACAGGGCAGTTTTTTATGTAAGCCGCCTTATCTCGTCGCAAAAGGAAAGAGATTTTGTCAAAATGAATTATAATGACATTAAGCGTGTGTTCAGCATTTGGATATGTATGAACATGGACGAGAACAGCATGGCCCATGTTCATCTGGCGAAAGAAGACATACTAGGTTCTCACCAGTGGGAAGGCGGGCTTGACTTGTTAAACATTGTCATGATAGGAATAGCGGACGAACTTCCCGAGCATGATGATAAATATGAGCTGCACCGTCTGTTAAGTGCGGTATTGTCAATGGAACTGTCTGTTGACGAAAAACTAGGGATTATGGAAACTGAGTATGGCATTCCGTTAAATGATAAAATGAGAGAGGATGTGATTACGATGTGTAACTTATCGCAGGGAATCAGAGAAAAGGGCAGAGCAGAAGGAAGGGCAGAAGGAGAAATAGGATTTATTTTAAATATGTATCATAATAACTTTACTCTTGAGCAGATAGCCCTTGCAACCGGGAAAAGCATAGAGGAAGTAGATGCTGTCATTAAAGGCAGGGAGCCGGTACTGGCATAATCACGAATACAGAAAAGCGGACATTGTTTTCACATTAGAAAACAGTCTGGCACCTCGCTGCGGCAAGGTGTTTTTCTGTTTAGAAAAATTTTCACTTAATTTTGGTCTGTCATGGAAAAAGATTGTCATGGAAACCCCCTTTTTCGTTAAGCCTTTTTTCTCTTGCAAAAAAATTAGTAGAGACACATTCCTCGAATGCGTCCGAAAAGGTGGTGCAATAATGAATACGGCAGATGAGTTCATAAACGCCGCAATGAAATACTATGAAGATGTAAAAAGTGACGAGAACGGTAGATACCGTTCGTGGGAACATTGCTATGCTCGATTTAACGACGCCCGTAATGGAGGAAACAATGATACTGATTATCTTAGCTTGCACCTTGCTTTTTATCTTGCCAGCTGGGGAATGTATAGAGGATCTTCTTTCCTGCTGCAAAAAGACTATCGGATACACACTCCAGTGGTGGAAACCATTCTTGACCACAGATATGATATGCTGTTCGGAGTAGATTGTTTCAGTATAAAAGATGTTGCCTGTGCCGAAAAGCTCAAAGACTTGAATACATATATTGATGGATATTATGACAATATACGCCGGACGGTGAAAGGGCAGGAACTGAAATATCAGCTTTCCGCTACGCTTATTACGAAGGTGCTAATTGGAATATTGGGCTGTGTCCCGGCCTATGACCGCTATTTTGTGGCTGGTATCAAGAAGACAAAAACTGCAACGGGAAATTATAATATGTGGTCTATCCGGCAACTCGCAGACTTCTATGAAAAGAATTTTGACCGCCTGGAAGAGTGCCGTCAAAAGATGGTGTTCAACGGTGGAATTCTGTATCCGCCGATGAAGCTACTTGACATGGGTTTCTGGCAAATAGGGTATGATTTGGAGAGTTAGGGAGGTCGTATGAAAAATCTGGACAAATTCAAAGGTTGTATGATTGGCGGTGCAGCGGGTGATGCACTTGGTTATTCGGTGGAATTCCTTGACGAAGAGAGCATCTTCCGCAAATATGGAAAATCTGGCATCAGGGACTTTGACCTGGTGGGCGGCAAGGCACACATTTCCGATGACACACAGATGTCCCTTTTCACAGCGAATGGTCTCCTGCTGGGAACAACTCGTGGGAGAACAAGAGGTATTATGGGAACATACCCTTCTTATATTGCACTCTGCTACAGGGAGTGGTATCGGACGCAAACCGAAAAGTTTCCCCTTAACTGTACTGACGGATACAATTACGCATGGCTTTCTCACATCCCCGAACTGTTTAGCAGACGTGCGCCGGGAATGACTTGTCTCTCGGCGATAGAGGACGGCTGTCATGGAACGGTGGATAAGCCGATAAACAACAGCAAGGGATGCGGCGGTGTGATGCGTGTTGCACCAATAGGACTTTACTTCATAGATAATATGCAGTACGAGCCGGAGGATGTCATGCGTATTGGCGCAGAAACTGCTGCACTCACACACGGTCACGAGCTTGGGTTTATCCCGGCAGCGGCTCTAGTCCATATCATTGAGTATATTGCCCAGGACGGGGAACATTCCATCTTGGAAGCTGTGGAAGACTCCTTGGCGCAGGTGCGTGTTTTGTTCAGCGGTGCAAGTCACCTCGGAGAATTCGAGACAATTATGGACAAGGCGATTAGTCTTGCGCGCTCTGGCATGGACGATTTGGATGCTATCCATGCATTAGGCGAGGGCTGGGTAGCCGAAGAGACATTAGCGATAGCCGTGTATTGCGCATTGAAGTATCCGACTGATTTTGAAAAAGGTTTGGTCGCAGCTGTGAATCATAGAGGGGACAGCGATTCAACCGGGGCGTTGGTGGGAAATATCATTGGTGCAAACGTGGGGCTTAGTGGCATCCCACAAAAATATATCGACCAACTGGAATTGACGGATACAATTTTAGAAATTGCCCAAGACCTCTACAACGACTGTCCAATGGAAAGCGAATATGATATAGAACATTGGTCAGCGGTGTGGGAACACAAGTACATTATGAACGATTATCCGATTTGGAAAATCAATAATTAGATAAAGATAATGGCATAGAGCGTTATTGTAAAAAAGGAAGAGAAGGTTATCAAAGTCTTTCAAGAACTTGGACTCAATTGTACGTTCGATAATTTCTTTAAGAAGTTTATAGAGATGTATCCTGAGGATTGGGAAAGGGTGTAAAAGATTTATAGGCAACATGAACTGAAAGATAAAAAGGAAAAGGACATCCTATGCCCGAACCAATGCAATATATGAAAAATATGTACAAGACATATCAGAATAAATTATCTTATATCACTAACGAGTAGTTTTTAATAAGCGAGTTGCTAACTCTCATAACGGTGAATACGGCATCGTTATGAGAGGTGTGCAAAAATGCACCTGCGCGGGTGCATCGTTAAGGGATAGAAATTCCGCTCCGTTATGTTGTATCAATTTAGACATGGCAACAGACCCAGCTTGTGGGAGTGGGAATTTCCTGACAGAAACATATATCAGTCTGCGCCGACTTGAAAATGAAGTCTTAAAAGAGTTGACGCATGGGTAGCTTTATGGAATTGAAAGCTAAGATTTTGCCAGCATGGTTATCACAATAAAAAGGAAAAAATTGTAGGAATTATTAAAATTTATCAGTAATACCTTGTCGTAGCAGATTTTTATTCGTATCTTTAGAGCGGTAAATCTGTTTTGTCAACATTCCAAATTCGTAGGTCAAATCGACTAAAGTACCTATAAATGGAACGCGATAGAAATGAAAAAGGGCGGGAACCTGTAAAGAGTTTCCGCCTTTTTATACATGTTTTTCTCTGGGAGGGTAATACTATTCTGCAAAAGAATTTATACTCACTAACGATTAGTTTTTCCTTTCCGCACAGTGCATGTTGTCCGATTATGCGGCATGTGCTGTGCGGAAATTGGAAAAACTTAACGTTAGTCAGTATAGATATACGGAAAGGGGAAAGACATGAAACAGATGACAGGAAAATCCAGCATTTCGCTGGAAAATAAGGTATATATCTTAAACAGCGCCAGCATCGTGGGAAAAAAGGAGGGCGAAGGCCCCCTGGGCAACCTCTTTGACATGGTGGGCGCGGACGATCTCTTCGGCTGCAACACCTGGGAGGAGGCGGAGAGCAATCTGCAGAAGGACGCAGTCTACATGGCTCTGGGAAAGGCGGGAAAGACGCAGGATGATATCCGGTATCTCTTTGCCGGGGATCTGCTGGGACAGTCCATCGCGACCTCCTTTGGAATTGCCTCCTATCAGATTCCGCTGCTGGGAGTCTACGGCGCCTGTTCCACCTGCGGGGAGTCTCTGACGCTGGGGGCCATGGCGGTGTCGGCAGGGTATGCGGACTATGTGGCCTGCGTGACCTCCAGCCATTTTGCCAGCGCGGAGAAGGAATTCCGTTTTCCCCTGGAGTACGGGAACCAGCGACCTCTGTCCGCCAGCTGGACGGTGACGGGCAGCGGCGCTTTCATTCTGGGAGCGGAGCGGGAGAACAGCCCTCAGGGACGGCCGCCCCGGGCGGCGATCACGGGCATGACTGTGGGGAGGATCGTGGATTATGGGCTGAAGGATTCCATGAATATGGGAGCTTGTATGGCGCCTGCGGCGGCGGATACGCTGGTGCAGCATTTTCTGGATTTTAATGTTATGCCGGAGGAGTATGACCGGATCATCACCGGGGATCTGGGCAGTGTGGGGCAGACGGTGCTGCTGGAGCTGCTGCGGGACAAGGGGTATGATATCGCCGAGCAGCATATGGACTGTGGGATAGAGATTTTTGACGCGGAGTCTCAGGACACTCACGCCGGGGGCAGCGGCTGCGGCTGCAGCGCAGTGACGCTCTCAGCCTATATTCTGAAACAGCTGGAGGAGGGACACTGGAAAAAGGTTCTGTTTTTGCCCACCGGCGCCCTGCTCAGTAAGACCAGTTTCAACGAGGGAAAGAGTGTGCCGGGAATCGCCCATGGGGTGGTACTGGAGGCATTATAGAAAAAGTAGAGAAAGTATTTTGTGAATACCTCTTGCATTGCCTTGTTTTTTTTAGTACAATTCTTTTCAAAAGGGGCAGAAGGGCGGCAGGAAATATGCGCAGGATGGAGTTTAAGATGGAGAGGCAGGGCCTTTTGGAAGTGGGGCAGAATGTGACTGTCACGGAGGGGCTCCTTCCCAGCAATTATTATTACACCATCGATCCGTCCCTGGCCATGTCGGGGAACATTCCCTTTCGCTACAGACTGAAGTCCCGGGCAGGCAGAGTTATTGATATTCAGGAGAAATCCCGGGGTTTCTACGTGACGGCGGAATTTGATGAACCGGACGTGGACATGCCGGGATAGTGCTGTGAGGATGCGCTCTCTGGGCGTTATACTGTAGTCGGCAGGAATAGATTTATGGATTATCGCAGATACTACTTCCATAAGGAAGGAGTGTGGCGAATGGACTATATCAATGCTTTTTGGGTAGGTGGACTGATCTGCGCCCTGGTGCAGATACTGATGGAAAAGACTAAGATGATGCCGGGGCGGATTATGGTGCTGCTGGTGGTGCTGGGAGCCTGTATCAGCGTGTTTGGCTGGTATGAGCCCTTTCAGGAGTATGCCGGGGCAGGCGCCAGCGTGCCGCTGCTGGGTTTTGGCAATGTGCTGATGAAGGGAGTCAAGGAAGCTGTGGACGAGCAGGGACTGCTGGGCCTGTGGGCGGGCGGCTTTAAGGCCGGCGCGGTGGGCACCGCTGCGGCGTTGATTTTCGGCTATCTGGCGAGCCTGATTTTCAATCCCAAGACGGAGAGATAAAAGGTGTGAGAAGGAATGCTCCGGGCATTGCATGAGGAGAAATCGCAGTATATTAGGTTGAAGGGACGAAGGATGAAGTAAAAGTTATGTCGAGTTGGTTTGTTTATGCGGGAATATTAATCTATATGGAGATCGTGTTCCACTTAGGATGCTTTGGCCTGGTGGGAGTAAATCCTGTTTTTTCTCTGGGGCTGATTGCCATGATTGCCGCCCTTCAGGCGCTGATCAGCGGCAGTCTGTCCAGGCGCAACAGGCACAAGGCTTTCTGGGTCATGACCATACTGGAATATGTAGTTTTTTTCGTGCAGGCGGTGTATTTTCGGATATTCCAGCAGCCGCTGCAGATCAGGGGTATGATGTTGGGGGGAAAGGATGCGCTGACCAACTACTGGCGGGAGGCGTTGACGGGACTGCTCCACACCTTGCCCCTGCTGATACTGATGGCGCTGCCGCTGGTGGGAGTGGGATTCTGGAGATATCTGACCACCTGGGAGCTGCCCCATCTAAACTCGATCAAAAAACTGCGCATGGGGCTGATAGCGGGCGTGGCGCTGATCTACAGCGTCAGCGTCATGCAGATAGGCAGTCTGCTGGATACAATGTACGCGGAGGATTACCGGGAATTTTATGACCCTTTATCGGTGATGCAGGAAATGGGTGTGATCACCATGGTTCAGCGGGATGGCGCTTATGAGTTGGGTGAGATGGTATCATCCATGTGGGACAGGGTATCGGATTCCCGCTCTGAAAGGGAGGACCCTGACCGGCAGCTGGCCCAGGGCGGCGGAGAGTCGTCGGACGCTTTGGATGAATCGGGGATGGGAGAAGGGCAGACTCAGGAATCGGAGATGGGAATCGAGCCCACAGCAGAGGTGCAGGCCACCCCTGAGCCGGTGCTGGACACCTCGCCCCATGTGTGGAATCTGGACATGGATAAGCTGGTTCAGCTGTCTCAGGACAACAAGGAGACGAAGTGGCTGGCCGACTATCTGGGAAAGGTGACTCCAACCAACCGCAACGAGTATACGGGCATGTTCGAGGGATATAACCTGATCTTTTTGACGGCGGAGGGATTTTCCCCCTATGCGGTCAGGGAGGACCTGACTCCCACCCTGTACAAGATGGTGAATTCCGGCTTTGTATTCAACAATTTCTATGTGCCTTTGTGGAGCACCAGCACCAGCGACGGAGAGTATATGAACACCACGGGGCTGATTCCCGATGGACAGCACAGTATGCGCACCAGCGCGGATAAGGATATGGCCTTCACCCTGCCCCGCTTTTTTGCCACGGAGGGGGTTTACAGCTGGGCGTATCACAACAACACCCTGTCCTACTATGAACGCCATCGGTCTCACCCCAACCTGGGCTATGATTTCAAGGCCGCCAAGCTGGGTGATCTGTCCGAGGCGGAGTATGGGGACTGGCTTTTCTATATGGAGCATGCGAACGCCTGGCCCGCCTCGGACTATGAGATGATGCTGGGGACTGTGCCGGAGTATGTGAATCTGGATCGTTTTGACGTGTATTATATGACAGTTTCCGGACATATGTACTATACCTTTTCCGGCAACAGAATGGCCAGCTGGCACAAGGAGGAAGTGCAGGATCTGAACATGTCGGAGAATGCCCGGGCCTATATCGCCTGCCATATGGAGCTGGACAAGGCCATGGCGAATCTGCTGGAGCAGCTGGAGGCCGCAGGACAGCTGGAAAACACGGTGATCTGTCTCAGTGCGGACCATTATCCTTACGCTATGACCCAGGAGGAATACCAGGAACTGGCGGGGCGGGATGTGTCTCAGGACATGGACACCTACCGCAACAGTTTGATTCTGTGGAATGCGGCTATGGAGGAGCCGGTGGTGGTGGACAAGGTGTGCTGCTCTATGGACCTGCTGCCCACGCTGCTGAATCTGTTCGGCTTTGACTATGACTCCAGAATGTATGCGGGAAGGGACATTTTCTCGGATCAGGAGGGACTGGTGGTTTTCATGGACCGCAGCTTTGTGTCGGACACTGTGGCCTACAGCCGTAAGGCTCAAACCACCACATGGAAGGTGGAAATGTCACAGGAAGAGCAGGAAGCCTATATGGAAATGGCAAGGCAGGACGTGAAGGATCGGTACAATTTCAGCGCCTATATTCTGCGCAACGATTACTATAGAGTGATCCGGCAGTGTCTGGACGAGGAGAAGACGGCGGATCCCCCGGAGAGACCGGCGGAGGCGGTATTGCCATGGCCCACGCCAGAGCCTGCCCCGACGCCGACACCGTAACAGCGGCGGTTTTATGTGGTAATGGTTTTCAGATTTTACAGAGTTTCGTAGGCAATATTTTTGCGGGACAGATACCCGGTCAGGGCTTTGTCCCATATCGCATCAGGCTCTTTGTTCATCACAAAGGTATGATAGGCGGTGCCCGTCGTCAGTACGGCGTGGGAGCCATCGTACTTTATGGTGAGCACAAGGGCCTTTATCTGTTCCGGGAGCAGGCTGCAGCTGTTGGCGGCCAGGAGCTTACTCACCGACTCCGGCTTGAGGTGCAGCACAAACTTAAAGTACAGCGGGGTGTGCTTGCCCTTGATAAGCTGGAACAGCAGCCCCTTCATATCCTGCCAGAGAGCAAAATCATAGGGGCAGATATCGGAGCTTTCCCGCTCCTCGGAGGTGAAAAACTCCCTGTTCACATGTCCGTCTATGGTGTAGGTGTGGGCTGTGGAAACGACAGCCTCCGCCAGCAGAAAGGGATCAAAGCAATCCCCTGTCAGCAGCTGTGCCATGAAATTTTTAGTGTTGGTGATCTGTAGTGCCAGCATATGTATTATCTCTCCTGATTATTTTTCTTGCGCTGTCAAACTTTCCTTTACATGCATATCGCAAGCCGTGCTTGCGATACTGCGCAAATTCGTATATGAAACGTCAGTTTCATACTATTTTAACACAAGCAGAAACGCCAGCGCAAGCTCCGCAAAGAAAATCACAGGCATGCCCCAGACGAAATACCAGTGTCTGGTCTTGTGGTGAAAGAGCTGCATCCCGATGATGGAGCCGAGGCTGCCGCCCAGCAGGGCGATCAGAAAGAGAGTGGACTCAGAGATGCGCCACTGGTGGCGGATGGCTCTTCTCTTATCTATTCCCATGCTGGAAAATCCTGCCAGATTCATGCAGATCAGATATCCAATTACAAAATACTTCATATATGTCTCCTAAACCGGGAAAACCGGAATCAAAATGATTTCCCTACTCATGCGAACTGTGTGAGGCACTATGTATGCAGGGCATATACAGAAAAAATTATCCCCAGTGCCCCTCACAAGTTCCAAAAAGCCGAGAAAATCTGCTTTTTCCTCATAGCTGGGGCACATACAGAAAAAATGTCCTGACAGATCCACTTTTTTGTGATAAGTGGGGCACAGGGAGATAATTTTTCTGCATATGCCCCGTTTCCTCCTCAAAATAGGGTAAACAGAGAGGATATTATGGACAAATGGGGCACAGGGAGATATTTTTTTTACATATGCCCCATATAACCCAGAATCGGAATCAAAGGTTTGCTATTTTGCGCAAAATAGAGTACTGCACAGGGCCGGGGCGGCACACAGAAAGAGGAGCCGTGGAAACGCTGTGGTTTCCGGCTCCTCCTGTTATCTGTGCAAACAACTTACTTCTTATCCGCATCCTGCATCTTCATGGCGCGAACCTTCAGGGACAGGCCAAACAGGTTGATAAAGCCCTCCGCATCGTGGTGGTCGTACAGATCGCCTGTGGTAAAGGAGGCAATGCTCTCATTGTAGAGAGAGTAGGGGGAGGTGGTTCCGGCCTTGATGATATTGCCCTTGTACAGCTGGAACTTCACTTCGCCGGTCACATACTCCTGGGTCTTTTCAATGAAAGCCTGCTCCGCCTCACGCAGGGGAGTGAACCATTTGCCCTCGTACACCAGGCTGGCAAAGCGGCTGCCCATCTCTTTTTTCAGAGCATAGGTGTCGCGGTCCAGAATCAGTTCCTCCAGCTGCTGGTGTGCCTCCATCAGGATAGTGCCGCCGGGGGTCTCGTATACGCCACGGGACTTCATGCCCACCACGCGGTTTTCCACAATGTCAATGATACCGATGCCGTGCTTGCCGCCCAGCTCGTTCAGCTTGCGGATAATGTCGGACACCTTCATCTTTTCTCCGTTGACAGAGGTGGGCACACCCTTCTCAAAGGTCAGAGTCACATATTCGCCCTGCTCAGGCGCCTTCTGAGGCGTGGTGCCCAGCACCAGCAGATGCTCGTAGTTAGGCTCGTTTGCCGGATCCTCCAGCTCCAGGCCCTCGTGGCTGATGTGCCAGATATTGCGGTCACGGCTATAGGAGGAATCAGCGGAGAAGGGCAGGTCAATGCCGTGAGCCTTGCAGTACGCAATCTCGGATTCACGGGAATCCATGTTCCACTTGTCGTTTCTCCAAGCGGCGATAATCTTGATATCCGGAGCCAGAGCCTTGATGCCCAGCTCAAACCGGATCTGGTCGTTGCCCTTGCCGGTGGCTCCGTGGCAGATGGCGACAGCGCCCTCCTTGCGGGCAATTTCCACCAGTTTCTTGGCAATCAGGGGTCTTGCCATGGAGGTGCCCAGCAGGTACTTGTTCTCATAGATGGCGCCCGCCTGTACGCAGGGCATGATATACTCGTCGCAGAACTCGTCGATCACGTCCAGGATGTACAGTTTCTCCGCGCCGCAGAATTTGGCTCTCTCCTCCAAGCCGTCCAGCTCTTCGGCCTGTCCGCAGTCGATACACACGCAGATTACCTCGTAATCATAATTCTCCTTCAGCCAGGGGATGATGGCGGTGGTATCCAGACCGCCGGAATACGCTAAAATAACTTTCTCTTTCATGTTTACCTCTTTCCGCATACCGCAGGGGCCTGCGATATTGCATTCTTTTTCGCTTTTAATGTTGCACTAGGGATACTATATACTATTTCACCGGGGATTGCAAGCCCTAAAATTGCATAAAATGAAAATTGTTTTTGCATATAATGTGTAAAATATGCATTAAAAGCGTAGATTTTATGCATAAATGGAATAAATATTCAAAAATGGGCTTGACGTTATGCAATTTGTGTGGCATGATAGGGGTACGTTGCTAGGCAGGGGCCACGCGGCGGGAGGGGACAGGGGATGCTCAGTCAGTCGGTTGCCTCGGCGGATTTTTCTAAGGAAACAGGGGAGAATAGGGGCCGCTGCCGGGCCGGCGTCAACGCACATCCGTGTGCGATGACGCCTAAAATGGCCATCCGTGGCCATTTTTCCCTGGGCATGGTCTGTTTCCTAAGAAAAATCACACCTCGGTCTCAGCCTGACTGAGCATCCCCTGTCCCCTCCCGTCGCTGGTCTAAAGCGGAACGTACTTGCAGGTAGAGCGGGGGCTATACAGAAAAAATGTGATTTTTTACCCTTTTTAGGCACTTAACAATCATTTCTTGCGCAAAATAGCAAAACATTGATGCTGGTTCTGGGTTATAGGGGCATATGCATAAAAAATATCCCCCAGTGCCCCACACAGTTTTGTGAGCAGCAAAATTATATGGATTACAAGCTTGTGTTCCGGTTTATTCAGGTTAGGGTAGAAAAATCGTGATAGGTTACCACGCATGGGAAATAGGCAGGATTTTGGCCCCATAGTCATTGGTATTCTACAGGAAATAGTTGTCTTTTAACCTAAAATAGGGTATGATTGCAGGAGAGATAACTGGCAGTAAGGATAAGAAACAGCAGGGAATATATTTGACACGGCCCGCCGGAGCGGGCGGATAGGAGTGCGATATGATAAAAGCAGGAATCATAGGAGCAACAGGATACGCGGGCGGCGAGCTGGTGCGTATATTGATGGGACATAAGGACGTGGAGATCAAGTGGTACGGCTCCAGAAGTTACATAGATCAGAAGTATTATCAGGTTTATCAGAATATGTTCCAGATCGTGGAGGATGTGTGTAAGGACGACAATCTGGCGCAACTGGCAGAGCAGGTGGACGTGATCTTCACAGCCACGCCCCAGGGCTTTCTGGCGGGACTGCTGACCGAGGAGATCCTGCAGAAGGTCAAGATTGTGGACCTGTCCGCGGATTATCGGATCAAGGATGTGAATGTGTACGAGCAGTGGTATAAGATAGAACATAAATCCCCTCAGTTTATAGAGGAGGCCGTTTATGGTCTGTGTGAGATCAACCGGGACAAGATAAACGACAAGACCAGACTGATTGCCAATCCCGGCTGTTACACCACCTGTTCTATCCTGACTGCATACCCTCTGGTGAAGGAGGGATTGATTGATGTGGATACATTGATTGTGGACGCCAAGTCCGGCACCTCCGGGGCAGGGCGGGGGGCCAAGGTGCCTAACCTCTACTGCGAGGTGAACGAGAATATCAAGGCTTACGGTGTGGCCAGCCACAGACACACCCCTGAGATCGAGGAGCAGCTGGGCTATGCGGCAGGGAGGCAGCTGGCAATCAATTTCACTCCTCATTTGGTACCCATGAACCGTGGCATTCTGGTGACGGAGTACGCAAAACTGCAGCCCAAGGCGGACGGGAGTCTGCCATCCTATGAGGAGATCAAGGCCGTATATGACAAGTATTATGCCGGAGAAAAGTTTGTCCGGGTGCTGGATAAGGGCGTCTGCCCCGAGACCAAGTGGGTGGAGGGCAGCAACTATGTGGATGTGAACTTTGTGATAGATGAGCGCACAGGCCGGATTATCATGATGGGCGCACTGGACAATCTGGTCAAAGGCGCGGCGGGACAGGCGGTGCAGAATATGAATCTGCTCTTTGGACTGCCTGAGAGCGAGGGTCTGGAGCTGGTGCCCTGTTTCCCGTAGGTCCTGCGGCTTTGAAAGTAGATTGCGAGGAGGGCGATTAAACGGGGATTTGGTGAAATGAAATGAGGGGGAGAGCGATGAATAAGGAAATACGATTTTTTGAGGAAATTTCATCAAATGCTCATGTTGCACTGGGTACAATGCAATATGATGGGTGGCTCCTGCGATTTGCCAATGGACATACGAATCGGGCAAATTCAGTCAGTGCTATCTATCCTTCCACAATCAGTTTTGATGTCAAGGTTCCTTATTGTGAAGAAATCTATAAAAAGGCAAACCTGTCCTGTGTATTTAAATTGACTGAAGAGGATGCCGAGCTGAACGAATATCTTGAGGCGCACGGTTACGAGGCTGTCACGCCAACGGATGTGATGATTTTGGATTTGAAAGATAGAATTTTTCAAAAAGGAACGTGTTCTTTTTCAGTAGAACCTACGGAGGAATGGTTACATGCCTACTTTGCATTTGAGGAAATTACGGATATAGCCAAGCAAAAAACATTTCGTCAGATGCTTTCCAAAGTTCTTGTTGATACAATCTACTGTTCTGTGATTAAGGACGGTGAAGTGGTGGCCTGCGCATCGGCAGCCGTGGAGCAGGGGTATATGCTCCTCCAAAACGTTGTGGTCAGTCCCAAATACCGTGGTCATGGCTATGGTCAGGTAGTCTGTGAATCCTTGATTGCTCAGGCAAAAGAAAACGGCGCACACCACACATACCTTCAGGTCGTCAGGAAAAATGCAGCGGCAGTAAATTTGTATTTGAAACTAGGTTATAAGAGAGTCTATACATACTGGTATATGAAAAAATGAATCGTAATTTGGTGGAGGAAATTGTAAAATGGAAAATAGTCAAAATTATATACAATGGATTAGAAGTAAAGTTGGACATGAGAAAATAATCCTGATTTTTGCCGGTGGTTGTATCTTTAATGAAAAGGGAGAAATATTACTTCAAAGGCGGGGGAGTGGTAAGTGGGGATTCCCAGGTGGTGCGATTGAGCTTGGTGAAACTCCACAAATGGCTGCAATCAGAGAAGTAAAAGAGGAAACGGGTTTAGATGTTGAGGTGAATAGCCTAATAGGAATATATACTGATTGTAATATGGAGTATCCAAATGGAGATAAAGCTCACAGTATCCTTCTTGCATTTGAACTTGACGCGGTAGGTGGTGAATTGTTTTGCGATAATGAAGAAACTTTAGAATTAAAGTATTTTTCATTAGATGATACGCCTGAACTATTTTGTAAACAGCATGAAGAACTGTTGAATGATATCAAAGCACGATAAAATAAACTGAATTGCATGTGCTTTTGATAGGAGGAACCGGAATTTGTGAGGGAAAAAGCATATATGATAGAATTAAAAAGACTATCTATTGATGATGGAAACGATATATATTGTATGTTACAGGAAATACCTGCTGAGGAAAATGGATTAATAAATAAGGCAAACGGGTTGACATTTGAAGAATTCAAAGAGTGGTTAATTGGAAAGCATGCAAACTCTGAGCAAATCGGTATAGTAGATGGTTGGAAAGTACCATCTACAACATATTGGTTATACGTTGACGGAACTCCTGTGGGCTTTGGAAGTGTAAGGCATTTTTTGACAGATGCTCTTAGAATAGCAGGCGGAAATATAGGGTATGGAATTGCTCCACAGTATCGTGGAAAAGGATATGGAAATGAAATATTAAGACTTTTATTGAAAGAAGCCCAGAAATTTGGAATTGATAAGGTGTTTCTTACTATCCATACAGATAATGCTGCGTCAATAGCTGTGGCGCTCGCAAATGGAGGTAATATAACAGAAAAAACAGATGAAAGAATATACATATGGATAGATACGGCACAAAATTAAAATACAAAATCTGACACAAATACTATGTGGTGTATGCCAGGGAGGTGTTATGAGTATCGAGATAAAACCTATGGAGTCGGATGAGGAGATCAGAGGGAAGGCGTATGTTCACTGGAAGTCATGGCAGGAGGCCTATGCAGGGCTGGTAGATCAGGCTTATCTGGAAAATCTCACTTTGGAAAAATGTACGGATATTGCCTTTCGCTGGCCTGACAATCTTCTTGTGGCCAAGGATGGTCAGAAGGTGGTGGGCTTTGTAGGCTATGGCACATGCGGCGATGATGCCCTGCCGGAGACCGGCGAGATATTTTCTATCTATATTTTGCAGGAATACTATGATAAAAAGATTGGCTACGCCCTGATGTCCGCTGCTGTAGAGAAACTCTCTGCATACAAAAAGATTGCCGTGTGGGTTCTTGAGGGTAATCGGCGGGCAATAAAGTTCTACGAGAGATACGGATTTCGTTTTGACGGGACCAGAAAGCAGATTATGCTGGGCACAGAGAATGTGGAAGTGCGGATGATTTTGGGTGTTGACGATATATGAGACCCTCAACTGCACGAAAGAACAGATCAACAACTATTACAGCGCATATGTAAATTTATTATAGAATACAGTCTGCGATGACAGGGGAAGGGAAAGGAAATGCAGGAGAAAACCTTTATAATACGAACAATGATTGCAGAGGACTACCCGGGGCTGTATGCCCTGTGGATGACAATAAAGGGTTTCGGTATCCGCAGCCTGGACGATTCTCAGGAGGGCGTGGAGCGCTTTTTGAGGAGAAACCCAGACAGCAGTGTGGTGGCTGTGGCAGAGGACGGTGCTATCGTTGGCGGCATTCTCTGTGGGCATGACGGCAGGCGGGGGTGTCTGTACCATGTGTGTGTGCGGGAGGATTACCGGCGGCTGGGTATCGGCAAGGCCATGGTGGTGCATTGCATGAACGCTCTGAAGGCGGAGGGTATCAACAAAGTGAGTCTGATCGCTTTCACCCGCAATGATGTGGGCAACGCTTTCTGGAACACTATGGGGTGGACCCGGCGGCAGGACCTGAATTACTATGATTTTACACTGAACGAGGCCAATATCACGGCGTTTAACCAGTGACATTTCGGATTTAGCCATATCGGAATTTGTGGAGGAGCGATGATATGGAAATCATAACTTATCAGGAAAAATACAAACAACAGGTCATAGATTTGATTTTACACATTCAAAACGATGAAGCGGGAATAAACTTATCTTTGGATGAACAGCCGGATTTACTTGATATTCCCTCTTATTACGAAAAGGATGGAGGGGCTTTCTGGCTTGCAGTGGAGGATTGTACGGTGATTGGTACACTTGCCTTAATGAACAAGGGAAACGGCAATGGTGTATTAAAGAAAGGATTTGTAAGCAAATCATTTAGAAAAAGAGGCATTTTGACAGAGCTGTATAAGGTTTTGCTGGATTATGCTAAAAAGAATAATATGAAACAATTGATGTTTGACACTCCATCTGTTGCCACGGATTGCCATAGATTTTTTGAAAGGGCAGGATATTGCCGTATCAATAAAAACGAACAGCCTTTTGACTA
>CAYLIM010000026.1:0-35730 GCA_964383805.1 uncultured Acetatifactor sp.
AAAATACGGTGGAATTTAGTCCTGCACTAGAATTTACTTTTTCAAGTCAGCAATTGCCAATTGTTTGACGCAGCTATTTTCCGCATGATAGACTTAACCTATCACTGGTGATATGAATGAAATATAAGTCATGTAGGCAGCGTAGAAACGGAGGAGAGTTATGAATATCGGAGAGGTGATAAAGAACAGGCGTCAAAAAAGGAATATGACACAGGCGGAACTGGCGGAAACGCTGAAGGTTACGCCCCAGGCCGTGTCGAGATGGGAGATGGGTGTCTCTTATCCGGATATTGCCATGGTACCTAAAATTTCAGAGGTTTTGTGGGTGACCGCAGACGAACTGCTTGGCATCAAGTCATTAAATGAGAGCCAGGAACCCATGGAGGATAACTATAACACAGTCTTAAATCAGGACCAGGCAGACAGCATCTTCGATTATGTTCCTGTGCCTGTAACAGGAGAAAGCAAAAAAGTCCTTGTCGTAGATGATGCGGATTTTATGAGAATGATGCTGGAGGATATACTGACACACCAAGGACACAGTGTTTTGCAGGCCAAAGATGGGCAGGAGGGCCTGGATATATTACAAAATGAGGCTGTGGACGTATGCGTGCTTGACATCTGCATGCCGGGTATGGATGGGTTAGAAGTCCTGAGAAGAATAAAGGAAGGGCAGCCCAAATTAAAAGTAGTCATGCTTTCGGCATTGTCCCAGGAACGCAATGTGCGACAGGCGTTACAGCTTGGGGCGGATGCCTTTGTTGTAAAACCTTTTCATCCGCAGTGCCTCGTAGACCGGATTGGGTAATTGAAAGAGTTGAAAAAAGCGCCTTATTCAGCATTTTCTCTGTGCCGGATAGGGCGCTTTTTTGTGCCGTTGGAGACGAGGAGAGATATCGGAGGGAGACTCTAAAATAGAATAGGAAATTATAGGAATAGTAAAAAATATGTCGAATTTTTGCAAATAATCATATTGAAATACAACCAATGTCGTGCTAATATATCTATTAAAATAGCGCAAAAGCATAAGACCTTGCGATGTACTATAAATAAGAAGTCTTGCTTTGGCGTAAGGGGAATGAGCTTCAGATAGCAGAAAATCGGGGGAAAAGTATGCTGCAAATAGCGATCTGTGACGACAGTGGGGAAGATTCAAAAAAGATATGCTCGTTGATTGAACAGATACTGGACGGATATTCTATCCGCTATGGCGTTCAAATATTTGAAGACGGCGAGGAACTTTTGGATTCTCCAGCCATATTTGATTTGATTTTCATGGATGTTCGGCTCAATGGGAAAGATGGGATAGAGGTGGCGGAAAAGCTGTATGGCCGAAACAGAGCCTGCAAGATTATCTTTCAGTCCCATCTGAACCAGTACTGCGGAGATGCAGTGAACAAGTCTCATGCGTTTGCCTTTTTGGAAAAGCCGGTAGAAAAACAGATTCTGGAAAAGCAGATAAAGGACTTTCTGGAGACATGGAAAAATGCACAGGAGACATGGATTTCCCTGGTGCAGACAGGCGGTGCGGATCTGAAAAGCAAGAGACAGATGGTTCGGCTGCCTGTATGTGACATCTATTATTTTGAGTGTCAGAAGAACGGAAAGACCATCAAGGCGGTGACAGAGAGAGGAAACTTCTCATACCAAGGCGTGCTCAGCGATATTGAGGACAGGATGGAACCCTTTGGTTTTGCGGTGTGCAACAGGGGAATCCTGGTCAACCTGAACAAGATTGCCAGACTGGACGGTTATGGCATAATTATGACAAACGGGCTTAAGCTGCCCCTCTCCCAGAGGAGAAGTGCTGCATTTAAGGAAAAATTGCAGAAATTCTATTATAATCCTATCGGGAGAGGAAATGAGTGGTGAGGTAACCCTGGCTTTTATATTTATACAAAAAGGACAGATTCTGGGATCTGTCCTTTTTTGTATAAATGTATAGATTTTAGGGCTGAGTGATGCGAAATAGGGCATTTAAAACTCTAATACAATACATTGAACACCGTATATTGAAACACACGGATAAAATGTTGTAAAATAATGGAAACGTATGCCGGATTATGCGATGAGAGGTCAGGGCACAGCGCAGAGCATGGTTGGGAAAGGGGCAGAGAAAATATGAAAAAGGCCGGATATCTTAAATATATGTCCCTGATAATCGTGCTGGTCTTTATCCTTGTATTCTACATACCTGCCCTGGCTCGAGGTGAACAAAACAGGGAGAAATCCGTTGTCGTTCTGCTGGACACAAGCGGTAGTATGAGGACGAATGATCCCGATAGATTGGCATTGGACAGCATAGCACAGCTGGTTTATTCTCTGCCGTCCGACTACAGGACGGGAATCGTTACATACGGCACGGAGGCGGCGCTATTATCAGAGGAGGCAGATAACGGTCACAGGGACGACCTTATAGAACTGGCGAAAAGTGTGGAATATAAGGGTTACAGCAATGCGGGAGCCGGTCTGAGCTGTGCGGTGGACGCATTGACTCAAGCACCCGTGGGAGAAAAATACATAGTTCTGTTTTCGGACGGAGAAATCCTCATGAAGCAGGACGCAGCCACGGGGGAATCCCAGCAGCAGTATCAGACGGCTGCGGACCGCGCCAGGGAGCTTGGGATCACAATATATATTATTGGACTGGGGGAGGGCATGGAGAACCCGGACAATGACATATTCAAAGCTGCCGCTACAACCGGAGGAAAGAGTTGGCATATCGCCCAGGTAAAAGAATTGCAGAGAGCGATAGATGCGGTTTTGGAGGAGATAGAAGTTAAGCAGTCTACGATTGCCATTGTAGACGTCGGCAGCGGGCCGGAGAAGGTGGCTGTGGAACTGCCCTATCTTCAGGCAGATAGAATCAAAGTATTAATGACATGCAGCGCTCCGATCCAAAATCTAAACTCGTCATTTCAGGCGGAGAGCGCCCGGCAGATAAACGGTGACAGGTATTCTCTGCTGGAGATAGAGCGGCCCACCGGGAGACACCTGGAGATCAGCTTTGAGGCAGAAACCGGGAGTCAGGTCAGAATCAATGCCATACCCGAGTACTCGGTTATTCCCAGAGTGGAGGTCACTTACGAGGACAGACTTTCAGAGGAGGCGGAGATTCCCTGTTACGAGCGCACCGCAACACTTTCCTACAGCTTTTACAGCATGGAAAATCCCGGCGCCTCTCTGTGGGAAGATACTTTTTTTGACCACAGTAAAATTACTCTGGGGATATGCGGAGAGACAGAGGAATGTTACCTGCTCTCGGGAAAGCTGGAATCACAGAAAAGTGTGACTTTCGCCAGCGACTACGAAGTCAGCTTTGACTATTCCGAGCTGCCGGTAAATGTGACAGGAGAGGACAGAGCCGTTGTTGCCCTGGAAACACCGCCCCCGGTTTTGGTGGAAGAAGCCCCGCCGCCGGAGTTCCCGGTGGGCGCGGTGACGGCCGGAATACTGCTTCTGCTGTTCCTGCTTGCCACAATGGTCCTTGTCCTGTATCTGAGGCGTCCCAAGCCTGCTCCTGTACCCGGAGTGGAGCCGCCCCAGCCCAGCAAGTACAGCTATGTGGGAAAGGTAAACCTGTATATCACAAGAACCCGGTCGGGTTATGATATTCCACCGCTGTATTACAACCTCTTCAGACTTCCGGCAGGCAAGGTGATCTCTCTGCAGGAGATACTGAAGGAGTGTGAGGTTTTAGAGGAATTTCCGGGGGCAAAGGGCATTTATTTCAAGCCGGGGATGAACCGGAGTTTGATTCTGACCAATAACTCCGACTGTACGATTATGAAGAGCAGAGAAATATTGATAAAAAATAAAAGTTATCAGCTTGCGCTGGATGCCAAGGTAGATATCTCTTTTGAGGATGAGATCAGTGAGCTGACATTACAGTACAAGGATTTAAAACCTTCGGAGAAGGGATAAAAATAAAACAAGTAAAGGGAGTGGTAAAAATGGAGACAATCAACCAGACAAACCGAACACTTCTTCTGGATGTCATCAACCCGGACAAGCAGGATCTGCTGACTCTGGTGGGCGATGTGAAAGGGCTTGACAGTCTTGATGACGACAAGATGAAAGAGATCAACCAGCATCTGGAGTGCCACAGCTATGAGGAGGTGGAACAGAAATTCAAGCCGGTTATATGGTCGTTTTTCGACGCAAACTCGCAGTCGGTGATGTACACGCTGGAGAGGCCTGAGAGTCTGCCGGAATCCATGCTGACGCCCATATATCTGAATGACTTCGAGAATTTCCAGAGTATGATACTCTCCGTCATGCAGTCCAGAAAAGCCCAGGGATTGCTGAATGTAGAGTTTGGTTTCGAGAAAATGCTGGAGATGATTTCACCGAAGAAGGTCATGGATGATATCAAGCAGGTGAGGAAGGAAATCCAGTACAATTACAAGAAATTCATGGAGCTGGAGGACGGAGATCCCCAGAAACTGGATATGGGGGACAAGCTGAATCTGCTGTTCGAGAATGCCAGTCAAAACTATAACAATGTGATGGCTATGCTCCCGCTGGCAATTGAAGACATCAAGACCCGACTGCTGCTGGGGACGGGTGAACAGAAAAAAAGTAATTCCACAGTGGTTCCCGGATACCTGTCTCTGGGCGACAATGGAGAGCTGAAAGTGCTGGAGGCTCCCAAGGAGGGGACAACGGCGCTGGCAATAAGGGATGACAATATCAACACCGGGCTGATCGAAGTACTCAAGGAGGATTACCAGGCAGTCAACCAGAATCCCAATGACTATGTGGAGGGGCTGGTGGTGCGCACCTTCTGCCCGCTTGTCTCCACTCAGCAGACCGAGGTGGACGTGGAGACCGAGGTGGCTAACTACAACAGCTATCTCGAGTTCTATAAGAACTCCAAAGACAACTTTATCAAAGCGGTAAAGCCCCTTCTGGAGAAACTGCTGGGAATTCGGATGTTTTTCGACCAGTACAAGACGAAGACAAAGGGGATGGCTCCCACGCTGGTGATTGCCAATATTTCCCCGGAGATGATGGCCAAGAGCTCCTACCTGCCCCGGCTGATTACCTACCTGAACACCACCAACGGCAAGAACAATTTCCGCGACACGATCTGGTACGCAATCTATCCCAACGTGGCGTGGAGCCAGAACGTGACAAACAAGATACAGAGGGAACGTTTTAAAGGCAATGTGGCCAAGACCGACGGCAATGTGTACAGCATGGAGTCCCTGAGCACTCTGCTGGATGTGTTCAAGGATTACCGGGTGGAGACATTCTTCTCCTTTGAGAACAGGGAGGAAACCACTTTCAACGCTATAGCTGCCGAGGGTATAGAAAGAGCCATTGAGAAATGTGCTCCGCTGACCGGCAAGGCGTACAGCGAGTTTGCGATTCCGGTATTGCCCAATTTTACCGTTATACCCAAGAACAAGTCCGGCGTGATTCTGGACAGCAGAATGAAGGTGACAGACGAGAACGGGGTGGAATTGTCCAAGGAGAAGGAGGACGTCATGCGCCTCTGGATCGAGGGCATTTATATAGGCGGAGCCTATGTGGCGGCTGGTTTCAGAGCGGCCTGCCAGTGTCCGGAGTTCCTGAAGGATCACTTCGGCAAGACCAGGAAAAAGACGGATGCGGAGCTGCCGGGCGTGCGTTTCGACATTGAGGCGGGGAATAATTCCCTTCTGGCGTACACCACAATGCCGAAGGAGATCACAGGCTTTACCAACAATATCAAAGCTCAGATCAACCAGAAGAATTTCGGGTGGATATTCAGCTCCGATAATGCGTCCCTGAACGGGGAGACCGTCACCAATGTCTCCGTATACAAGGCGAGGAACCTGCTTTACGACTCGGCCCGCGCTTCCTATGAGCCGGTGTACAAGACCCAGGCTACCACCTATATAGAGAGAGTCCTGAGATACACCACCGGGGATTACAAGGAGGATAACATCAAGGCGTTTTTCTCGGACAATCCCCAGAGCCAGAAGAGCAAGTGGATCAAAAAGCGGGATTGCATCAACGCAATCGTCACGGAGGGAGACAATTTAAGCCACCAGATCGTTGACTCCGAGGGGGTATGTGAGCTGACCATAACCTTCAACGGAAGCCCCAGAAACCTGGAAGTCCAAATTAACCCTTTGGCTTCAGATTTATAACAATCAAATGAATTCAGAAATGGAGGGAAAGAAATGGGATTCAGATTAACAATTGACGGCTCGGGCCCGGTTAGCCTGAGCGAGAAGTGCGTAACCAATGTGGAGTTTCACTCCGAGATTCCGGCAGATTCCAATGCCAGAGCCACGGACAACGGCGCAGCCCTGAAGGTTTGGGGAAAGATGCTGTTCTCTCTGGGCGCAGAGGCACAGGATGCGACGGTGAACCTGGCAAAGTGGAGCATCGTTCCCAGCGACAGCGCCGACTGCTATCGCAATGTGAAGGTGGAAGTGGTGGCTGCGGGCCAGGTTGTGCGCCAGATCACGCTGCCCAATGCTTTTGTGATGGAGTACACCGAGGAACTGGATGATGAAACCGGCGTAGGTACTTTCTACCTGCATGTAAAGCAGAAAAAGGACCTGACGGAGCTGACTGCCATTGAGGGCGGTTTTGAACAGTAGGACGAGGAGGTGTGAGATATGTCTTTAATCGTAAAAATTGACGGACAGCAGAGTTTTGAAGTCTCGAAGGAATGCGTTAAAAAAGTAAAATTCCGCACGGAGATTCCCCTGGATTCCAATGCCCGGACTAAAGATGTGGGCTGTGCCCTGGAGATTTCCGGCAAGATTCTGGTGGCTACGGACGGAGATCCGTTTGACAGCACCAGACAGTTGGCAATGTGGTCTATGGTTCCGGCGGAGAATGCAGCGGCCTATCGGCAGGTGACAGTAGAGATCGTGGAGGCTGGCGTGGTGGAGAGGAAATACACTTTCCCCAGGGCCTTTGTCGTTGATTACAGGGAGGATTTTGGTAATAAGGACGGCGTGGGCACCTTCAGCATCGTGATCAAGCAGAAGAAGGATAAGCTGAACCTGGTTTCCATTGACGGCGGATATGTGGGCGCCTGATTCCTGATATCACAAAAGGGCGTATCTTCAAAGATGCGCCCTTTACCGCTTATTTTTGCTCCAAAGGATTCCGGCAGGGATACCGTAGGAGTCTTTTGGAGCAGAACTAAGGAGGACGGAAGAGACATGGCACAGGCGAAAGATTATTACGGGATCATCGGGGTGGCGCCGGGCGCCTCAGAGGAAGAGATAAAGTCCGCGTACCGCAGGATGGCTAAGAAGTATCATCCGGACGCCCATCCCGGCGACAGGGAATGCGAGAGGAAATTTCGGGAAATCAACGAGGCCTACAGCGTATTGGGCGACCCTGAGAAAAGAAAAAAATATGATGCGGACAACGGCAGGGCCAAAGCCAGAACAGACAAGCCGGAGGTGAACTACCAGGATATTTTTCGCAGATTCGACAATATGTTCGGATTCCGGGCCGATGACAGGAGCGCGGACGATGCGGGAAAAGCGGAGCGAAAAAGTGAAAACCCGCTGGATACCACGGAAATGTTTGAACGCTTTATGGGGATAAAGAGGTGATGACAACGGCGATGAAAAAAGTAATAAACTGGTTGATTGCGCTGCTTTCCATGGCAATTGCCATGCTGTTGGCATTCGGAACCGAGATTTCAGGTCTGTGGATATTTATCGCCATGGTTTTCTCCCTCATGCATGTTGTGATGGCAGTCAAAATGGAGGACAACCCGGAGGGCGCCGCAGCACGCCGTGAGGACGTATTGCCCCGCACTGCTTTGACGGAACTGGTGCTTTTGGGGGAGGAAAACGACAGACTGGCCTCCTGGAATATTTATGGCAAGAACGGTATCGTCATAGGGAGGGACGTGGGAGAGAACCATGTGACCGTGAATCTGGAAGACAGCGCTTACGCCAGCATGATAGACATAGAGCACGCCGTGCTGAACTACTCCGGAGACAACTGGTACATAGAGGATATATCGGAGAAAAACGGTGTCAGCATACAAAAACAGGACGGCAGAAAATACAAGCTGGCCTATGGGAAACCCTGCAAGCTGGAAAGGGGTGACATTATCTACATCGCCCTGGTCAGGATGCAGATATTATAAATTTTAGAAAGGGTACAGGGACGAAAAAGAAAATGGGAGAATCAAATCTAATCAGATGTCAGAATGGACACCTCTTCAGCAAGAAACGTTACGGGACGGTGTGCCCTTACTGCAATGTGGAGACGGAGACCAAGGAGAAAAAGGAGACTATGACGTCCGAGGTGAATCTGGAGGAACAGCTCTTCAAGGATGACATAAAGCCGGTATGCGGATGGCTGGTATGCATCTCCGGTCCCAGGCAGGGCAAGGACTATAAGATCGTAAGCGGAAAGAACTTTATCGGAAGGGCGGATGACATGGACATCCAGATCCTGGGGGACAATGAGATTTCCCGAAGGAATCATGCGGTGGTGGTGTTTGACCCCAAGAAAAAGGAGACGGTGCTGTTGCCGGGGGATTCCAACGGCCTGGTATACCTGAACGAGAGCGCAGTCTACACGCCCATGACTCTGAGCCCCTATGACAAGATAGAGCTTGGAAAGTCCGTATTCGCATTCCTGCCTTTCTGCGGCAATCATTTTATGTGGGGAGATAAGACCGGAACAGACGTTTCAAATACTGATTGATACAGTAATGCATGGAGAGGAAAGAGCGACAATGGGTGATACATATTGTTGGATCGCAATATTGGCGGCGCTGATCCTGTTGTTGGAAATGGCAAAGCTCTGCGGCGGCAGGGATAAGGGCGGCGCGCACCTTGACGTGGGGACCTGCATGACCATCGGCAGCAGAGAAGTGCAGGAGGATCAGCTGACCAGTATGCAGACCGACGCCGGGTTGATGGCGGTGTTGGCGGACGGGGCGGGTAAGACATACGGAGGCAGGATCGCCGCCAGGACGGCGGTGGACACCTTCAGGGATATTTTCGGGGATTACAATGCTTTCAACAATCCCCAGTACTATTTCCGAAAGGCTTTTCAGTGCGCAAACCGAGAGATATTGAAAGCGCTGGGAGATGAAAACCGGGGGTCGGCCAGCGCCGGGTGCGCCCTGATTCGCAGCGGATATCTGTATTATGCGCTGGTGGGAAATGTAAAGATATGCGTATTCAGGGAAGGAAACCTGGTTCCCGTCTCGCTGGGTCACACAGTGGCGGTTATGGCGGAGAAAAACTTCAAGGAAGGCAGGATTTCCCGACAGGACACATTGGCTCTGCTGGAAAACCAAAAGCTGTACAACTATCTGGGGCGGGACGGTTTCAGGGATATTGAATTTTTCGATGCGCCGATACGGCTCCTAAAGGGTGACATTGTGGTTCTGATGAGTGATGGAGTCTATGATCTCCTGGGGTTTCGAGAGGTGGAGGAAACACTGCGGGAGCGGGTGAACTGTCAGGAAAAGGCATTGCGTATTATTGAAAAGGTGAACTGCAATGCCAGTGAAAGCAAGGATAACGCCAGTGTGGTTCTGATTGGAGTGACCGGATGAGAAAGCAGAATTCAGAGTTTTTGACAGCCTTCACTTCTGAGGCGAGCCATGATATTAAGAATACAGACTATTTTGGATATGTGGAATTGGATGACTATGCCTGCTATGTCATAGCGGATGGGATTGACGACCAGCTGGAGGCTCTGGGCGCAAGGCTTGCGGTGACCGCCGCCACCTCCGCATTTTTGGAGGCGCCGTCCATGAACCGCCGCACCGTGAAACGCTGCCTGAAAGCAGCCAACAGAGCCATGTTGGAGGCAAAGAGCAAGACGAAGCTGAAAGCTTCGGTGATCATTGTGCTGACCAATTACGTAAAACTGCGATATGGGCAGGCGGGTAATATCCGGCTGCGCCTGTACCGCAACGGGTTTTTGTGCCATGGAACTACGGACCAATCCCTGACTTTGGATATGGTGAAGGAGGAGCGGGTTTCTCAGGACAAGGTGGCGGCACATATTGAGAGGAACAATCTGTATACCTATCTGGGGCAGGAGAAGGATTTTCGGCCCTTGGTGTCAGGAAAGATCAAACTCACCGATTCCGATGTGCTGGCCCTGTACACAAGAGGGGTCTGGGAACATGTGGACGAGGGAGAGATCCGGGATGTGGTTGCTGAGGCTACCACGGACCCCGCAGAGACCGTAAACAGTATCGAGGACATGCTGCTGTCCCGCCAGCCGGAGAACCTTGACAAGTACACGCTGGCAGTGATTTTTTTCAACAAACTGTTTACTGACCCCAACAAAAAGCGGAAAGTGCGGCGAATTCTGCTGCTGCTATTGCCTGTGCTCCTGGCGGCAGGCACTCTGGCTGTGATACTGGTTATGCGCCACATTAAGCGGACAGAAAAGCGAGAGCAGATGGAGCTGGGTTACACGGACACCATCGAATACATACAGATGGACAATTATCTCAAGGCCCAGGAGAAGTGCGAGAAGGCTTATGATCTGGCTGATGAACTGAAGGATACGCAGATGACGACCGAGCTGGGAGACCTCATGAAACTGGTGGAGGCGGTGCTGCGAGGACAACAGTTATTGGAGGAGGAGAAATACACCGAGGCTCAGGAAGCTTTTTTGGAGGCGTCAAAGCGGGCGGAATATGTGGACAGGCTGGGGGCGGATTATATTAAACGGCGGTTGGAGCTGACGGCTTCATATATCTCCGTGTATGACCTGATATATCTGGGGGATTCCCTGACTGCCAATCTGCAATATGACAAGGCGGAGGAGAAATATTTGGAGGCCAAGGCCCAGGCGTCCAAGATATATTTCAGTCAGGGACGTACCGATGCGCTGGACGCGCTGGAAAAGCTGTATGAGACCCAGCGGGAGCTGCGGCAGGAAGAGGACGAAGTCCGCAGGGAACAACTGACGCAGGAGGAGGCGGGCAACCAGCTGTTGGCCCAGGGAGATACGGCGTTCGCCCAGGGGGACTATGAGAGCGCCAAGGTATATTACTCCTCCGCACTGCAGAAATTCGTGCAGCTGCAGGATCAGGTCCAGCAGGAGGCTCTGAACGGGAAACTGGATATTGTGGAACAGAAACTGGGAGAAAAAGAAAAACTGAAGTCGGAGGCAGAAACATACATTCAGCTGGCGGAAACCCTGTCCGATGCGGGGGACTACAACAGCGCAAAAAAGTATTACCTGCTGGCCAAGGACATATATGCGGCCATGAAGGATGAGGATAAGCTTGCCGAGATCAGCCGGAGGATGGAACTGCTAAATATTAAGGAGGAGAGTCAGACTCCGGAGCCAGTGACGGCTAATCAGCTGGCTCCCGAACCATGAAACGCAAAAACAGCATTTGCCCGGACAGCGCACTGATGAATGTACGGACGCCCAAGCGGCCGGATATTCATCACCTGCCATGTGTGCTGGTAGGGCGGATGCGGAACTTTAATTAGGAGGAGAGTCAGTGGGAACAGGCGGCTTTGACATGGAACAATATATCCGAAAGCGAATGATGGAGATAGAACCACTTACGGACCGGGCGGCCTATAAGGAGATCGTGGGAAAGCTGCTTTTGGAGCTCTATCAGTTTAACCGGGAGGCTTATGACAGGCTGGAGGAGAATATATTGCAGGAAAGCGCGCCCGGGCAGGGTAGTTATGCGATCTATATGGCTCTGACAGACGGAAAGAATTACGACGCCACGGACCTGTTCCTGTATCCCATGCGGGAGGAAGATTCGAGAGAGCGGGAGGTCTCTGCCAAGGCAGTCAATGCGGCAGTAAAAGCAGGGGAATCGATTCTGTTATATACGGTATTTTTGCAGGCCAGGGCATCGGCAATTTACCGGCTGCTCCGTGAAAACAGGGAGTTTTCCGGTATGATCCGCACCGACAAGCGACAGTACAGGGGTACTTTCACATTGCGGCGCAATAAGTCGTATCTGGATCAGGTCAAGGAACTGTACCATATATTTGCCGCCAACAGTCAGCCTTGGACTACCGTGTGCGAAGCGTACCTTATGAAAATGTTGGACGTGTATCTGTTGACAGCGGAAAACATACCTGAAAAGGATACCATCAAAGAGATTCAGGTGGATTTTGAAGAGTATGCCGACATCGTGCAATATGACAGGATTCCCCTCTGGAATCTAAAAAAGATCAGGGAGAAGACCAGTACCTACCCGGAGCCATGTATTGACAAGATCAACTATGAGCATCGGATATTTGCTCACAGACTGGAACCCGACTGCGAGTACCTGGTTGCGGACACGGACGTGGAGATCACCAATATTCGCCGGGTGGACGGGGACCTGCTGATCTCCTGTACCCTGGACGCCCCCTACGAGTGGGAATTGTACCGGATAGGCCGGGAGGAGGAGAAAGGACATTACTCTTACCCGGTTCTGGGAAATCGCTGCAAGGAGAGTTTCGCGGGAAATATCACGGAATTGTACCGCAGGAGTATCAAGACTAGGGGAGAGATGGCACGCCTGATAGAGGCCTTTGACTATAGCCGCTATGTGGCCTTCAAGAGAGTTGAAACCTGCGAAATGCCTCCGGACGGATGGGAGGGGGCCAACTACAATATGGATGGCTTTGTCCGGGACGAGATACGCATCGGAGACGCCAGACAGGTGCTGCTGCTCCACTTTGTGCCTGCGGATGAAGGGAACTACCTGAACGAGGATATCATGAGCTTTTTCGTGACGCAGGTGCAGAGACTTTTTCCGGAGTACCTGTGCATAGGCAGATTAGATAAGGAGACCTAGTTTACCATGAATTTTATGTGGGATATCGCTTTACAGGCCCAGGCTCAGGGCAGGGCGGAGGAGGAATTGTTCTTTTGCCAGGCGGGGGAATATAGTCCCTTTTATGAACAGGCTTTCTCCTGTCTGAATGAGACGGAGGTGCCGGAGGGCAGGATTGAGCTGAATCTCTTTGTACGTTTTGCCCCTATTTTCCAGGAACTTTTGGCCCGGGAGGGGGAGGAGACCTCGGTCTTTGGGGAATACCTGACAGATGCGGCGCTGCACACGCTGCTCTACACAGATCTGCGCCGGGGGCTCTCCAAGAGGGATATATATATCAGAAAGATCCGGCAGGAGCTGGAGCAGGGAATTTTCTGGGGGGATGCCGCAAAAGTGTTTCGGGAGATATCTCTGGAAAAAAGAAACCGGCTGGCGGCGCTGGTGTTGACGCAGATGCAGACCGGCTCGTCACTGATGGTCTTTCGCCGGGCGGTGAAGGTGCTGTTTCCGGAGGTTATTCTCTATCAGATCAGGGCGGACCGGAGGAAACTTTTACTGTATCTGAGCGGCAGTAAGACCCGGCAGCGGGAGGAGGGACTTAAACTTATACAGGACTTGTTCCTCCCCATGAGTTATGAACTCCGCACTTTCTGGCAATACCATTTTGGCATAATAGGCGTGGAGGATGCCATGCAGATAGACGAGATTGCCATATACTGAGAAAAGGACATGGGTTAGGATGGACAGATATACATACACATTGAACCGGGAAAACCTGCAGGAGAGACCGCTGCACTACTACGCCAGGGAACAGTTGGAGCTGATGACTACTTACCAGCTGCGGGATATATGCTGGAAAGAACAGATTATCAACGGGATTCAGGCGCCGCTTGACAAGGAGGAGTTGATTCGGCAGATTCTGCGGTTTCGAGGCAGGAGAGAAAACCTATATATCCGCAGCCAGAATGATGAGGGAATCGGGCGGCTGGAGGGCCTATTGCAGACAGCGGTAATCCATGCCATTCCCCAGGCTATAAAGGGATGTGCCAAGATCGTGGTCTACGAGGGGTTGGCTGTGGACTGTTTCGATCATTTCACCATCGGATACCGGCCGGAAATTGTGGGGACCAACGCTCTGCTTGTGAGCGGAGGCAGGATATGCGCCATATTCCAGGTGGAGCAGCTTTTGGGGGAAACAGACTGCCTGTACCTGACCAAGGCGGCGGATATAAAATGCCGTGAGTCCTCCGTCAAGAGCTATCAACTCTACTGCATGGAGCGGTCCCTGTCGGAATGGCTTTTCCGATTGTATGAATCGGATTATGACACGCTGCCGGAACACCTGAATTTTTATATTGTACCTGTGATGGATTTTCAGGTCCGGGAGCTTTTAGAAATTCATATGCCTCTGGCCATTGACTTTGGCACCACCAATACCACGGCGGGGACTTATCTGGATTCCGGCTATCTCGAGAGGCTGGAGGGAGACCCGGTGAGAGAGCTGTTGCGGGAAAATGACGTGAACTATGTCACCTGGCGGGGTGGGGAGGAGTGTGACGGGGAGGAGGTTCCCATTCTTCCCTCGGTGGTGGGCATCACGAGGATAGAGGGGCAGCAGGTCCACTATGTGTTTGGACATGAGGCTGCCCGGCTGTTTCGGATGAGTTATATAGACGAGGGTTTCTGCGTATTTTATGACATTAAGAGGTGGATCAGCGATCCGGACAAGGAAGAGGAACTGGTGGACAGGGACGGACACCGCCGTTTTGTAAAGCGCAAGGAGGTCATAAAGGCCTTTCTGGAATATGTTATATCCTGCGCCACCCAGCGGTTTAAGTGCCGTTTTTCCAGTCTGCATATATCGGCGCCGGTAAAACAGAAAAAGCTTTTTGCGGATCTGTATCAGGAGATACTTCCCGCCTACAAAATCGAGCGGGAAAACATGTTGGACGAGGGTGTGGCGGTGCTGTATAACTCCATATCGGAGCGGATCAGAGACGGAAAATATCAGGACAGACAGGAACTTCGAGCGTTGATCATCGACTGTGGGGGAGGAACTACGGATCTGTCTTCCTGCCGTTTCTCCATTCAAAACCAGAGGGTATCCTACCGGATCGACATTGCCACGGCCTACGAGAATGGAGACACGGACTTCGGCGGAAACAATCTGACCTATCGCATTATGGAACTGCTGAAAATCGCGCTGGCGGGACAGCTGGGAGACGAGCGGATTCGTCTGCCGGAAGAGATCGTGAGGGATATGGGCGATGACCTCTTTCGCCGGGTGGATGCGGAGGGCACAGCAGGCGTCTACCGGCTGCTGGAGGAAGAGTACCTTAAGGCGGAGGCTGTGATCCCCACCCGTTTCCGAGAGTATGAACACAGGAGTAACAGCGAATATTATGCGGTGAAAAATAATTTCTACTACCTGTTCCAGCTGGCGGAGCAGATCAAAAAGACCTTTTACGGCAGAGAGGAAATTCTCCGCATCGCTGTGTCCGGCATCCCTATCCGGGAGAACGCCACAGAGTGCCTGGTGGCGGATCGTTTCAAGCTGTCGGTACGGGAGGGAGAAAGGCTCCGGGTCTTAAAAGACATTCCCACGGTATATTTCAGTGTAAATCTGCTGAATCGGCTGCTACAGACGGATATCTACGGGATTGTCAGGAAATTTATAGAAAACGCCTATGAGAGCGGGGAACTGCAGGAGTACTCCATCATAAGGCTCACGGGGCAGTCCTGTAAAATCGCCCTGTTCCGGGAGGCTCTCAAGGAGTTTATCCCCGGCAAGATCATCCAGTCCTCCAAGAGGGAACAGCGGGGAGCGGGAGAGCATGAACTGAAATTGATGTGTCTGGACGGCGCTATTAAATATATCAAGGACAGAAAGTTTGGCTATGCGGACGTGCATATCGTCAATGAACATGCCGCCTTTCCGTACATCATAACGGCAGCAACCCACACCGGCGAGGAGAAGGTGCTGATCCAGAGTCTGGACCGGAAGAACATTCGGGGCTTTATCTCCCGGAACATGGCGGATTTGACTCTGCAGTTATACCTGAAAGATACGGATGGGAACGTCAGGTATAAGTACAACTATTCTGTGAGCTTTGAGGACTTTGCGGCCGTGGAGGCGGAGGACATACTGGACAGATACCACGGGGAAATCCTACAGGGAGATCTGGATACCATCGTCAACAGGGAACTGAAATTCTTTGTTCTGGGAGACGAGGAGAGATGGGGGTTCATGGTAGTGCCGGCGCTGAGAAAGGATGAGCAGCTGATGCTGGGGCCGGACCATTTCTTCCTGTTCGAGACAGACAGTTGGATGACTAATTTCTTTGACGGCACAAAGTAGGAAATATGCGGAACACTAATTAGGGGGACTAAATATGCTGGTACAGGCAATTCCCTTGTTTCAGGACGCCCATCTGTTGCGCAGGGGCATGCTTGAGGCATTGTCGGACTACACGTTTTTATTTCAGGAATATCTATATAAGGGGTATGGGGACGGGATTCTGTCGGGCTGCGGACTGAGCGCTACCCAGGACGCCATTGTTCTGGACAGGGGAATCCTGCTGTTTGAAAACAGGCCCTATCTGCTGAAGGAATCGATGATGGCCGTCTATCGCCCCACCAACAATCTGACGGTACTGAAACTGAAATTTTCCGATGAGATGCGGGACCCCAACTATATTTACAGGGAGATGGAACTTGTATTTTCGCAGCAGACCCAGATGCGGAAGGGAGAGATGGAACTGTGCCGTTTCACCCTGCAGGAAGGGGCCAGGCTCAGACACCAGTATCGCGACTTTGAGGACAGAGACACGATTTATGACACTTTAAACAGAGTACATGTGCCCTATGCGTCTCCGGGCGGCAGCACATTGTCCCCGGAGATAACGGGAAATTTTGCGGCGGAGATGTTGGAAATCCCCTCTATCGCGGACTTTGACGCCCTGTTCTGCATGCAGATTCTGGGACAGAACAGGCCCATAAGCCCGGAGGCGCTCAGAGCGTATCTTCGGCGGAAGGGGGCAGGGGAAACCGGGAAAACCAATCACGAGCTCTATAGGGGGCTGGCGGATATCCTGAAAAAAGCCCAGGGGGAAAACAGGCCCCAGGAGGCGGAGCGCAGGAAGAAATGGAGGGTTACAGTTGAGTGAACATGGCGGAGGCAGTGTGAGACGGGACGGCGGCGAGGACGGCGGAATAAACGAAAACGGATATGTACATCGCCTGATGCGCATACGTTGTACCCATGGGAGCATTGACAATTACATCAATTTGCCGACAGATCACGGGGTTCTGGCGGGGGAGGACCAAGAGCCTCTGCTCAACGCCAACGATCACATGGCGGGGAAACATATCATACATTTTGGCAAATGCGATTCTGACGAGAACCCGGAGCGAATGTTCCGCAAGAGCCTGTTTAGCGGGGTGCTGGGCGGTTTTGTGGCTGATGCGCTGGAAAAGACAGGGATCATGAGCTTTGACTGCAAGCCCAAAACCGACGAGGTCTGGGAGGAGACCAACGACCGGAACATTCTGGAGGGCGCGCCGGCTCTGCTGATGAAGAGTTGTCTGACCTGTCGTTATGGCGGCATTATCACCCTTGTTCCACTGGATGAATACCCCCAGGAGAAAGAGGGACAGGGGGAGGAGGAAGAGAAACCGAAGGATGAGGAGCACGATTATGTCAAGGAGGAGACGGATGCGGTTCTGGCGGCGGCCATGGAGAGAATCGCCTCCACCGGAGAGCCCGGGCAGCAGGCTGTCCAGGAGGCGCAGATGTATATGGCGGCCGCGGCCACAGCCGACACGGCGACCGCTGCGGCGAGTACCTGTAACTCTATGGGGGATCATTTTTCCCCTGCCTACGGCCCTGTATGGATGCAGGCAATCTCCTGTCCTCTGGGGCAGATTGCGGAGAATTATGCGCACAATCAGTCCATTCCCTTTGCAGGTCCGTTTCTGGACAGCGCAGGCATGATTGTCAACCAGGGACTTATGGATGGGTTTAAGGTAGGCAGCTTTACGGTGGCCCAGGCGGGAGGCGGCGCAGTGGCAGTCTATAACGCCTGCAAGCTGCTCAAGGGTGAAGAGGCGCCGCCCTTTGCGGACGTGGTTCATGACATGGAGCCGGGAGGGTTTTTGAGCAATCCCTACGGCATGATGTCCTGTGGGATCGCCAATTACTTTGTCAAGGAGGGCTGTCAGGTGGCGTTGGAGGTGTCGAATATCGCCGAAAAGATGAAGGCGGCGGGCACGGGCATGCTTATGTACGCAGCCTCCGACATGATGCGCTATGTGACTTGCCAGCAGGTGGATGAGAACAATTTTGCATTCTATAACCTGCCTGACGGCATGGGAGATATGGTTCAGACCATGGCGGAATTTGAGAGCCGGGTCATGGCGGGAGGGGCGCTGCCGCTGCTGGGAATGACACTCTCCCAAAAGGGAACGGAATAGGTGGAGGTTGAGAAATGATTTATACGGACGAGGCTATATTGCAGGCAAGAAAACAGATGGAGAAGAACGAGAGGGAACGGCATTCCGAAAAGGTCATCAAGGCGGAGCTGGAGCAGTCCATCTATGACGAGGAGGTGTCCATCTTCCACATCCCTGTGCGCTTTGAGGATATGGAGCTGCTGGAGGGGAAGATCACCATGCGCCTGCCGGGGGATTTTACATCCCGGACCAGGGAGGAGATAGAGCGCGTATATTTCATGGGGAACAGCCCTCAGTATGTATACAGCAATTCCTATCTGGACTTTGCCCTGGCGCTGAACTGGACTACCCATGAGGTGCCGGAGGATCTGCTGTTTGACGCCGCTAAGAACGTCCGCTATATGATGGAGCGGGTGGGACCCAAGATGCGCTTTCTGGGAGAGGAAAAGCTGGACCGGGAAGAGGGAAAGATGGTGCTGTTTAAGCTGCTGTCCAACGCCATAGACGGCGTCATCTACATGAACATGTTCCTGGTCTGCGTGGAGGGGAAGATGCTGATGGGCACCCTGTCCTTTGACCAGAAATTAAGCAAGAGGCTGGCGCCGCTGACGGAAGAAATCGTCAAATCACTTCGCGTCGTAAAGGAGGAATCATAGGTATGGACACCATCACATATGAAAATATAAAGGTTGTGGGAATTCCCTTTCATAAGATCGGGAAACTGCATATCCAGCATACGGTAAACGACCATGGCTATTGTCATATCGAGGGGGAAATGAGTGAGGAGCAGGCCAGAGACATTATCCAGCGGGTGGATGAGAGGTTTGCGCTGAAGATCGAGGCAAAGGCGGACGGCCAGCCCTCTGTACTGTTTTACGGTAACGTTCAGAAGATTTCCATGGAGGAGGGCAACAGCTACGCCTCCCTGACGGTGGATGGGATTACCTCCAGCGGGAAACTGGACCGTGAAAAGCATAACAAAACCTATCAAAATACCGCCCAGACCCACGGACAGCTCTTAAACAGCCTGCTGGGAAGCAGGGGGAGCGTTCAGGTGCTGGCCACCGACAGGCCCGTGAAAAGCTTTATCATCCAGTGTGATGAGACGGACTGGGCGTTTGTCATCCGCATGGCCTCCCGATTGGGAGCGCCCGCCAGCGTCAACATCCTGTCTCCCAAGCCCCAGATTTACATTGGGATTCCGCCGGGAGGCAGGACTGTGCAGGTGGATACACCCTCCTTCGGCTCCTCCAAGGATGTGCAGGGAAACGGCGGCGCATCTCAGAGCGCTCACACATACGCCTATGCCTATCTGGGGGACCATCTGGTGCTGAACGGCAAGAAATACCGCATCAAATCCATGCAGGCCGACCTGATGGACGGGCTGCTGGAATGCACCTATGACATCAGCGCCCCCACCGGCTTTTCCGTGCCTCAGGTTTCCAATGGGGGTGTCTCGGGGAGAATGCTTAGAGGGATTGTAAAAAAAGTGGAGGCCGACAAGGTGCAGGTACATTTCGCGTCGGTGGACAGCTCCTATGACGAGGGCGGGGACTGCTGGTTCCCTTACTCCACGGCCTACTCCTCCCAGGACGGTAGCGGCTGGTACAGTATGCCCGCCGAGGATGACGAGGTGAGGGTGTTTTTCCCTTCCGGCGATGAAGGGGAGGCGTTTGCCGCCGGGGCAGTGGCAAAGAACGTGCGGGCAGATGTGAAGGATAAGGCCTGGAGCGGCGTTAACGGCAAGGAAATCCTGATGACGGCGGACGGTCTTGTGATTACCTGTAAGGATCAAAAGATATACATAAAGCTGTCCGATGCGGACGGCATATCCATCATTTCGGACGCGAACATCAATGTGACCTCCGGCGCCAATGTGAATATTTCCGCCGGGGACACCATCAAGATACTGGCGGAGAACGAAGTGGTACTCGGCACGGCTGAGTCCCACATCAACATACGGAAAGAGGGCATCAGCGCTACGGGCAACAATATCGTTATGATTTAAAGGGGGCGGAGCATATATGGAGGAGACTAATTTCAGGGACATATTCAGAGAGACCTGCTATATCCCTGCCCTTCGGAATCTGGTGGAGACCTCCGCCGCAGCGCTTGCCAGGGACATGGAGCGGGCAACGGAGGCGTTTCTGTCCCCTCTGGAGGCGTTTCTGGGACTGCTCCTGGAACACCAGGACCGGGGAAGCATCCCCCCAGTCGGACGGCTGGGCATCTCCTTTCTGAGGACTTCCATGTGCCAGGGCAAGCCTACACTGCTTGTGGAGGCATATGAGAACCTTCCCTTTCTGGAAAAGCCTGTCATGGGCTGTGAACTGAGTGGGGAATGGATGCTCCCCGGCTGGGACGCCTTTCGGGAGGAGTTGGAGGAAAATATCCGGCAGCAGTCTCTGGGACGCTATGTGCGTTCCCCTGAGCTGAAATCCTATGAGGCGGAGGCGCTGTCCATTCTCCTTCGGCAGCTGGCTATGCCCATGAAATATATGCTATGGGGCTTGGAGTACAGGGGGATATGGAACCGTCTGTCCGCCATGGAGGGATTCGGTATCTCATACGGCGAGTACATGGACTGGCAGTTTCCGCTGCTGGAGGTGCGGGGGGAAGTGGACCTCTTTTTGTGCGACGATGGGGAGAATCTCACCTTCCGCAGATTTCAGGGACTGTGCTATGAGAATAAGCAATTCGGGCAGCGGGAGCTGGATGACTGCGTGTTCCGGGAATGCACCTTTCAAAAGGCGGATTTTACGGGTACAAAACTGCGCAATGTGCGTTTCATCCAGTGCTCATTTGAGGACTGCCGTTTTGAGGACGTGGAGCTGATGGGGACATCCTTTTTGTCCAGCCGCCTGCGCAGAGTATGTTTCAGAGAATGCCGGCTCATGCCCAAGGCGCCCTATTACGAACCGATCCGTTTCAAGTGGAGCCTTCTGGAGGCGGTGGACTGGCAGGAGACGGAGACAACGGATGCTCTGTTTGTGGACTGCCAGCTCTTTGAGGCATAGGAGAAAGACAGATGAAATATTTCATGATACCGCATGACAAGGCGCTTTCCAACGTGATAGCGCCGGAAAAACTGGACAGTTCCCTATATAGGGACAAGATCTCGAAAAAGGAGTTCGACGCAGTGCAGAACATGATCGTGACCTATTTTGACAATTCCCAGGAGCTGGAAAAACCGGACGTTCTGTATGCTCCCGCTTTTCTGGTGTCAGATAAGCTCAAAAAGCTGCTGCGGGCCTTTGACCCTAAGATGAAGTGCAAGGGTATACGCTGCTACCCGCATGAGGTGGAGGACCCAGAGGCGCTGCTGTACTGGTGGCCCTGGATTCCCAGAGTGCAATGCCTCAGCGAGCAGACCACCAGATATCCCACAGGACTGGTGAAACATCTGGTGGTTGCGGAAAACAGGCTGCAGAGAAGACCTATTCTCATGGTAGACGGAACCCTGGAGACTATCGTGCTGGTATCCCTGGAACTGGCGGAGGCTATGCTGCGGCGCGGACTGTGGGGCATGGAGTATATCCCCGTGGATATGGAGGAGGATAGAAGATGAAAAGCATCTTTACATTTAAAAATATTGTGACGGTTCTCACAGCGGTCGTTTTTTTCGCGGATCTGTATCTGTTGTGCGTGTTCCCCTCCAATCTGGTGCTGAATCTATTCTGCGACAGGGTAGGGAAGGAGGAGCTGGACGATCTGGAGTACGATTATGGGCAGATGGCGGGGTATCCCGCGGGAGAGGGAGTTACTGTGCTTGAGGATATAGAGCAGCTCCGGGAATGTAAGGGCCTGGATTACATAACTTTTGAGACGGATTCCATCATCCCTCTGAAGGCCTACAAACTCAGAAGTGATTCGGACAAAACCGACAACACCTACCGCAGAAGGGGCAACCCGGTGAGCAGCGGCAAACAGTGGCCGACCTATTCCGCCACCCGCCCGCTGACCAAAGCATATATCTATAATCGCTATTACCTGGTCAGACTTCCCGACGGAAACTATGTGGCGGCTTATCTGGACGACGCCTACTATTGGAAATACAAGCTGACAGGTAAGGTAGTGCTGCCTCTGGGTCTGGTGGAGGACATTCATATTCAGGCGCAGCCGCTGCTAAAATCTTCCCTTGAAGCCTATGAGGCCGAGGGAGAAAAGATGCTGCTCATGTTCTCAGAGGAGCGGTACGAACAGCACAAGAAGCTGTACAAATTTGTGCAGCTGGCGGTGTTTGTGGGAGTGCTCGCCGTCTATGCGGCAGTGGTGTATCTGATTGGAAAAGCCACAAACAAGATTGGGAGGTGACGGGTTATGGACAATGCGGAAACGCTGGAGTTGGGACGAATCCTTGTGGACATACCGGTTGCGTATAAGGCCATAAGGGAACTGCATATCAGGGACTATGCCAACGAATACGGCAGTCTCTCACTCACGCTGATCCTCGGTGAGGATACGGGCGACGATGTGGCTGAGAGACTGGAGGGGCAGAGCATCCGCATCCTCACGCCGGAGGGCCAGGTGGTCTTCGCGGGCGTATGCTGCGGCGCCGGACTGCTCAAGGGAAACCGCTATGTGCAGCTGCAGGTGGAGGCCAGGAGTCTGGCCTGGCTGGCGGATAAAACCCCCAGAGACAGAACCTTCCAGTCCGAGGAAAAGACTCTGAGACAGGTGGCCCAGACTGTGCTGGCGGACTATCCTGTGACCCTGCTCATAAAACAGGACATGCCTCTGCCGCAGATGCTGTCCCAGAAGGGAGAAACCGACTGGCAGTTCCTGCGCCGGGTTGCAAACCAGTGCGGCCTCCTGCTCTTTACTGACGTCAAATCTCCCAATATGAAGATCGCCATAGGCGCCGTTCCCTTCTCGGTAAAGCCCCTACAGCTTGCAGGCGTGTACGAGAAAAAGGATATCGGGGCCTACTTGGACGTGAAACTGAACACCATGGGCACTGTCTCAGCCTATGAGTTTCTGCAGACCGGCGGCGTCACGGGTGAACTCACCGCCGGGAGTGGCTGCCATGTGAAGGGGCGTCCGGCGGACCGGGTGGTGACGCAGAGCGAAATATGCTCCGACCGGGGTCTGCTTTACAATCATGTACTCCTGTCCTATGTGGACGGAGCCGTGCCCGCCATGGAGGAGGCATCCACCTCCTATACCGGCGTACTCACCGGCGAAGTGCTGGAGGTCTCCGGCACGGATATCAAGGTGCAATTTGATGGTGGCGCCGGGGGGACACGGTGGATACCCTATGCCAGCGTTCTGGGAAACGATATCTATGCCATGCCGGATGAGAAGGACACGGTGTTCTGCTATTACGACAACAGCGGGGAGATCGTAGCGCTGGGAAGCAGACACATGGACACCTCCCGCCCTGATTTTGCCAAGCCCGGAGAACCCAGCCTCACTGCCTGCAACCGCATGATTAAATTCAAGGAGGACGGCATTGATCTGACGGGAAACCGGCAGGAATATGACGGGCAGGGCGGCAACCAGGTCAAGATCACCTTCTCGGACACGGAGGGAATCGATATTGCGGCCTCCGGCGACATCAATATCGCAGCCAGAGGAGTGGTGGCCATCCAGGCCAAGGAGCTGCCCGAGGGAGAAGACAGGCCCACCGCCTGGTTCGACGAGAAATTCTCGGAGAACATGGAAAAATTTAAGGTGCAGCAGGAAAAGGGAAGTACGGCCTACATAAGGGACAAGGGTTCATTCAAGCCCTACGATCCTGTTACCGATCTGCTCTGCACGGTGGGCGGGAACTTTGTGGACGGGATCGTGGATGAATTGAAGTCACCTTTTCATATTGTAGAGTCAGTTGGCTCCCTGATCGGTCTGGGCAAGGAAGAGGAAGTGATGCCCAAGGTGAAGTTTGAGGCGGTGGAGGACAAGCGGGTGTCCGCCATTGCTTTGGAGAGAATTTACCTTGCGGTGGGAGACTCGGGACTTGTGATCGGCAAAGACTATATAATGATTGACGCCGTAAAGTTCCAGCAGTCGGGATTTATCTGCAAGGACGGCTACCCCGAGGTGAGCGAGAGCCAGCGCACGGGCATGGACATCTTCATGGACTTTGTGAAACTGGCGGTGGACGTGGCGTGCCTGTTCTGCCCCGCCATGTGGGGATTAAAGCTCGTCGGCGCAGGCCTCTCTCTGCTCAAGGGGGACTATTACGGCGCTGTCACGGGCCTGATTCCCTTCTCCAGCACCGTCAAAGGGATAAGCGATACAATAGACAACATCAAAAAGACGAACGAGGCGTTAAATACGATCTGTAGGATTATGGCGGGGGCGGAGATAGTGGCGTCGACCATCGACGGACTCATGGCTTTTGACAGGATTCTAGAAAACTTTGACAAAAAGGGCTTGGACGCACTGACGGATCTGGCCACATGGGAGGACGTGCTGGGTATGGCCCGGTCGGCCCAGTCCATCTGTAGCAGCGCCAAAGATCTTGCGGAATTAAGTGAGGCTCCCAATACGAACGGTGCGCCGGAGGGAGATCCTAACAAGGAGCCCGGCGGGGAAGACGCCCAGGGCGATCCCAAGACCTCCAATACGAACGGCGATACCGAGGGCAACGATGTAAAACCGGGCGCTACGGAGGACTGCGGAGACCCTATCGACGTGGTGACGGGGAGCCAGAAAGTGGTACAGACAGAGCTGGTCATCCGGGATGTGACGGGTAACTTCGCCATCAGCCGCTATTATGAATCCATCTACAAAAACAGCGGGAGCCTGCTGGGAGAACGCTGGTTTCTCAGTGTGGGCAGTTATCTGTCCCTGCAGGAAGACAGGGCGGTGATCCTCATGCCGAACCGCCATCTGGAGCGCTTTGCGCGCAGAGAGGACGGCGTCTGGGAGAATCTGCGTGGAGAGGACGGCTCCGTGACCCTGCGGGAGGAAGACGGTCAGTATCTGATGTACCAGAAGAAGGAGCAGAAGACGTACCGGTACGACTTTGGCGGCAAGCTGGTGTCCATCCGGGACCGCAACGGTAATACCATCCTGCTCAAATATATGGGATCGGTCCTCACGCAGATGGACTTTCCCAGCGGTCAGAGTGTGACCTTCCAATACGAGGGCGGGAAGCTCGCCGCTATGACGGACGTCCTGGGCAGGAGTGTGCAGTACCGCTACGAGGGCGAGCTGCTCACCCAGGTGACCTATCCCAACGGGGGAACCATATCCTACGAGTACACCCCAGAGGGCTATCTGGCGGGCATCACTGACCAGAACGGCAACGCTTATGTGCGAAATGAGTACGCCGGAGACGGCAGAGTGACACGCCAGTTTTTGTGGGGCGATGTGGAGTATGTCATTCTCTACGATGACAACAACAGAACCAATACTTTTCTGAACCTGGCAAACGGGGAGCGTCTGGAGTACCACTACGACAACCGCAGGCTGGTGGTCAAGACCGTCTACACCGACGGTAGCAGCCGGGAGACACGCTACGACCAGAGGGAGAACAAAGAGTGGGAGAGGGACAGGCTGGGCAACGAGCTGACCAGAAAATTCAGCGAGGACAGCCAGCTGCTGGAGGAGGTCCTGCCTAACGGCCTGGTCACCGGCTATGCCTACGACGAGGAAGGGAGACTCACCAGCAAGTGGGACAACGGCGGCAGAAAGCAGCAGTACACCTATGACCGACACGGAAATCCGGTGGAGATCTGCCGGGAGATCGAGGAGGGCGTGGCGCAGTGTATCCGTCTGGCTTACGATGGCATGGGGCGGATTACGGGCGTGACGGACGCGGGTGGCAACACCACCTCCTACACTTACGAGGGGAACACTGCACAGCCCAGCGCCATCACTACCCCGGAGGGGAACACGGTCCGGTATACCTACGATAAGGCCGGGCGCTGCATGGAAGTGCAGGACGCCCAGGGAACCACCGGCTACGCCTACAACCACATGGACTGCGTCACTATGGTGACGAACCCTCTGGGAGAAGTGACTAAATACTATTATGACGCCCTGTGCAACCTGACAAAAGTAGTAAAACCGAACCAGGCAGCGGAGGGCGGCAGTCAGGCGGGCACCCAGTATTTTTATGACGCCATGGACTCCCTGATCATGACCGTGGATCCCCTGGGCAATGTGCGGGCCACGCCCCGGGACACAGAGGGGAATGTGCTGAAAGAGATACACCCGGATGCCTACGACCCCGCCACGGAGGACGGCGAAGGGATCGCCTACGAGTACGACCCGGAGGGACACCGCATCAGAATCTACTACCCGGACGGCGGCGTGGAGAGAATCTATTATGACGCTCTGGGCCATATCACCGGGAAAGTGTCGCCCATGGAGTATGACAGCGAAACCGACAGCGGGAAGGGCTGGCGCTACGAGTACGACGAGGTGGGGCGCCTTACGCAGATCACCGACCCGGAGGGGACCGTGCGCAAGCGCTACGTCTACGATCTGCACGGAAACATCACAAAGCTGATAAACGCTGACGGATATCTGCTGGGCAAAACGGACGAGGAGCGCCCCGGCGAGCTGTACTGCTACAACCGCATGGGATGGCTCACGGAAACACGAAAGCCCGTCAAGACCGGGGAGGACGGCGCAGTATACTACCAGCTGACCAAGTACCGCTACGACCGGGCGGGCAACATGACAAAAGAGATCCGTTACCGGGACTTCCAGACCCGGGAGGGGGAGGCGGGAGCAATCCACACCATCACCTACGCCTACGACCGGGACAACCGCCGCATCCGTGTCAGCGACAGCACCGGGGCCTGTCTGGAATACCGATACGACAGCGCGAACCGCCGGTCTTATGAGAAGACCCGGCTCAACGATACCACAGAGCAGGTCTTTGCCTATACTTACGATGCTGCGGGCCGCCTGACACAGGTCAGACGGAGCGCGGACGAGGAAGGCTGCGGCCATAAGATGACCGCCACCTCCTATGAGTACGACTTAAGCGGCAACCTGGTGAGAATCCGTCTGCCCTACGGCGCGGAGATATGCAGGGAGTACGACGCCGCCGACAGACTGACGGCGGAGACCCATGTGGAAAAAGCCACGGGCATACAGAATACCACCCGCTTTTCCTACGATAAGGGAGGCAACCTCACAGCGATCACGGACAACCGGGGAAACACTGTGCGGATAGAATACAACCTGATGGATCAGGAGGTGCTGCGGACCGAGAAAGACGGCGGCGTCACCCGCAGGGACTATGACAGAAACGGCCGTCTGGCCCGCCTGGTACGCCCCAACGAATACCACAGGCTGGGGGAGCAGGCCCATGGAGAGCGGTACGTCTACGACCCGCTTAACAGACTGCTGGAGATAACCCGTCCCGATGGGGTGCTGCAGGCCAGACATACCTATGGCGCCGCAGGATACCTGACATCCACCACCGACGCCTGCGGCAACGGCGTCCGGTTCACCTATGACCTGGGAGGGAGACGCACCTGCGCCACCACTGCGGCAGGCTCTGCCCAGCAGTACGAGTACGACGCCTTTGGCAACATCACAGGCATAGTGGACGGCGAGGGCCACAGGACGGAGTACGGTCTGGACGAGTGGGGCAGAATCACAGAGATCCTGCGGCCTGACGGCGGCAGCGAGTACTACCACTACGACTACGCGGGAAATATCATCGACTCCGTGGACGGGGAGGGCAATACCACCCGGTATGAGTACGGGGCTAACGGTCAGCTGCTGCGCATAACTGATCCCTTGGGACATAGCGAGGAATACCACTACGACCTGGGTAATCGCCTGAGCCGCATGACGGATCGCAACGGCATAGAGACCACCTATGCTTACAACCTGTATGGCAGCCCCACCGAACGCAGGGCGAAGGCTCCTGCGAACTCCGGGCATCCCGGCACAAAACTTTCCGAGGCATATGAGTATACCCCGGAGGGCTTGTTAAAGTCGGCCATCTCCCATGGCAGCACTCCGGGCGCGGCCAACGTGCGCACCATGGGGATGCGTTACAGCTATGAGTATGACGTCATGGGCCGCCTGATACGCAAATCGGCCAGCGGCCGTACTTTGCTCGCCATGACCTATGATCTGAACGGCAACCTGATCAGTCAGGAAGATATTTCAGGAAAAGTAACACAGCACCACTATAATACCCTTGACATTCTCGAATATGTGAATGATAATAACAATAAGATGGCAGAGTATACATACTATCCTGATGGAACCATAAGGAGCCTTCAAAGTGGCAGTCTGTATACAGAGTACGCCTATGACGCGGACAGGAACCTGACTGCCTTAAAGACCATGCTGGGAGACCAGGTGCTGGCCGCCACCCGCTACACCTACGACCACAACGGAAACCGCACGGAGAGACAGCAGCCGGGCGGCGCCACCCGCTATACCTATGACGACTTAAACCAGCTGACTAAAGTGGAGTACCCCGGCTACACAGAGGAACTCTACTACGACAAAGCCGGGAACCGCAGCCGCAGGATAGCGGGCGGGGTGGAGGAGGAGTATCGATATGACCCTGCCGGCCACCTGACCGAGTACACGAAAGGAGGGACGACAACTACATTTATATATGATAACGCCGGAAATCTAACAGCGGACAACAAGGCCCGCTATACCTACGACCTGTTTAACAGGACAGAGAGGGTAGAGACCTTTGACGGCCATGTCCAGATCAACCACTATGACGCGGAAGGACTGCGCAGTGGGATCGAGGAAGACGGGAGGCTGGTTCAGTTTATTTTCCGTGGTCAGGAAGTGGTGACGGAGCTGGAGACGGAAAAGAGCATGACCCGCTTTATCCGGGGCTATGAGCTGATTGCCTCCGATGCGGACAGCGCCAGGACCTACTATCACTATGCCTCTGACGAGATGGGGAGTATAACCCATGTGGTAGCGGGGGAAGATATCCTTAACCGCTACGAGTATGACGCATGGGGGAATCTGACATTCTGCGAGGAGAAGGTAGAGAACCGCTTTAAGTTTAACGGACAGCAGTATGACCCTGTCAGCCAGCAGTATTATTTGAGAGCCAGGTACTATAACCCTGTGATCGGACGATTCACCCAGGAGGATACCTACCGGGGGGATGGGCTGAACCTGTATGCGTACTGCGCCAATAATCCGGTGTATTATGCTGATCCGAGTGGGCACGTTCGTCAATGCGTAAAAGAAGCCTACGACCGAATTCGTAAAGAGAATCCGGGCATGTCTGCTCAGGATGCTTACAATCTGGCATTGGAAGAGACGGGAAGAGAGAGGATTCCGAATGATGCTGCGCAGAATACGGAACAGAACAGGCGACAGAATCCGGAGGCAGAGAGGCCAGATAATAACAATAGACAAGGTAACGATGATAGTACTCAGCCATATATCCCTAGGCCAGGAGATGCAGATTTTATTGGGCCAATTCCTTCAGGTAGTTGGAGACTAGTGCCCAATGGAGAAGGGGCGCATTTGGTGGAACGTTCCAATGTCAGAGGAAGAAGTGATTTGTCAATGTATGACACGCCTGATACACCCAGATATTATCCAGCAGGTACACCTGAGAGTGCAGGACAAGCACATTTGAGATTGCATGAAGCAACGAGAGGCGAGGGAATAAAGCTATCAGGTGGTAATGCGGGGATGACAGATCAACAATTGCTGGACCATTATGCAAGCGCATATAATAATCCGAATCTTTCTCACATAACAGGAGATTTAAGAACCCCGGATGGCTCTACGGTAATAGCAACAAATGTTACTCCCTCTGAAGCATATACTGCGCTTATTGAATGGGGAAGTCAACAAAGTACTAAAAAGTAAAAATATTTATAATTTTTAATAGAAAAGGATATTTTGTAAGTAGCACGTTTCTTATACACTAATCCACATGATTAAATTATTCTATGCGGAATAGTAAATTAAAAATGTAAAGGAGACATGGAAACATGGAAAAGATGGTATTAGAGTATGACTTAGAAATGCAAATAGAGGGTATGGGATTTGTATTATATTCTAAGGAGGCAGTTAAGAATATAAAGGAGGGGGAGAACTTTTTTGGAAAAGAATATGCAACGCCTGAGCAGGTAGCTTCGCATATAAGAAAAGGAGATATAGTTGGATTCAACACAGGTTCAGGAGGAACATACAATGTGAAATTTCGGACAGGGTATCCCAGCAGAGAAATTGACGAGAAATATCCAATATCCATTCGATTGGCAATTGATGTGAAAGGAGGAGAAATATCTATAGTTGATTTGTTTTGGTTAATGGATTGGTGTAGCGAATGCCCTACCGAACAACGAATAGCTGTAGATGATGGCATATATCATCTGACAGTATCAACTGCAAAACCCCAGTCGAACATATGGGGAGACCACCAAGACATATATATCTATCTTAATAAATTAGAGAAAATGCCAGAGTTGACATGGACTGGGGTTCCGGCGCTATTCACTTTATAGAACTGGTGAAAGAGGTGAGAATCAGCCAAATGGTTTAGTAAGAACCATAAATCATGAATAACTTTTTGAGGATTGAGATATCAAAAAAATAATGTAAATGACAAAGGATGAAACGATGAAGTACAATGCGAGGAGACCATCTATGAAAAGTCCCCTTAAATTAGCAAATATTTAAATTTTTTCTGAATGAAAAAAGGGGGCCTTAATAGAGCTTTTATTGAGCGTTTCTAAATTTATAGTAATGGTCAGTTTGTTAGTCTAAGTTGAAAGCAATGTTGTCAGTAAGCATTCTATAAATGATGCAAACGCGTGTGACGACGCAGTGCCCCAGGGCATTGTAGTGGCTACGTCCTTCAGCCATCTTCTTGGTGTAGAAGTTTTTGAAGGTCTGGATGCTTTTGATAATATTGAGAGTCGTAATTAGCGAGGCATAGCGTGGAACTTTGTAACGGCCATCTGATATAATTGCTTTAAAACGTCTGATATTTTGACAGGTAGGCAGAAGGACTAAGACCAGCAAAAGCAAGCAGTTGACACGGGAGGAAAAAGCACGTAATATCGCCGATTTCCCCAATGATCATGGAGCCCGGAGACAGCATGATAGCTTTCATCTCTGTTCCACACTATTTACCTGGCTATCCAATAACTCAACCAGGTCAATGGACTGGGGTATCTGAATAGAGATAGATTTATCACTGGAGTCAACAGACTTCTGTGCAAGATACTATAATTGCTGTGCTTTATCTTTATTTAAATGGCCGTGGGCAGCAACTTCAGGAAGATGCGCAAGATGAGTCATATGCATGGAAGCAATGGCTGCTGGTGATAGAGCCTCCTTCAGAAGGCAGTAACAGGTCTTATGATGTAAGCCGGAAGTGAAAAAGTATTGGAGTTCTGGAAAGGCCTAGTTCACATAAGAGGTCAGCTGAAACTTTGTTCTTGTACGCTGCCTGACCAGAGTCTGCCGGAAACGTCTAAGGTTCTTTAGATACACCAGGCTAATGTCATAGGAAGTATAGAGCCTATGAGGCGGCATCATAAGGGGTTTGGTAATGAGGTAAGTATCGACCTCAACCATCTCGATTTTGCAAATGTTTTTTTGCGCAACGAGAAAGTCTAGATAGGGTCGAGGACACAGACCTCGTAGTTGCGAGACACAAGAAATTCAACAAGGTTGTTGCCATAATGAGCCGTGGATTCAAGACCAATGATGAAACTGCCCTGCTAAAGGAAATTGAGTCTGGGAAGCTGCTTAAAGAAACCATTATGGTCTTAGAGAATATGAAGGGCTCAGGGATTATTTCACCACCAGAGGATATGGCTGAGGTAAAATGGTTGAGTTTTGCAATATCAGTGCAAATGTAGATCATGGAAACATCTCCTTTCGTAAAGTATTGATACTGTGACGAATCACCAGCAACTGTCCTCGTAGACTTGATAGAAATAAGCACTTAGGAGAAAAGCTTTCCCCCGATACATCCAGCTATAAACAATACAGACAGTGCAGTGGCAATACACTCCTTCAAGTAGTTGGACTACGAAATAAAATCAAAAGTTCACAGCATCTAAATGTATTATGGCCACAAAATAAAAAAGAAAGGAAAAGTATGATAGATAGTTTCTTAAATACATCATACAAGAATTTAATAAATGGAAAAAGGGACCGTAATCAACAAAACAGAAAAAGGATACTGCTTTATACGCTCATCGACAGGCGAAAATATCTTTGCACATGTCAACAATGTTGACAGAGAGGTTTATGAAAAATTAGCCCAAGGGAGCAAAGTCCTCTTTGACTATGAGGAAAATGACAGGGGTAAAAGCGCTACGAGCATAATGCTTGAGCCATCAATAAACCCACATAATAAGACAATTGATTTTTCAGAACAGCAGATAAGAGAACTATTCGGGGATCTTGCGGCTGAAGATGAAAAAAGGGAACGGTTTAGTTCATATTTCGTGAAAACGGATGTGTATGAAAAGATACATAATTTTCTGCCGATAAGAATACTTGTTGCTCATAAGGGTATTGGGAAATCTGCTGTTTTTCGGATGTCCTATTTGGAGAATCTTAAGGATAATGTGCTGAGTATATGGGTTAGACCAGATGATATACTTGGGATAGCTGACACTGAAGACGAGACCGATCCTTTAGAACTGATTAGACAATGGAAATCCGGCTTGGAAGAATTGCTAGTAGAAAAAGTTGTTTCAAATTTTAATATTAGCAAAGATAACAATATTATAAGTCAGATTTCTAGAAATGGTTTGAAATTTACAGAACGAATCAGCATGATAGTAAAAAAAGTGCCTGAAGTTATTGATATCGATGCAATCAAAAAAAGTATTGTAGACCAGTATTTGAAAAACCGTAAGATAGTTATATATGTTGATGATTTAGACAGAGCGTGGAATGGATCAAAACAGAATATATATAGGATTTCAGCCTTGCTGAATGCTGTCAGGGATATGTGCAACGAGACAAATGAACTGTGCTTTAGAATCAGTTTAAGAAGCGATGTTTATTATCTGGTTAGGACAGCAGACGAATCAACAGATAAGATTGATGGGAATGTTCTATGGCTTAAATGGACAGAACATGAATTATTGGCATTGTTAGTTAAGAGAGTGCAAAGTTATTTCAATAATGATATTTCGGAAAAAGAGCTGTTAGGTATGAAACAAGGAGAAATGGCTATATACTTAGATGACATAATGGCAAATACATTCGAAGGGGCTGGAAAATGGAATAATAGACCCATCCGCTATATATTCTTATCGCTTATCAGAAGAAGACCGCGAGATCTCATTAATTTATGTACATTAGCTGCACGTAATGCGAATGCGGAAGGCAGGAATTTGATTATAACAGAAGACTGGGAAGAAGTTTTTGAACAATACTCTTCAAGCAGACTTCAAGACACAATAAATGAGCATAAATACGAACTGCCAGATATAGAGCGATTATTGCTTGGAATGAAACCAAGCCATGAGATGAAGAAAACAGATAAACCATTTGTTTATGACAAAGAGCGTTTATCCCGCAAGATTGAAGGTATAATGCAAAAAGGAAAATTCTATTTTGCAAACAATAAAGAATGCACAGTGGAAGAGCTAATTGCTTTTATGTATAAAATTAATTTCTTGAATGCGAGAAAAGACTTGACTGGTGGATTTATAGACAGAAAGTATTTTGAGGATAATAAATATATAACTTCTAAAAGTGTCGATTTTGGATATGATTGGGAAGTTCATCCGGCTTTTCGCTGGGCGCTGTATCCTGAGACCAGAGATATCTTTAGATATACAGATATTCCTCAAAATTTATAAGCTTGTAAGGAATTATTGATTTAAAAAATACAATAGAATAACTAAGTCTATAAAGGGATTATAAAAGATAATCGATGAGATAAAAGGATAAAAGTCAAGGTTGCTTTGCCCTAATGTACTTTGCTAGAGCAATTCTAAGATATTGAATAACCTTGAATCTATCAGTATTTCTACTTGATTTTTTGGTTGCGTACTGTCATTCATGCCTATGACCGGGACAACCGCCGCATCCGTGTCAGTGACAGCACCAGAGCCTGTCTGGAATACCGATATGACAGCGCGAACCGCCGGTCTTATGAGAAGACCCGGCTCAACGATACCACAGAGCAGGTCTGCGCCTATACTTACGGTGCTGCGGCATCGGCATCCGTTTTACTTATAACTTGGGAGGGAGACGCACCTACGCCATCACTGCGGCAGCGAGTACTACTACTGCGACTACGCAGGAAATATCATCGACTCCGTGGACGGGGAGGGCGACACCACCCGGTATGAGTACGGAGCCAACGGCCATCTGCTGCGCATGACAAAACCCTGGGACACTGCGAGGAATATCACTACGACCAGGGGGGCGCCTGAGCCGTAAGTTGGCCAGCGGCTGTACTTTGCTCGCCATGGCCTGTGATCTGAACAGCAACCTGGTTAGCCAAGAAGATATTTCAGGAAAAGTGACACGAAACCACCATAATACACTTGGCATTCTTGAGTATGAGAATGATACCGATCTTTTGGGTTTGAACCTCCAAACATAGTGCTAAGCCTCAGGCTAAACCTGTGACTTAGCATTTTTAATCTGACCATCAGACAAAGAATACAGCGTCAGCGGAAAGCTGGTAGACATCGAGAGCTGTTTGACAAATGGAGGATTCCTTGTAAAATTTATATATTTCCGGCCAAATATTTTAGCAACTCTAAAATCCCTCAGAAATCTAAATATTTCTTTTAAGCAATGCCTGTTTTGAGTACCTTGAATTGCAAAAGTCTGGTCAGCAACACAGCCAGGTAACAAGTCAAGAAATATCACGTGATGGTTTCTTTCTTTCGCAAATAAACGAGCCTGGCATCAAGCTCCGACTTTATGATTCTGAATGATTCTTCTATTCTCCAGAGATTATGATAAGTGGTATATATTTCATGATTTATTAAATTTGCTCCTGATGTGACCAGAAGGTATATCCAGCGATTCTCCGGTCGTTTTCTATATATTCTACGTTCATAATCTATCTCCCTGTCCATTTCATAGATTTGCTTTTTTGGCAAGATCAGGATTGAATGTGACAACTTTCTTTTCCTGTTAGAATCGGTAATTCTGTACTCGAAGTCATCTACACATTCCTTGACTTCGTAAAGGGTATTTCTCTCCTTGTCCCTCATCTCTCTATAGCCATCATGGAGAAACCCCTATGTCCTTTCAACCTCGGATGTGTATATATTTGACAGCTGGTCAGCCTGCTCAAACTTTGTATACAGTTTTTCTAAAGAATGTGCTATAACGTTTTCCATGAGAGTACCTCCATCGTATATTGTTTTAGATCTTGGACAAATCAATTATAACAGAGATTCTGGTACTCTCTATTTACTTTCTCTTAGGCAACTGACAAAAACTTTACTCTATACTTGGAGATAGAGTAAACTTACTGTCAGTTGGAGAGGCGCAGAGAGCTCCTGCCTTTGATCTGCCCATATCTATCTTCCTTAAGTCTACTTCTTTTTTGTATTGGTTGTCAAATGTTTCGTATCCTCTCCCTGATCGCCAGTTTCTTTCTGATCTCAACA
>CAYLIM010000027.1:0-32214 GCA_964383805.1 uncultured Acetatifactor sp.
CAAGCGGATTTAGCAGTAATATGAATGACTATTTTAAAGAAGAGGATGCGAAATTCGTGGCCTTGAAATAGGTAATTCCGGTTTATTGGTGAGTCAAACAAAGCAGCAATCGGGATTTGACGAGGAGAAAAATTGGATAATAAAATGGAAATTGTGAGAATATTTTTGAAAATATTTATGTGGGTGTTGATTGTAGAATTTGGGTGTAATTTTGTTATGCAAACCGTTAGCTATTCCTTTTATAAGGGCGCAAAGAGAATGACAGATATTACATCCGTGCCTCAATACATTCAAATAACAGATAAATTGACGGGCTATGGGTATAATCTTGGAACAGACAGTGACAAGGTGATTTTATTCTTTGGAGGTTCAAATTATATCGCATATAATTCTGTTGGAAAATATGCAGACAAGTTTTCCTACCCATTTTTGGCGGTTGATTATTATGGAACGCAGGATAGCAAAGGAAAAATGGATTTACAAACAATGAAGAAATCAGCCATGGAATTGTATGACTGGGCACAAAAACAGTATCCGCAGGCGGAAGTTATAATTATGGGCCATAGTTACGGCGTTGGTATGGCTACATATCTTGCATGTGTGAGACAATGCAAAACATTGGTATTGGCGGCTGGTTATAGAGATATTTCTGATTTATATAATAAAATGATACCGATATTCTGGGGACCTTTTAAAGTTTTTATTTCAAACAATATTCATACAGCTGAATATGCTAAAAACGTAACTGCTTCAGTGTATGTAATCGGTTCAAAAGCAGATAAAACATTAAGTGCATCATTACAGGAAAAATTGTCGGATTGCTTTGAAAATTCCGAGTTAAAAATATTTAATGATATTACGCACGAAAATTATTTCATTTCAGAAGAGGTTGTCAAATATATAAATAACGTAATTGAATAAATTCCAACTTGGAGGAGAGTTTAGCGTATGGAATTCGTTGATATTTATGACGATTTGGGGCAAAAAAGCGGCAAAAGTGAAGAGAAAGACGAAGTACATAGAAAAGCGCTTATCCATAGAGGCGTCTGTGTGTGGATCATGAATCCTAGGCGGGAAATATTGCTGCAAACACGGAGTAGTCATGTCATGTTTCCCAATATGTTGGACATTTCTTTTTCAGGGCATATTCAGGCTGGCGAAACTTCTTTAGAAGCTGTTAAGAGGGAGGGACGTGAAGAACTTGGCGTTAATATAGATGTATCTAAACTTCAATATCTGTTTTCTTGCCGAGAGTGTGGTGGGATTGACGGATATTTTGAAAATGAGATTGACGATGTGTTTCTTTATAGAGCGGATATTCCTATAGATGAGTACTCATTCTGCGATAATGAGGTAAAGGAAGTAAGATATATTCCGCTTGATGAATTCAAAAGGATGGTGGAGTCAGGTTCGCCTGTGCTCTTACCTTATGAAACACACTATCGTTTTTTGTTAATTGCTTTAAATAGTCGCTTAATGCAGTAGATGTTTGCATAGACCCTGTAGATACAAAAAAGAGGCAGGATTTCATATTTCTCTGATTAATTTGGACTGGGAATCACGCCATATGGAGAAAGACTTAAAAATCGGAATTTACGAATGTGAGGTTATATTTTGGACTACATCTATTATCATTTCAAAACAAATAACCCTTCTGAAAAATGGAGTACTACGGAAATAGAAACATTTCTGTACGGTTGTGGACTGTTTTCAAAAGACGAAAAACAAGGTGTATTTACATCACAAAAACCATTTATAAGTATTTCTCTGATGAACGTATGCAATTATGATAGTTGGAACAGCGAAGAATATGATTCAGATAATACAAATTTTATTTCCATTGTAACCAGCGATAATTGGTACTGGGGAATAAATAAAAACGCACAAATTCAGGCAATTTTTGATGGATTGGAAAGTTTATTACACACAAAAATACAAGAAGATTGGTGAACAGGTTAATCCGGGTGGGGCTATGGAAAAATGGATGGTAGCCGCCAAAAAGGCGGACTTTGACGGATGGGCCAGGCAGTTCGGCATCAGCCCGGTGCTGGCCAGAATCATCCGCAACCGGGATATCACGGAGCCGCAGGATGTGGAGAAATTTCTGCGGGGAACTCTTTCGGACTGTTACAGCCCCTGGCTGCTGAAGGGCATGGAGCGGGCTGTGGCCGTAATAGAGGAAGAACTGGACAGAGGAACGAAAATCCGTGTGATCGGAGACTATGATGTGGACGGTATATGCTCCGCCTACATCCTGACCCGGGGGCTGCGGGAGATGGGCGCCCGGGTGGATACGGCCATTCCCCACAGGATACGGGACGGCTATGGGCTGAACGATGCTCTGATCGAGGAGGCCCACAGGGACGGCGTGGGGCTGATTGTCACCTGTGACAACGGTATTGCGGCGCAGTCTCAGATTACGAATGCCCAAGAGTTGGGCATTCGTGTGGTGGTGACGGATCACCATGAGGTGCCGTTTACGGAAGAGAACGGGAAGAGACTCCAACAGTTGCCTCCGGCCCAGGCGGTGATCGACCCCCGGCAGGAGGGGTGCAGTTATCCCTGGCCGGGAATCTGTGGGGCGGTGGTGGCCTACAAGCTGGTACAGGCTCTGGGGGAGCATAGAGACTATCCCGGGTTGGCTGAACTCATGGAGGCGCTGCTGCCTTTTGCCGCTATGGCCACAGTGTGCGACGTGATGGAGCTAAAGGACGAGAACCGCATCCTGGTGCGGGAGGGACTGAAACGATTCGCTACCTGCAGCAATCTGGGGCTGCAGGCGCTGATGGAGGTGAGCGGTTTGGACCCGGCCGGGGTGTCCGCCTATCACCTGGGGTTCGTGCTTGGTCCCTGTCTCAACGCCACCGGACGGCTGGACACGGCAAAGCGGGCGCTTGAACTGCTGGAGAGCCAGGATAAGGTACAGGCCATGAATGCGGCCAGAGAGCTTAAAGAGTTGAACGACAGCCGTAAAAATATGACTCTCAAAGGGGTGGAGGAGGCTGTCAGCCTGATAGAGGCTCAGGGGGAGCCGGACCCGGTTATGGTGGTCTATCTTCCCCAGGTACATGAGAGTCTGGCAGGTATAATTGCCGGGCGTCTCAAGGAGAAATACCATCGTCCGGTTTTTGTGCTGACCAGAGGTGAGGAGGGAGTCAAAGGCTCCGGGCGTTCCATTGAAACTTACCACATGTATGAGGCCATGACCCGCGTGCGGCAGTATTTTACCAAGTTTGGCGGACATAAAATGGCGGCGGGGCTGTCCATGCGGGAGGAGGACGTGGAGCCGCTGAGACAGGCGTTGAACGCCGACTGTGGTCTGACACAGGAGGATTTTGTCCTGCGGGTACATATCGACGTGCCCATGCCAACCCGCTATGCGGACATGAAACTGGCGCGGGAGCTGGAGGGCCTGGAGCCCTGCGGCACAGGGAATCCCCAGCCGCTGTTCGCGCAGAAAGGGGTGTGTCTGCTTAAGGGGCGGCGTATCGGCGCTAAACAGAATTTTGCCAGACTCACCGCGCGGGCGGATGGAGTGTGGCAGGAGCTTATGTATTTTGGTGATCTGGAGGAGTTCTGCCGGCAGCTGGAGGAGAGACATGGACAGGGCAGCGCGGAAAAGCTTTTTGCCGCAGGCGCGGGGGATTGTGGGTATGAGATGAATATTACCTACCAACTGGGTATAAACCGGTATCGGGGACGGGAAGAACTGCAGTTTGTGATTCGGAATTTCTATTTTGTTTAGGGTCATTTTATTTTTTTCTAATGATTTGTACACACTTTGGACACATTTCGCAAGTATAGTATATATCAGATAGTTGATGAACTCACTATCTCCCCCCCTCATAAGAAATAGCGAAAACTCCGGTAACGACACCGGAGTTTTTGCATGTGGAAACACAAAAAAACATTTACATATGAGTGACGGTCATTTATAGTAATAGATAGAAGGACTCCCGGTGGGGAGAGAAGGAGATGTGTCATGAAACTGACAGATTTGTTGTGTAAGCTGGATTACGAATGCATACAGGGCAGAGTGGACCTGGAGATCGGCCGGGTGGTTTACGATTCCCGGAAAATAGAGGAGGGCTGCCTGTTTATCTGTATCGAGGGCGCCAATTTTGACGGCCATGATTTTGCGGCCCAGGCGGTGGAAAATGGCGCGGCTGCTCTGGTGGTGTCCAAGGAGGTGCCGGAGATTGCGGGGAAGGATGTGACGGTGATCCGTGTGGAGAATACCCGCTACGCCATGGCGTTTATCTCTGCGGCGTATTTTGGCTATCCGGCGGAGAAACTGCGGGTGATCGGCGTCACGGGCACAAAGGGAAAGACCACCACCACTTATATGGTTAAGTCCATTTTGGAGAATGCTGGCTACAAGGTGGGACTGGTAGGAACTATTGAGGTAATTATCGGCAAAGAGCGTATACATGCGGGAAACACTACGCCGGAATCCTATGCGCTGCAGGAATATTTTGCCCGGATGGTGGAGGAGGGCATGGACGCAGTGGTCATGGAAGTGTCCTCCCAGGGGCTGATGCTCCACCGCACCCAGGGCTTTGTGTTTGATCTGGGCATTTTTACCAACTTGGAGCCGGACCATATCGGGCCCAACGAACATGCCAGTTTTGAGGAGTATATGCACTGCAAGGGACTTTTGTTTAAGCAGTGCCGGGTGGGAATTGTCAATGGAGACGACGCCCATGTGGACGCGGTGCTGGAAGGGCACACCTGTCAGGTGGAGCGGTATGGAATCGGACAGCACAACGATCTGCGTGCGGAGAACGTGCGGCTGGTCAGAAAACCGGGAGAACTGGGCGTGGCCTTTCTCGTGGAGGGGCTGATGGACTTTGACGTGGAAGTGCCCACACCGGGACGTTTCAGCGTCTACAATGCGCTGACGGCCATTGCCATCTGCCGACATTTCAATGTGCGGGAGGACGATATCAAGAGGGCGCTGTTGGCGGTGCGGGTCAAGGGCCGCATAGAGATGGTGAAGGTGCCCGGACATTTTACTTTGCTGATTGACTATGCCCACAACGCCATGGCTCTGGAGAGTCTGTTGACCACTCTGCGGGAATATGAGCCTCACAGGCTGGTGTGTCTGTTCGGCTGCGGCGGCAACCGCTCCAAACAGCGTCGCTATGAGATGGGTGAGATCAGCGGCAGGCTGGCGGATCTGACCATTATTACCTCCGACAATCCACGGTTCGAGGAGCCGCAGGACATCATTGACGATATCAAGACCGGTATGGCCAAAACAGACGGCGTCTATGTGGAGATCTGTGACCGCAAGGAGGCCATACGCTATGCCATAGCTCACGGTCAGGAGGGCGACATTGTGGTGCTGGCAGGCAAGGGACACGAGGATTACCAGGAGATTAAAGGAGTAAAATATCCCATGGACGAGAGAGTTCTGATTCGAGAGATCCTGGAGGAGGCGCAGCAGAATTCATAACAGCAAGGCCCATGCATGCACTGAGCAGCCGGAATTCGATCGCTGCGAGGGCCTGGATGGGACGCAGCGGAACTCTTAACAGCAAGGCCCATATAGGCCCGGATCGATTTACGGATGCGCTAAGCAGCCGAAAATCGATCGCTGCGAGGGCCTGGATGGGACGCAGCGGAACTCTTAATAGGAGAATCAAATTGACGAGATACGCAGATGTTATTATAGATATTTCTCATGAAAAGGTAGACCGCCCCTTCCAGTATCGGGTGCCGGAGTATATGCAGGAGACGCTGGAGGTGGGAACCTGCGTGATGGTGCCCTTTGGCAGGGGCAATACGCTGCGCAGGGGATACGTCACGGACATTACAGATAAATGTGCCTTTGACCCTCAGAAAATCAAGGAGCTGCACAGCGCCGTGAGCGACGGTGTGGGCGTGGAGGACCGTCAGATTCGCCTGGCCAGGTGGATACGCAGGTCTTACGGGGGAACTATGATACAGGCCCTCAAGACAGTGCTGCCTGCCAGGCGCACCGTGAAAAAGGCGGAACACAAAAAGGTGCAGCTGGCTGTCACCCGGGAGGAGGGGATTTCCCTGCTGGGGGAGTGCCAGCGAAAAAAGCAGAACGCCAGAGCAAGACTGCTGGAGGAACTGCTACAGGAGGGTGAGCTCCCCTACGAGCTGGTGACGGGCAAGCTGATGGTGTCGCCCTCGGTTATTAAAGGGCTGGAGGGGATGGGCGCCGTCCATGTGGAGGTGCTGCAGACCTTCCGCAATCCGGTGAAACAGCAGGCGGGGAGCGAGGCCGATAAGGCGCTGAGCGGCGAGCAGCAGGAGGCCGTGAACCGGGTCATAGCCGACTATGACGGCGGAGAGCCGGGCACTTACCTGCTGCAGGGCATTACCGGAAGCGGCAAGACGGAGGTTTATATCCGCCTCGCCCAGGAGATGGTGAGTCGGGGCAGACAGGTGATCGTGCTGATCCCGGAGATTGCGCTGACCTATCAGACGCTGATGCGGTTTTACCGGAGATTCGGGGACCGGGTCAGCGTTCTGAATTCCACGCTGTCGGCAGGGGAGAGATACGACCAGTGCGAGAGGGCGAAATGTGGCGAGATCGATGTGATTATCGGGCCGAGGTCCGCTCTGTTTGTGCCTTTTCCCCGGCTGGGGCTGATTTTGATGGACGAGGAGCATGAGGCCAGCTACAAGAGTGAGAGCACACCCAAATATCATGCCAGAGAGACCGCCGTCTATCTGGCCTCCCTGCATGGGGCCAGCGTGGTGCTTGGCTCCGCGACTCCGTCCATGGAGGCGGCCTACCGGGCAGAGAAAGGAATTTACCGACAGCTGTCATTGACAAAAAGACTCACCGGCGGCAGTCTGCCCCAGGTATATACGGTGGATCTTCGGGAAGAATTAAAACAGGGCAATCGGTCTATTTTCAGCAGAAAGCTGCAGCAGCTCCTGGCAGACCGGCTGGAGAGGGGGCAGCAGAGCATGCTGTTTATCAATCGCAGAGGGTTCGCCGGATTCATCTCCTGCAGAGCTTGCGGGCATGTGATGAAATGTCCGCACTGCGATGTGTCCCTGTCGGAGCACAGGGATGGCAGGCTGGTGTGCCACTACTGCGGCTATGAGACGCCGAGTGTGCGAAACTGCCCGTCCTGCGGTTCCAAATATATCTCAGGTTTTCGCGCCGGTACTCAGCAGATCGAAGATAGGCTCAGAGACATGTTCCCGGCCATGAGGATACTGCGGATGGATGCGGACACCACCCGGACCAAGGACAGTCATGAGCAGATTCTCGCGGCTTTTGCCGCAGGGGAGGCGGATGTGCTGGTGGGCACACAGATGATTGTCAAGGGACATGATTTTCCCAATGTCACTCTGGTGGGGGTGCTGGCGGCAGATTTGTCTCTGTCGGCAGGGGACTACCGCGCCGGGGAGAGGACCTTTCAGCTGCTGACCCAGGCGGCGGGCAGGGCTGGGCGGGGCAGGATGCCAGGGGAAGTGGTGATCCAGACCTATCAGCCGGAGCACTATGCCGTGACCTACGCGGCGGCCCAGGACTACGGGGGATTTTATCAGGAGGAGATACTGTACCGGGAGATGATGGGGTATCCTCCGGCGGCTCATATGCTGGCCGTTCAGATATACGCGGCCTCGGAGAAACAGGGCGGCGCACTGGCCCGCAGTCTGGCCCGTCGGACAGAGGAGTATGTGGACATGAATCAGCCGCTGGAGAGACGGATGATGATCGTGGGACCGGCTCCTGCCGGCATTGGCAAGGTCAATGACATTTACCGCTTTGTGTTCTATGTCAAGGACCGCAGCTACGACCGGCTGATTGAGGTGAAAGACGGCCTGGAGGCATGGATGGGAGAGCAGCAGCTGCGGCAGGTCAGCCTGCAGTTCGATTTTGACCCCATGAATACATTGTAAGCACTTGAAAAACTTTCCATTTTTTGAGATAATATAATAATTGCGATACTGGGGCAGCGGGCGTTTGAAAGGAGAAAGATATGGCTATTCGTAATATACGGGAGATAGGGGAAGAGATTTTGACCAAGAAGTGCAAGGAAGTGGCAGAGATGACAGACCGGACCAGATATCTGATCGAGGATATGCTGGACACCATGTACGAGGCCAACGGCGTGGGTCTGGCGGCCCCTCAGGTGGGGGTGTTGAAACGGATCGTCGTGATCGATGTGACGGGCGAGGAACCCTATATTCTGATTAATCCCCGGATTGTGGAGACCGGCGGGGAGCAGACCGGCTCCGAGGGATGCCTGAGCGTGCCGGGAAAGGCGGGGATCGTCACCCGCCCCAATTATGTGAAGGTGGCGGCCCAGGATGTGGACATGAAACCCTTTGAATTGGAGGGCACGGAGCTGCTTGCCCGGGCGATCTGCCATGAGCTGGATCATCTGGACGGCCACCTGTATGTGGAAAAGGTGGAAGGAGAGCTGACGGATGTGATGGCTGTCCAGCCAGAGGTCCAGCCGGAGGAGGAGTGAGAACCATATGAAAATTGTTTTTATGGGAACCCCGGATTACGCGGTGGGAGCGCTGGAGGCGCTGATACAGGCAGGACATGAGATCACGGCGGTGGTGACGCAGCCGGACAAGGCAAAGGGGCGCAGCGGCAGTCTGCAGTATCCCCCGGTAAAGGAATGTGCGCTGGCCCATGACATTCCGGTGTTTCAGCCGGAACGCATTAAGCGGCCGGAGGCGGTGGAGACGCTGAGAGGCTATGAGGCGGACGCCTTCGTGGTGGCGGCTTTCGGGCAGATACTGTCTCAGGAGATTCTGGATATGCCCCGGCTGGGCTGCCTGAATATCCACGCCTCCCTGCTGCCCAGATACCGGGGAGCGTCCCCCATACAGCATGTGATCATAGGCGGGGAAAAGGAGACAGGCATCACTATCATGCAGATGGACATAGGCGTGGATACCGGGGATATACTATACCAAAAGACGCTGCCCATCGACCGGCAGGACACCTGCCAGTCCCTGTACGCGAAACTGACGTCCCTGGGCGGCCAGGCCATTGTGGAGGCTCTGGAGCTGCTGGAACAGGGAGCGCTGGTGCCCAGGAAACAGCGGGAGGAGGACAGCTGCTATGCCGGACTTATCACCAGGGAAATGGGCCGGATCGATTTTTCCAGAGACGCCCTCTCTATTGAACGTCTGGTTCATGGTATGAATCCCTGGCCCAGCGCTTATACTTTTTATCGTGGAAAACAACTTAAAATATGGGAGGCCGTCGCTCTGGAGGAGGATGCGGCAGCCTTGGAGCCGGGAACCATCGCCGCTGTGGGCGGACAGGATTTCACGGTGGCTGCGGGACAGGGGCTGCTCAGAGTACAGGAGCTGCAGCTGGAGGGCAAGAAACGCATGAGCGCCCACGATTTTCTGCTGGGCGTGCGGCTTACACCCGGAGAAAAACTGGGCGAATAGTAATAGGGAGGTTGAAAGTATGATTTATTGGGACCCTACTTATATTTTGGTTTTGATCGGGCTGGCAATCAGCCTTTTGGCGAGCTGGGCAGTGAACTCGTCCATGAGAAAGTATCACCGAGTGCCAAATACCACGGGTATCACCGGCGCCGAATGCGCCAGGAGAATTCTGGACAACGAAGGGCTGTACTATGTGCAGGTGGAGGACCTGGGCAGCAATAGTGGAGACCATTTTGACCCGGCGGCGAACACTGTGCGCCTCTCCAGCCAGAATTATCACGGCAGGACGGTGACGGCCATGGGGGTGGCGGCCCACGAGTGCGGACATGCGATACAGCATGCCCAGGAGTATACGCCCATCAAGATCAGGACGGCGCTGGTGCCGGTGGTGAACATTGGCAGCAATGCCAGCATGCCGCTGATTCTCCTGGGTGTGATACTGAGCTGGAACCAGCCGCTGATACAGCTGGGAATCATTGCCTTTTCTCTCACCGTAGTGTTTCAACTGGTAACTCTGCCAGTGGAATTCAACGCCTCAAGCAGGGCGTTGGAGCGTCTGGAGCGGTACGGCATAGTCACCCAGCAGGAGAACAGGGGCTGCAGAAAGGTACTCAGCGCCGCTGCCATGACCTATGTGGCGGGCACTCTGGCCACAGTGCTGCAGCTGCTGAGGCTGATTCTGCTGTTTGGCGGCAACCGCCGCAGCAGCAGGAGGGACTAGGCAGGAAAAATCATTATGGATGAAAACACGAGAGAGATTGTACTGGATACTCTGCTGGAGATGGAGCGGGGCAGAGAGTACTCCAATCAGATCATTAAGGCTGTCTTGGATAAATACGATTATCTGGACAGTCAGGACAAAAGATTTATCAAGCGTCTGGCCGAGGGCTGCGTGGAGCGCAGAATCGAGCTGGACTATATTCTGAACCAATATTCCACCGTGCCGGTGAATCGGATGAAACCGCTGATACGCTGCCTCATGCGGATGGGAGTGTATCAGATTCTGTATATGGACGGAGTGCCGGACAGCGCCGCCTGCAATGAGGCGGTAAAGCTGGCGGGACAGAGAAAATTCACCAATCTAAAAGGCTTTGTAAACGGAGTGCTGCGCAAGGTCGCCGCCCGGAAGGATGAAATTTCCCTGCCGGATTTTGAGTCCGAGCCGCTGCGCCATCTGTCCGTGCGGTACTCCATGCCGGAATGGATCGTGCAAATGTGGCTGGACGAGTACGGAACGCAGCAGACCCGGGAACTGCTGGAACAGCTGTTGGCAGTCCATCCTGTGACTGTTCGTTTTGCCGGGCGGATTACGCAGGCACAGCGCCAGGCATATGTGGAAAGCTGGCAGCGCGAGGGGGTGCGTGTCACCCCATCGGAATATCTGGACTATGCTTATTATCTGGAAGGCGTTCAGGGTGTCACCGGGCTTGCGGGCTATGCGGAGGGCGCTTTTCTGGTGCAGGACATAAGCTCCATGCTCTGCGTGGAGGCGGCCGGACTGCGGGAGGGAGCCTGCGTCATGGATGTGTGCGCCGCTCCCGGCGGGAAAGCCCTCCTGGCGGCCCAGAGGGCGGCTCATGTGCTGGCCCGGGACGTATCGGAGCAGAAAATGGAGCGGATTCGGGAGAACGCCTGCCGCATGGGGCTGGAGGACAAAATGACTCTGGAGCTCTGGGACGCCTGTCTGCCCGACGAGTCCAGGGCGGAGAGCGCGGATGTGGTGTTTATGGACGTGCCCTGCTCCGGTCTGGGAGTGCTGGGCAAAAAGAGAGATATCAAGTACCGGGTGACGCCGGAGAGCCTGAAGGAGCTTACAGAGCTGCAGCGCCGGATCATAGAGGGCAGCTGGCGCTATGTAAAGCCCGGAGGTGTGCTGATGTACAGCACCTGCACCATCAACCGGCAGGAGAATCAGGAGATGTGCGGCTGGATATGTGAGAACTTTCCCTTCACCCTTGAGGAGAGCAGACAGCTGCTGCCCCAGCAGGCGCATATGGACGGTTTTTTCTATGCCAGACTGAGGCGCAAAATGGGCCAAGCGGGTGGGATAGAGAAGGAACAGCGGGTTCCGTAGAGAGACGTAGGCTGGATTTTTGGGGACGAGACAGAGCATGAAATGGGAGAATCAGGATGGTAAAATAGATATCAAATCTCTGACATTCGCGCAGCTGCAGGAGGAGTTTACGGCCCTGGGGGAGAAACCCTTCCGCACGCAGCAGCTCTATCAATGGATGCACGGAAAAATGGTCAGAAACTATGACGAGATGAGCAATCTGCCCCGAAAGCTGCGGGAAGAATTGCAGGGACATTTCTCCTATACCAGCCTGCGGCCGGTGGAGGTGCAGGAATCCCGGCTCGACGGCACCAAAAAGTTTCTCTTTGCCCTGGAGGACGGGAATGTGGTGGAGAGCGTGTGGATGCGGTACAGGCATGGGAACAGTGTGTGTATCTCCTCCCAGGTGGGCTGCCGGATGGGCTGCCGATTCTGCGCCTCCACTCTGGGAGGACTGGTGCGGGGGCTGCGGCCCAGCGAAATGCTGGATCAGATCTACGCCATCAGTCTGCTGACGGGAGAGCGGGTGTCCAACGTGGTGGTCATGGGCACAGGGGAGCCTCTGGACAATTATGACAGTCTGCGGCGGTTTCTCGGGATGCTGACGGATGAGAAGGGCTTGCATATCAGCGCCAGAAATGTTACAGTATCTACCTGTGGACTCGTGCCGGAGATGAGGAGACTGGCCCAGGAGAAACTGCAGATCACACTGGCGCTGTCCCTCCACGCCGCCACGGACGAAAAGCGCAGGGAACTGATGCCCATTGCGAACCGCTATACCATACAGGAGCTGATGGAAGCCTGCCGCTACTATTTTGAGCAGACCGGCAGACGAATCACCTTTGAGTACAGTCTGGTGGGCGGTGTCAACGACAGCCGGGAGGATGCCCGGCGGCTGGCGGCTCTGGCGGAGCCGCTGCGCTGCCATGTGAATCTGATTCCGGTGAACCCCATAAAAGAAAGGGATTATGTGCAGTCGGAGACCGGCCGGATACAGGCTTTTAAAAATTTGCTTGAAAAAAATGGAATAAATGTTACTATTAGAAGGGAAATGGGTAGGGACATTGACGGCGCCTGCGGGCAGCTGAGACGTTCCTATATGCAGGAGGAATAGACGTGCTAAAGACGTTTTCAATCACCGACATCGGCAGGAAAAGAAAACAGAATCAGGACTATGTGTTTACTTCACAGCGGGCCATCGGAAATCTGCCCAATCTGTTTATCGTGGCAGACGGCATGGGTGGGCATAAGGCCGGGGAATATGCGTCCAAATATACGGTGGAGACTATCTGCAACTGCATTGAGCGCTCTTTTGAAAAGAGCCCTACGCTGATTTTGCAGAAGGCGATTGAGCTTGCCAACGCCCATATCCGTCAAAAAGCCAGCGAGGATATCAGCCTGGAGGGAATGGGAACCACGGTGGTGGCTGCCACCTGTTTGGGAAAATATCTGCAGGTGGCCAATGTGGGGGATAGCAGACTCTATATTGTGAACGAGGAGATCCGGCAGATTACCAGGGATCACTCGAAGGTGGAGGAGCTGGTCAGAGTCGGAGTCCTCGACAGAGAGGCGGCCCGCAACCATCCGGAAAAAAATATTATTACCAGAGCAGTCGGAGCCAACGATGTTGTTGAGGCGGATTTTTTTACCGTGGAACTGGCTCCGGAAGACATCGTGCTGATGTGTTCTGACGGCCTGACTAATATGCTGGAGGATGAAGAAATACGGGATATATTAAAAGGCCCGGGAGATCTGGAAGAGAAAGCCCAAAAGCTGATAGAGGCAGCCAATGCCCACGGCGGCAAGGACAATATCTCTGTGATTCTGATTGAGCCGCTGGCATAGGCGGACATGAGGAGGAAGGAGCCGGATTGATCCGCAGCATGTACAGAGAAGTGAGAACGGAGAAATAAGCATGGTAAAAATTGGGATGATAATAGGAGACCGCTACGAGATACTGGAAAAGATCGGTACCGGCGGTATGTCCGATGTGTATAAAGCAAAGTGTCATAAACTGAATCGATATGTGGCAGTAAAGATTTTGAAACAGGAATTCAGCGAGAATGAGAATTTTGTATCCAAATTCCGAATCGAGGCCCAGGCGGCTGCCAGCCTCATGCACCCCAATATCGTCAACGTGTACGACGTGGGTGCCGAGAACGACATCTATTATATTGTCATGGAGCTTGTGGAGGGCATTACGCTGAAAAAATATATTGAGCGTAAGGCCAGACTGTCCTACAAGGAGGCCGTCAGCATTGCCATTCAGGTAAGTATGGGCATCGAGGCCGCACATAACAACCATATCATACACAGGGATATCAAACCCCAGAATATTATTATTTCCCGGGAGGGCAAGGTGAAGGTGACGGACTTCGGCATCGCCAAGGCAGCTACCAGCAACACCATTACCTCCAATGTCATGGGATCTGTGCATTATACGTCGCCAGAGCAGGCCAGAGGCGGCTACAGCGACGAGAAGAGCGATATTTACTCTCTGGGCATTACACTGTTTGAAATGCTGACAGGGCGTGTTCCTTTCAACGGGGAGACCACCGTAGCCATAGCCATCAAGCATATTCAGGAGGAAATGATCTCCCCCAAGGAGTATGTGCCGGAAATTCCCGGCAGCGTGGAGGCCATTGTGCTGAAATGCTGTCAGAAATCTCCCGACAGGCGGTATCAGAGCATGGCGGAGGTGATTGCGGACCTGAAACAGTCTCTGATCAGCCCGGATGAGGATTTTGTGGTGAACCGGGATATGGATGAGGAGGCCAGCACCCGAACCATCTCCGAGGCGGAGATGAATCAGATCAAGAGAAAGGCCCAGCGTCAGGACGCCTACGAGGAGCAGATGCGTCTGAACACCCAGTACACCCGGCCGCCTCAGGACGAGGAGTATGACGGGGAGGAGGAGTACTACGAGGAGGATGAGTACGACGCAGGGGACAGCAGGATGGAAAAGATCACCGTCGTACTGGCTATTCTGGCCGGAGTGGTTATCTGCGCCGTCATTCTTATGGTGGTAGGCAAAATATTGGGCGTCATGAACACCGACGACATTGGCAGTAAGATCGACCCGGAGACGGAGGAGAGCAGCAGCGCAATGCAGCCGTCGGGGGTCACTCCCAGCAGCGACAGCGGCAGTGATGTGCTGACTGTGCCGATGGTGGATGTACTGGGATGGAATGTGGAGGAAGCCAAAAAGGAGATCGTGCGCATCGGTCTGATTCCCGAGGTGACCATGGTGGAGTCCGAGCTTTATGAGGAGAACACGGTTATTGCCACGGACATTGCGGCAGGGGATGAGGTGGAGGTGAACAGTACCGTGGTGCTGACGGTCAGTGCCGGTACGGAGGCCCCGGAGGTGCCGGATGTGTTGGGATTGACCTTTGAGGAAGCCTACAACACGATCACTGCCAAAGGACTTACCGTGAGCCGTCTGGAGAGCTATTCGGGCACTGTGGAAAAAGGCAGAGTGATCAGCCAGATGCCTGTCGGAGGAGAACCGGCGGCCCCGGGGACGGCAGTTGTCTTGAACGTAAGTCTGGGAATGGAGGAAAATAAAGTGGCAATGCCCAATCTCATCGGCAGCGATCAGATTGAGGCGGAGGAGTGGATTCACGAGAATGGCATGATTCTGAAGTCCATTGGGGAGGAATACAGCGACACCATAGCCGAGGGACTGGTCTGCTACCAGAATTTCTCCGAGGGGTCCATGCTTGATCCGGGCACTCCCATTGTGTTCTGCATCAGTTTGGGCAAAGACCCGGCAAGCGGCGCCACCTACAAGTGCAACGCTACTATTGTGGCTCCGACTCTCAGCGAGGCTCCCGATTACTCCTCCGGCAGCGATGTGCATGTCACTCTGGTGACAGACAACGGAAAGGTTCTGTTGGACGTGACCACCGGCACTTTCCCGCAGGCTGCGAATTTCTATGGGATCACCTCTCAGTGGGGAACCATCACCCTGACCTATACGGCTACCGTGAACGGCGTACCGGAGAGCAAATCCGTGCAGCGGAGAATAGAATTTGAGCAGGAATAATCGACTCCAATATTTAGGAAAGGTTTTTGCCTATGCAAGGTAAAATCATAAAGGGAATTGCCGGTTTCTATTATGTGCATGTGCCCGGCAGAGGTGTCTATGAGTGCAAGGCCAAGGGTATTTTCAGGAAGGAGCAGATCAAACCTCTGGTTGGGGATAATGTGGAGATAGAGCTGCTCAACGAGGCGGACAGGACGGGCAACATCTGCCGCCTTCTGCCCAGGTCCAGCCAGCTGATCCGCCCGGCGGTGGCCAATGTGGATCAGGCGCTGGTGATTTTTGCAGTCACTCATCCCCAGCCCAACTTCAATCTGCTGGACCGCTTTCTGATTATGATGCGGCAGCAGGGACTTCCCTGCGTCATCTGTCTGAACAAGCTGGATCTGGACCAGGAGGGCAGGGGGCAGGAGTACGCCGATATCTACAATGCCTGCGGCTACCGGGCGCTGACGGTCAGCGCCATCAAAGAGCAGGGGATAGAGCCGCTAAGAGAGCTGCTCAGGGGCAGGACTACCACGGTGGCAGGCCCTAGCGGCGTGGGCAAGTCTTCTCTGGTGAACTGTCTGCAGTCTGGGACGGTTATGGAGACCGGGGAAATCAGTGAAAAGATTCAGAGGGGCAGACATACCACCAGACATTCAGAGCTTATCGCTCTGGAGGAGGACACCTATATTCTGGACACGCCGGGTTTCAGCTCCCTGGGGCTTTTTGAACTGGAGAAGGAGCAGTTGGCGTCCTGTTATCCCGAATTCAGGGACTATGAGGCGGACTGCCGGTTTGGGGGCTGCTCCCATACCGCAGAGCCGCAGTGCGGCGTCAAACAGGCGCTGGAGCAGGGGAAAATAAGCCGTCTGCGGTATGATAACTACTGTCAGCTGTACCGGGAACTGAAGGATAAAAAGCCCGTCTATCGATAAAATACATATTGTTGCTATATGCGGAAAAGCGGTAAGTTTGAAAATGAATTTTCAAATATTGCTTAGTATGCGTGCTGGAGCGCGCAAGGGGGTATAATTATGAAACTGGGAATCGTAGGACTCCCCAATGTGGGAAAGAGTACTTTATTCAATTCACTGACCAAGGCCGGAGCGGAATCGGCCAACTATCCCTTCTGCACCATCGACCCCAATGTGGGTATCGTGGCGGTGCCGGACCAGAGGCTTAAGCTGCTGGGAGATATGTACAAGTCTAAGAAAGTGACTCCGGCGACCATAGAGTTTGTGGACATCGCCGGGCTGGTAAAGGGCGCCTCCAAGGGTGAGGGCCTGGGCAACCAGTTTTTGAGCAATATCCGGGAGGTGGACGCCATCGTTCATGTGGTGCGCTGCTTTGAGGACACCAATGTGATCCATGTGGATGGCAGCGTGAATCCCATGAGGGATGTAGAGACTATCAATCTGGAACTGATTTTCTCCGATCTGGAGATACTGGAGCGGCGTTATGCCAAAGTGGCAAAGGCAGCCCGGATGGACAAGACTCTGGCTAAAGAAGAGGCTCTGCTGGTGAGGATCAAGGAACACTTAGAGAGCGGTAAGATGGCCAAGAGCATGGAGATCGAGGATGAGGACGAGCTGGAGCTGATGCGCTCCTACAATCTGCTGACCTACAAGCCGGTGATCTATGCCGCCAATGTGGCGGAGGATGACCTGGCGGACGACGGCGCCTCCAATGCGCATGTGGCGGCGGTGAGAGAGTTTGCCGCCGGGGAAAACAGCGAGGTGTTCGTGATCTGTGCCCAGATCGAGCAGGAGATCGCGGAGCTGGACGAGGAGGAGAAGGCCATGTTCCTGGAGGACCTGGGCATTGCCCAGTCGGGACTTGATAAGCTGATTGCCGCCAGCTACCGTCTGCTGGGACTCATGAGTTTTCTGACGGCGGGGGAGGACGAGACCAGGGCCTGGACGATAAAGATCGGCACCAAGGCGCCCCAGGCCGCCGGTAAGATACACTCCGATTTCGAGCGGGGCTTTATCAAGGCTGAGGTGGTCAACTATAAAGACCTGCTGGAACAGGGTTCCCTGGCTGCCGCCCGGGAGAAAGGCCTGGTAGGCATGGAGGGCAAGGACTATGTGGTTCAGGACGGCGATGTGATCCTCTTCCGCTTTAATGTATGAGTGTAGAAAGGGAATACGATATATGCAGGACATAATGGGCGTAAACGACATAGCTTTTCCCAACTTGGGACTTTATCTGAAAAATGTCCCGCAGGGTTTTTCTGTATTCGGATTTTATATTTCCATGTACGGTGTAATTATCGCAATAGGCGTCATGGCCGGTATCTCTATAGCGGCCCATCTCGCCAAAAGGACCGGACAGGACCCTGACGATTACTGGGATTTTGCGATCTTCGGGGTGATTTTCGGACTGATTGGCGCCCGCATCTATTATGTGGTGTTTGAGTGGGAGAGCTACAAGGACAATCTGCTGGAGATTTTCCATGTGCGAGGCGGCGGCATGGCCATTTACGGCGGTGTGATTGCGGCTTTCATCACCCTGTTTATCTGGTGCCGTATCAAGAAAAAGGACCCCAGAGTGATAGGGGACACGGCCATGGCGGGGCTGCTGCTGGGACAGATCATCGGGCGCTGGGGGAATTTTACCAACCGGGAGGTGTTCGGCGAGTATTCCGACGGTTTGCTGGCCATGCGGATTCCCCTGGAGGCGGTGCGGGACCGCACTGACATCACTGAGAACATTGCGGCACATATCACCGGAGATATAAACTATATCCAGGTGCATCCCACCTTTTTGTATGAGAGCGCGCTGAATCTGCTGCTGCTGGCGGTGATACTGCTGTATTACCGGCATAGAAGATTCCGGGGGGAGATTTGTTTGCTGTATCTGGGAGGATACGGCATCATTCGTTTCTTTGTGGAGGGCATACGCACGGACCGGCTGAAGCTGGCGGGGACAAATATTGCGGTGTCCCAGCTGCTGGGTATGGTACTCTTTTTGGCGGCGCTGGCGGCGGATATCGGGATAAGGATTCTAATAAGGCACAAAGCGAAAGAAATTTCTCCAGACGACGGCGGGGCAGCGATGAAAACCGAAAAACCATAACTTGTGGTTCAAAAAACTGAATATACAAGATGTAGTAAAAAGCGTTTTTCCTTGAAAGAAAGGCGCTTTTTTTATTTCAAAAATCTTAAGGAATTATGAAAAAATCTTCTATTTTGCTTGCATTATTATCTGTTTTAGTATAAAATTAGAACAAAAGTGGTGAAAAGTGGTGGTAAGTGGTTGAAAGTGGAGGACAAATGAATCAAAACCATCCGTTTTCGTGGCAGACCACTTTTTAGCCGGACCTCCGGCGCGAAGGCGGTGATTGCAGATGTTTATGAGCGAATACAATCATACGGTCGATACGAAAGGCAGATTAATCGTTCCCTCCAAGTTCAGAGAGCAATTAGGAGATGAATTTGTAGTTACAAAGGGTATGGATGGCTGCTTATTTGTGTATGCCAACGAAGATTGGAGCGCTTTTGAACAGAAACTGACGTCATTGCCGCTGATTAACAAAGAGGCGAGAAAATTTGCGAGATTCTTCCTGGCCGGCGCGGCCCAGGTGGAAGTGGATAAACAGGGAAGGATACTGCTGCCGGTCAACCTGCGGGAATTTGCCGGACTGGAGAAGGACGTGGTGCTGGTGGGCGTGGGCAGCCGGATTGAGATCTGGAGCCGGGAGAACTGGGAGAACATGGATGCGGACAGCAATATGGACGACATTGCGGCCACCATGGAGAGTCTGGGATTGACGATATAGGCGAAGAGGAGCGGGAGGCTGCCCTGAGCGGCGCCGCTTGGAAACAGGAAAACACGATATGGAATTTAAACATTATTCCGTCATGCTGCGGGAGACCATTGACTATTTGAATATTAGGCCCGACGGAATCTACCTGGACGGGACGCTGGGAGGCGGAGGACATGCCTGGGAGGTGTGCAGCAGACTGAAGGGTGGTCATTTCTACGGAATCGACCAGGATGACGCAGCCATTGAGGCGGCAGGACAGCGGCTGGCAGCTTTCACGGACAGAGTGACCCTGGTACGCAGCAATTACTGCAATGCCAGGGCGGCGCTGCAGGAGCGGGGCGTCAGGCAGGTGGACGGCATCGTCCTGGATCTGGGCGTTTCCTCCTACCAGCTGGACACCCAGGAGAGGGGTTTTTCCTATCGTTTCGACAGTCCTCTGGACATGAGGATGGACAGGCGGCAGGGACTGACAGCCAGAGATATTGTGAACGGATACAGTGAGACAGAGCTGTTTCACATCATCCGGGATTACGGGGAAGACACTTTTGCAAAAAACATAGCGAAACATATTGTACAAGCCAGGGAACGGGAGACGATAGAGACAACCGGACAGCTGAATGAGATCATCAGGGCGGCGATTCCCGCCAAGATGCGGCAAAACGGACACCCTTCTAAGAGGACCTTTCAGGCCATCCGCATAGAGTGTAACCATGAGCTGGAGGTGCTGCGGGAGGCATTGGAGGATCTGATAGACCTGCTGGCGCCGGGAGGGCGTCTGTGTATCATAACCTTTCACTCTCTGGAGGATCGAATTGTTAAGACGGCCTTAAAAAAGGCTGAAAATCCCTGTACCTGCCCTCCGGAATTTCCGGTGTGTGTCTGCAAAAAGCAGCCCCTGGGCAGCGTAGTGACTAGAAAACCGGTTTTGCCAAGCCGGGAGGAACTGGAGGAAAACAGCCGTTCTAAGAGTGCGAAATTGCGGGTGTTTGAGAAGATATAAGGAATCAGAAGTAACAGGAAAGGACATCATATTGCGTTATGGCACGGACAACCAGCGGATACAGACCTACAAGTTCATATAGAAACGCAGACACCCGTCAGAATATGAGAACTACCGACCGGTCACAGAGCCAGCAGTCAAGGCGGCAGACCAGCAGCTACGTGTACGGCAATGCGGCGCAGAAGCCGGATGTGCAGAGGGAGATGGAGCAGCAGCCCCGCCGTGTGCTTAGCAATACCACGCGGAAGAATAGGGACAAAGCCAGACATATGAGTCTGGGCTATGTGGCATTTTTGGTATTGGCTCTGTGTGTGGCAGGCTATGTGCTGATTCACTATCTTCAGCTGCAGGCCGACATCACCACTGTGACGCAGCGTATCGCCAGTCAGGAGCGGGAGCTGAACAATCTGAGAGTGTCCAATGACGAGGAACTCAGCCGTATCACCAGCAGCGTGGACATGGAGGAAGTAAAGCGCGTGGCTATCGGCGTACTGGGCATGGTATATCCGGAGGAGGGACAGATCATCACCTACTCCAACGAGGGACAGGATTATGTGCGGAAGATAAGCGGCAGCAACTAGAGCATCCAAATACTGATTAACGCAATAGCACAGGCAAGACCTGCGTTATGCAGACAGAGGTAAATATGTCAGAGAGAGAACAGGGCAGAGCCGAGAGAAACAGGGAGAACCGAAGAAGAGCCGGAAAGCCTGGGAGCGGGCAAAAACAGGAAAAGAAATTCGGCAGCAGAATGCAGAAAAAGCTGGTGGTACTATATGTCATGGTACTGCTGGCTTTTGCCGGATTGAGCCTTCAGATGATTCGGATTGCCAGGGACAAGGAGGATGAGTACACCAGAAGGATTCTCTCGCAGCAGCAGTATGACAGCACTACGCTCCCCTTTAGGCGCGGAGATATCGTGGACGCCAATGGAACCCAGCTGGCAGTCAGCGAGAATGTATACAATGTCATTCTGGATGTGAAAGTGATTCGGGAAAAGGAGAAACTGGAGAACAAGGACTACATGGAACCGACTCTGCGGGCGCTGGACCAGTATTTTGATCTGGATATGACTGCCGTGCGCTCTTATGTGGCAACCCATGAGAAATCTGCCTACTATGTGTTGGCCAGACGACTGTCCTATGACCAGATCAGCGGTTTTCAGGCGGCTATGAATGCAGAGGACAGCATGATCAGGGGCGTGTGGTTTGAAAAGGAGTACAGGCGCTATTATCCCTTGGGATCTCTGGCCTGCGACGTGGTTGGATTCACCAGCTCAGACAATGTGGGCGCCTATGGTCTGGAGGCCTATTATAACGAGGAACTCAACGGCACCACCGGCAGGGAGTTCGGCTATCTCAACGACGACTCTACGCTGGAGCGGACTGTGAAACCGGCGGAGGACGGATATACCATACACACCACTCTCGACGCCAATATTCAGGCCATTGTGGAGAAATATTTAAAGCAGTTTGACGAAGAACACAGAGATACGGCGAGACAGGGAAACGGAGCAGAGAATGTGGGCTGCATCATTATGGAGGTCAACACGGGAAGGATTCTGGCGATGGCCAGCTATCCCGTCTACGATTTGAACGACACACGCAACACGGACGCTCTGATCGGCAGCGTTCTGGTGGATGAACAGGGCAATAAGACTAAACAGTATATCACCCCGGAGAGCATTGCGGCGATGAACGACACAGAGCTGTATATGAATTTGAATTACCTGTGGAAGAATTTCTGTATCAGCGATACTTATGAGCCGGGGTCCACCTCAAAGCCCTTTACCACAGCCGCAGCACTGGAGGTAGGGGCCATCACCGGCAATGAAGTGTTTCGGTGTGACGGTTTAATAGAAAGCGGCGGTTACAAGATCAGATGTCACAATGAATGGGGGGATGGCGATGTAAGTGTGGAGGACGCCATCGCATGGTCCTGCAATGTGGCGCTGATGAAAGAGGCTCAGGCCATCGGCATTAGCCGTTTTTCTCAATTTCAGCAGGCGTTCAATTTCGGACTGAGGACCAATATCGATCTGGAGGGGGAGACCAGAACCGCTTCCCTGATTTTGGATGCGGACCACATGACTCAGACAGACCTGTACACTTATTCTTTCGGCCAGGGCTTTAATGTTACTATGATCGAAATGATCACCGGCTTTTGTTCTCTGATCAACGGTGGTTATTACTATGAGCCGCACATGGTGGACCGGATCACCAATGCCAGCGGCGCCACGGTGGAGAACATTGAGCCGAGGGTGCTGCGACAGACTATATCTGAATCCACCTCAGAGCGGATACGCCAGTACTGCGAGGCGGTGGTCATGCGGCAGAACGATAGCAAAATCACCGGGCGGACAGCCCGTCCAGCGGGCTATGCCATCGGCGGCAAGACGGGAACGGCTCAGACTATCGACCGGGAGACAAGAGAGCGCTCGAAGACAGAGCATGTAGTATCTTTTATCGGTTACGCTCCGGCGGACGATCCCCAGATCGCCATCTATGTGGTAGTGGACAGGGCCAACGCCCCGAAACAGGACGATGCCAAATTTGCCACGGGCATTGTGCGGAATGTGTTGACAGAGGTGTTGCCCTATCTGAATATCTATATGACGGAGGAGCTGTCCGAGGCCGAGGTCAGAGAGCTGGAGGAGCGCAAATTGGCTATTACGAACCAATATACGCAGACTCCGGAGGAAGAGGATCTGGACAGTATGCAGGGCCAGGAGCCTGTGCCCACGCAGACTCCCGCCTCCAGCCAGCCGGCATGGATGAGTTTTCCTGTGGACGTCTCCACGGGCCATAGAGTGGACCCGGAGACGGGCAAGCACTATGATCCCGAGACAGGGGACGCCATAGACGGAAGCTGGCATGCTTTGGAGTAAAAAGTAACATCACGAATAACCTCATAATCGTGAGAATACAGTATAGTAACGGTTATTATGAGGTTCACTTATGCCGGAGATACATAACAAGATAGCACACAGGAAGAAGATATTGATTGTTTTTCTGGGCTGTGCTCTGGTGTTGACAGGGCTGTTTGCCCGTTTGATCTACCTGATGGTCTGGGAGGCTGACTACTATGCGGAAAAGGCCACGCAGCTCCACGAGCGGGAGCGCAGCATAAAGGCGGCCAGAGGGCGCATTTTGGACTGTAATGGCGAGGTGTTGGCCGACAACAGAACGGTGTGTACGATCTCTGTGATTCACAACCAGATCGAGGACCCGGAGGCCGTCATTGAGATGCTCTGCCGGGAACTGGAGCTGTCGGAGGAGTATGTGAGAAAGCGCGTGGAAAAGTACAGTTCCATGGAGCGAATCAAGAGCAATGTAGATAAGAGTGTAGGAGATCGAATCCGTGAGTATGAGATCCCGGGCGTCAAGGTGGATGAGGATTACAAGCGGTATTATCCCTACGGAGAACTGGCGAGCAAGGTGCTGGGCTTTACCGGCGGTGACAATCAGGGCATTATAGGGCTGGAGGTGATCTATGAGGAATATCTCCAGGGAAAACCGGGAATGATTTTGACGGTGACAGATGCCAAGGGAATCGAGGTGGAGGCGGCGGGAGAGAGGCGCGTGGAGCCGGTCAGCGGAAACGATCTGTATATCAGCCTGGACCGCAATATTCAGACCTACGCCACTCAGCTGGCCTATCAGGCCATGGAGACCAAGCAGGCGCAGGGGGTGTCCATTCTGGTCATGAACCCCCAAAACGGAGAGATATACGCCATGGTCAATGTGCCGGAATTCGACTTAAACGACCCTTATGCGCTGCCGGAGGGGGCGGGGGAAAACCTGTCCCAGCAGGAGCAGCAGAATCTGCTGAATCAGATATGGAGAAACGGCTGTATCAACGACACCTACGAGCCGGGCTCCACCTTTAAGATCATCACCGCGGCGGCGGGACTGGAGCAGGGGGTCATCACTCCACAGAGCCAGTTTTCCTGTCCGGGCTACATCATGGTGGAGGATCGGAGAATCAGATGCCACAAGGTGGGAGGGCACGGCGGACAGGATTTTGTCCACTGCATGATGAACAGCTGCAACCCGGCACTGATCTCCGTGGGACTGCTGCTGGGTGTGGACACTTATTACGATTATTTTGACCGTTTTGGTCTGCTGACCAAGACCGGCGTAGACCTGCCGGGAGAGGCGGGCACTATCATGCACAACAAGGATAATATGGGGCTGGTGGAGCTGGCCACGGTCTCTTTTGGGCAGTCCTTTCAGATCACTCCCATACAGCTCGTCACAACCGCCTCCTCCATCATCAACGGAGGCAGGAGAATCACTCCTCACTTTGGCGTGAAGGTGGTGGATGCCCAGGGGGAGCTGGTGGAGAGCTTTGCCTACCCGGTGACGGAGAACATTGTATCCGAAGAGACTTCCGCCACTATGCGGGAGATTCTGGAGATGGTGGTGAAGGAGGGCTCGGGCAAAAACGGCAAGGTGGAGGGATACCGGGTGGGCGGCAAGACAGCCACCAGCCAGACACTTCCCAGGGGCAGTGGGAGATACATATCCTCCTTCATCGGCTTTGCGCCGGCGGACGATCCCCAGGTTATAGCGGTGGCCATCGTAAATACTCCCCAGGGGGTGTATTACGGCGGACAGGTGGCGGCTCCCATCATCCGACAGCTTTTTGAGAACATTCTGCCCTATATGGGGATTGAGCAGGCGGAGACTGAGAACGAGACATGAGGACTTCTTGCAATATGCCGGGATTGGGCTTATAATGTATAGGACTGTTTTATATTGAGAGGGCCGATGCGGAACTTTGGTGCGGAACTCTAATCAGCATCTGCCCGGACAATGCCCAGAGAATTTCTGGATGCCAGAGCAGCCAGAAATTACTCTGCGGGGAATGGCATTGAGAGGGCCGATGCGGAACTCTATTTGGGAGGATTTTGAGATGTTTGAGGGACAAAAGTGTTTGGTTATAGGGTCCGGCGTCAGCGGTGTGGGTGCGGTATCCATGTTGGGACATATGGGTGCGGATATTCTGCTGTATGACGGCGGCGACAAGATCACGCAGGAGGAGCTGGAGGCCAAAGTCCCCCAGGGAGTACAGGCGAAGTGCTATGTGCGACAACTGCCGGAAGAACTTTTGCCCCGGATAGAAGTGGCGGTGTTAAGTCCCGGTGTGCCTACAGACATTCCAATGGTGCAGCAGCTGAAGGCCCAGGGAACCCGGATAATCGGAGAGATCGAGCTGGGATTTCTGGCGGAGCAGGGCAGAGTGGCCGCTATCACCGGCACCAACGGCAAGACCACTACCACCACTCTGGTTGGGGAGATTATGAAAGCCCATCTGGGGCAGGATAAGGTGTTTGTGGTGGGCAATATCGGCAATCCCTACACCATGGAGGCCGAGAAAACCGGAGCGGACACCGTGACGGTCGGAGAACTCAGCAGTTTTCAGCTGGAGACGGTGGACAGTTTTCATCCCAGGGTATCAGCGATTTTGAATATCACGCCGGATCATTTGAACCGGCATCATACCATGGAGGCTTATGTGGAGGCGAAAGAGAGAATCGCCATGCGACAGGCACCGGAGGAACTCTGCGTGCTGAACTATGAGAATGCGTACACCCGCGATTTTGGTGATAGATGTCCGGCGAGGGTGGTGTATTTTTCCTCTGTCAGAGAGCTTTCAGCCGGATATTTTTTGCGCGGCGAGGAAATCTGTCTGGCACAGGAAGGCGAGGTAAGTCCGCTGCTCAACGTGCACACAGATATGAATCTGGTGGGACTGTGCAATGTGGAAAATGTGATGGCGGTCATCGCGATCGCCAGAGGCATGGAGGTCCCCATGGAGACGATTCTGCGGGTGGTCAGGGAATTTCACGCGGTGGAGCACCGCATTGAATATGTGGCAACCAAGAGGGGCGTGGCCTACTATAACGACTCCAAGGGCACCAATCCAGACGCCGCTATCCAGGGCATAAAGGCCATGAGCCGCCCCACGATTCTGATTGGCGGCGGCTACGACAAGGAGAGCGAATACGACCAGTGGATAGAGAGCTTTGAGGGAAAGGTACAGTGGCTGGTGCTGATCGGCCAGACCAGAGAGAAAATTGCGAAATGCGCAAGAGCGCATGGCTTTGACAAAATACGTATGGCGGACACCTACGAGGAATGCCTGCGGCTGTGTACGGAACTGGCCCGGCCCGGCGATGCGGTGCTGCTCTCGCCCGCCTGTGCCAGTTGGGGTATGTTTCCCAATTATGAGGTGAGGGGACAGTTGTTTAAGGAATATGTAAACGGGCTTAAGGAGTGATCACGTGGCGGATAGACGGAGAAGGAAAAAAGAGCAGACGGAGTACTTTTTTGATTACAGCCTGCTGTTTATAGTATTGTTTTTGATGGGATTTGGGCTGGTGATGATCTACTCCGCAAGCTCCTATGAGGCCCAGCAGGATTTCGGAAACGGCACCTATTATCTGCGCAAGCAGTTGATCGCGGATATTCTGGGGCTGGTGGTCATGACGGTCATGGCCAATATCCCCTATCGGTTCTGGCAGCGATTTACCACCCTGGCCTATTTTGCGTCCCTGATTCTGATTCCCATGGTGTTGACGCCGCTGGGCGTGGAATCTCACGGCGCCAGAAGATGGGTGGGTATCCCGGGCACGGGTTTTAATCTGCAGCCCGCGGAGGTGGCTAAGGTCTGTATGATTCTGTTTCTCGCCAACATGGTGTGTCTGATGGGAAAGAGCCTGCGCACCGCCAAGGGACTGATCGTGCTGATAGCCCTGTCCCTTCCCCATTCTTTAGCGGTGTGGAGAATCACCAACAACCTGAGTTCTGCCATCATTATCCTGGGCATTGCGGTGCTGATGATCTTTGTGGCCACTCCCGACTACAAGAGGTTTGTAATCATGGGGCTTGCCGCATCGGTGGTAGTAATCGGTATAGTGTGGGCCATTTTCAACACCTCGATTATTGAGAAGGTGGGTTTCAGAGGCGAGCGCATTCTGGCCTGGCGGGACCCGGAGGCGTTCGCTCAGGGCAAGGGATTCCAGACACTGCAGGCCCTCTACGCCATCGGCTCCGGCGGCATATGGGGCAAGGGGCTGGGGCAGAGCATGCAGAAACTGAACTTTATCCCCGAGGCCCAGAACGATATGATCTTTTCGATTATCTGTGAGGAGTTGGGGCTTTTCGGGGCTATTGCCATCATTCTTATGTTTATCATGCTGCTGTGGAGAATGATGATTGTGGCCAACAATGCGCCGGACCTGTTTGGCGCGTTGTTGGTGGTGGGTGTTATGGGACATATCGCCATTCAGGTGATTCTCAACATTGCAGTTGTGACCAACACCATTCCCAACACGGGAATCTCCCTGCCTTTCATCAGTTACGGAGGCTCCTCGGTGCTGTTTTTGATGATGGAGATCGGGCTGGTACTCAGTGTTGCTAGGCGCATTCAGCTCAGAGAATTGGCGTAAGGAAAATTTGGGACAACGCAACATAGGCAGCTTTTTGTCATAGGATAGAATAATTCATGACTTAAAGAGCGGAAGGTGTGCCATGAGCGCTATCCCAGAAAAAGCCACGGGAGAGATCCATATCCGGGGAGGAGTGCGCCTCCAGGGTAAGGTGAAGGTACAGGGGTCTAAGAATGCGGCACTGCCCATTCTGGCAGCGACGATTTTAGTGGAGGGAGAGAGTTGTCTTAAGGATTGTCCTAAGATTTCGGATGTATATCGGATGCTGAGATTGCTGCAAAGCCTTGGCGGGCATGTGCGCTGGGAGGGAGAGGGCGTCTGCGTCAGTACAGGCAGTATCACCACACAGGATATGCCAGCGGACGCTATCACCGGTATGCGCTCCTCACTGTGTCTTCTGGGGGCGCTGCTGGCCAAGTGCGGCAGCATTGTCATGGAATATCCCGGCGGCTGCGTGATCGGCGAGCGGCCCATCAATCTGCATCTGCAGGCGCTGGAACAGATGGGAGTGCGTTTCTGCGAGGAGGAGAACAGGATCTGCGGCCAGGCGCCGGAGGGTCTTCACGGCGCGGATATTTCTCTGGCGCTGCCCAGCGTGGGGGCCACGGAAAATATTGTGCTGGCGGCGGTCACAGCCAGAGGGCGCACCCGGATCAGTGGGGCGGCAAGGGAGCCGGAGGTGGAGGCTCTGTGCCGCTACCTGAATGCCTGCGGCGCCAGAATCGACGGAATCGGCGGTTCCTGCCTGGAGATTCAGGGGGTCAGGCAGCTCCACGGGGCCTGTTACCGGATACCGGCGGACAGAATCGTGGCGGGCACCTACCTGTATGCGGCGCTGGGAACTCGTGGCTGCATCCTGCTGGAACAGGCGCCCTGCCGACATATGCAGGCGGTGATACGCATGGCGGAGCGGATGGGAGCCATCTGTCAGGAGACGGGGGAGGGACTGTATGTGCAGTCTCTGGGGGAACTGATTTCGCCCGGCGTGATACGCACCGGAGGCTATCCCGGATTTCCCACGGATATGCAGTCGGTTGCGCTGGCGGTTTGTACTATGGCCCAGGGGGAGACCCGGATCGAGGAGCGCATTTTTGAAAATCGTTTCCGTGTTGTAGAGCCTCTGCGGCGGATGGGGGCCGACATCCGGCAGCTGGACTCACACACCCTGCTGGCGTGTGGAAATTCCCTGCTGCGAGGACAGCGAGTGGAGGCCTGCGAGCTGCGCGGCGGAGCCGCCCTGGTGGTGGCGGGACTGCTGGCGGAGGGTGAGACCGTCGTCACCGGCTGCGAATTTATTGAGAGGGGCTACGGGAATATCTGTAAAGACTTAAGAGAGTTAGGAGCTAGAATCTACAGTGTATAGTACAGGGCGAAAAAAGAAGAGAAAATGGCCGATCGTGCTGCTAGTCCTGTTCGGTATATTGGCGGCGGCGCTGGGGGCGGGATATTATGTGCTCGCCAACTACACAATCAAAAACGTATATGTGGAGGGGAATATTCACTATACGCAGGAGGAGATCCAGGAGATTGTCATGGACGGTCCCCTGGGGAACAATTCTCTGTATCTGTCGCTGAAGTACAGGAAGAAGGGAATTGAGGACGTTCCCTTCGTGGACGTGATGGATGTGAGCATCCTGGCGCCGGATACCATCAAAATTACCGTGTACGAGAAGGCTTTGGCCGGGTATGTGGCGTACATGGACAGCTATATGTATTTTGACAAGGACGGCTATGTGGTGGAAAGCTCCAATATCAGGACTGAGGGAGTCCCGCAGATCACCGGGCTGCAGTTTTCCTACTGTACGCTGGGCCAGAAACTGCCGGTGGAGCGGGAGGAAATTTTCTCCAGCATTATGGAGCTGACCAAGCTGTTGACCAAATACAAGCTCTCGCCGGACCGGATTTATTTTCGGGATTACACGGAGATCACCCTGTACTTTGCGGACGTGCGGGTGGCTCTGGGGGAGGGCAGCAATCTGGAGGAGAAACTCATGGTGCTGCCCACCTTTCTGGAGAACCTGGAGGGAAAAAAAGGAGTCCTGAGGATGGAAAATTATAACAGGGATACCAAAACAACGGTGTTTGAGAAGGACGAACCGGAAAAAACAGAATAAAAAATAGCTTTTTTCAAAAAAATGTGTTGATTAATTTTAGAAATAATTATATGATAGTCTATATGGAGTTTATACGGGAAAGAAGGAGGACAAACCTTTGCTGGAGATTAAGACGAACGACGCAGAAGCCGCTGCCAGAATCATTGTTGTCGGTGTGGGTGGTGCAGGCAATAATGCTGTTAATAGAATGATTGACGAAAAGATCGATGGTGTGGAATTTATCGGGGTGAATACGGACAAGCAGGCGTTGCAGCTGTGCAAGGCCCCCAAGCTGTTGCAGATTGGAGAAAAGCTGACCAAGGGACTGGGCGCAGGCGCCAAGCCGGAGGTGGGTGAGAAGGCTGCCGAGGAAAGCTCTGAGGAGGTTGCCAACGCGCTGACAGGGGCGGACATGGTGTTTGTCACCTGCGGCATGGGCGGTGGAACGGGAACCGGCGCGGCTCCTGTGGTCGCCAAGCTTGCCAAGGATATGGGTATTCTGACCGTGGGCGTTGTGACTAAGCCTTTCCGATTTGAGGCCAAGGCCCGTATGACCAACGCATTGGCCGGTATCAACAAGATCAAAGACAATGTGGACACGCTGATAGTGATTCCCAACGACAAGCTGTTAGAGATCGTGGACCGCAGGACGACTATGCCTGAGGCCCTTAAGAAAGCGGATGAAGTGCTGCAGCAGGCCGTGCAGGGTATCACGGATCTGATTAATATACCTTCCGTAATTAATCTGGATTTTGCGGATGTGCAGACGGTTATGAAGGACAAGGGAATCGCCCATATCGGTATCGGTGAGGGCAAGGGGGACGACAAGGCAATGGATGCAGTCAAGCAGGCTGTGGAAAGTCCTCTGCTGGAGACCACGATCTCCGGTGCTACCGATATCATTATCAATGTGTCGGGCGATATCACGCTGGCAGACGCCAATGATGCGGCGAGCTATGTGGAACAGCTGGCCGGTGAGGATATCAATGTGATTCTGGGTGCAATGTACGACGATTCCAAGTCTGACAGCTGTACGATCACCGTGATCGCCACGGGGCTTGAGGAGAATCTGGTTTCCAGTGCGCCTCAGTCCAGACTTGGAGGGGGACTGGCCTACAAGAGTCCTGCGTCCCATGTGCCTTCCAGCTCCCTGAAGAATTTCACCGTACAGCCGGGCAATACTGCCGCTCCCGGGAACGGGACGCCGGTGAGACCGCTGACGGGCATCAACCGACCTGCGGATATCCGCAGCAATGTGGAGGAGAAATCTCTGAAAATTCCGGATTTTCTCCAGAGAAAATAGCTCAAGATACACTGTACATACTATGATGGGGCTTACGCCGATAGGCGTAAGCCCTTTTTGCGTACCTCTATAATGTCGAAATTTCAAGACGGCTTTTCGCCGGAATTCTACCCGATTGCGACAAATTTTACAGCTCAAGTCCCTTATACTGGTTATGAAGGCCCGGGGAATGAATATTAAGGGGAGGCGGGACGAAGTAAGGGGGATGGTACATGTATTATGAAGTCTACCTGGACAGTGTCTTTTTGATCTGTCTCTGCATGAACCGCTATCTTCTGGGGCTGACCTGCCTGTGTCTGCCATGCACTGCCACGCATGCCAGGCTGTGGGCGGGAGCCGCTCTGGGAGCGGTGGGGAATCTGTTAGTCCTGCTTGTGCCTGCGGGAGCCGCGCCGTTTCGTCTGGTGCTTTTTGCAGCCGGACTCTATGGAATGGCGGGGCTAACTTTCAGATGCTGGCGGGGAAGGGGACTGGTCAGAATCGTGGAGAGTCTCTGCGTCTGCTTTTTTCTGTTGGGCGGTGCGCTGACGCTGATGCTCAAGCTGCTGCCTGGAAAGGAGGGCTGGCTGACCTGCAGCGCGGCCGTGCTCCTGTTGGGAGCTGTATGCTATGAGGGAATCCGTCTGCTGATGCTGCGCCGGAGAAAAAAACGGGAGAACTGCAGAGTTACCCTGTATGGAGCAGATGGACACAGCATACGGATAGAGGGGCTGGTGGACACGGGGAACAGTCTGACGGAGCCTATCAGCGGCATGCCGGTGGCGGTGTTGGAAAAAAGAGTCTGGGAGAAACTGTATCCCGAGCAGCCGCCTTCCGGTATGCGGGTGATACCCTACCACAGCGTGGGGAAATCGGCGGGGACGCTGGTTGGCTTTCCCGTGAGGGATATGGAGGTGGAGATCGGGGGTATCCGGCAAAAATGCGGGGAGATCTATGTAGCCATATGGCAGGAGAGCCTGTCCGAGACAGGAGCATACAACATTCTGCTGCAGCCTGCCATGCTGGAACTCTAAAACAGTAACCGTTTGGGCACTGGAAGGCGGGTTACGGAACTGAAAATAAGAAAGGAAGGAAAGGATATGATTTTGATGGCGTC
>CAYLIM010000027.1:32314-35698 GCA_964383805.1 uncultured Acetatifactor sp.
GGGTTACGGAACTGAAAATAAGAAAGGAAGGAAAGGATATGATTTTGATGGCGTCTATTCCTGTGAGCATCTCACATTGGGTGTTTCACAGGGAGAAGGAAAAGAGAATACATAGACAGGGAGACATTCATTATATCGGCGGTGCGGAGGTGCTGCCGCCGCCGCTGGAGATGGAGCGGGAGAGCCAGGTGATCGGCGCGCTGGGGACGGAGTCCGAGGAGGAGGCCAAATCCATATTGATCGAACACAATCTGCGTCTGGTGGTCTACATAGCCAAGAAGTTCGACAACACCGGCGTGGGAGTGGAGGACCTGATCTCCATCGGAACCATCGGACTGATCAAGTCCATCAACACCTTCAAGCCGGACAAAAATATCAAGCTGGCTACCTATGCGTCCAGATGCATAGAAAACGAGATATTGATGTATTTGCGGCGCAACAACAAGACCCGGCTGGAGGTGTCCATCGACGAACCGCTGAATGTGGACTGGGACGGCAATGAGCTGCTGCTGTCGGACATTCTGGGCACGGATGAGGACATTATCTACCGGGATCTGGAAAATGAGGTGGAGAGAAATCTGCTGCTGAAGGCTATCAACAAGCTGACAGAACGGGAAAAGACCATTATACGCCTGCGTTTCGGCCTGGGACGCCCCGACGGACAGGAGATGACACAGAAGGAGGTGGCGTCGCTGCTGGGCATTTCACAGTCCTATATCTCCCGACTGGAGAAGAAAATTATGAAACAGCTGAAAAAGGAGATGAGCAATAATATTTAACAGGCAGATTTTCCCTTTTCAAATCCATCATTATAGTATATACTAAAAGTATCAGGTGAGAAAAAGAGGCTTTGAATGCTTTATGATACAGAGAGAAGACATTTTGTCCATGGAGTTTTTGAAAAAGACGGAGTTTACAGGGAGCCACCAGGGCATGCGTTATCGTCTGGAGGGGGTCAGCCGTGAGGAAGAAAAAAGGCTGATGGTTACAGTATGGCCGGAACCCTTTAACTATGTGACTACGCCGGAGGAAAAAAAACAGCGGGCGGAGTTTTCCTTTGACGAGGACGGGGTAACAGACGCCGTGGCCTGGATGAACGACAGACTTTTTGAAGACGGGGAGTTGTGGCGGGAAAGCAGCCGCAGCTGGGATCAATACGATCACCTGAAAGTATGATGGATTGGAAGAAAAGATATGTTTAAACATATTGTGGATGATATGACGGCAGCGCTGCGCTATTTACCTTACGGGATCATAGCGGGGCTGTTTGCCGTGGCGGTGCTTAGTTGGCTTAACAAAGGCAGGAGAAAGCAGGGTAAAGCCGCCCTTTCTCTGCCAGCTGTGTCCTGTCTGGTGATGTATGTGGCAGTTTTGCTGGTGATTACCTATTTTTCCAGGGAGAGCGGCAGCAGAGCCGGGGTTGACCTGGAGCTTTTTTCCACCTGGGGGATCAACAGACGCAACAACGCCTATGTGGTGGAGAATGTCTTGTTGTTTATCCCCTATGGGTTTGTGCTGGCCTGGGCTGACGCCAGACAGAGGCGCTTTCTGCTCAATCTCCTGACAGGGGCCATGACCAGTCTCGCCATCGAGTGCATGCAGCTTGTCACGGGAAGGGGATATTTCCAGATCGATGATATACTGACTAACATTCTGGGGACCATATTGGGATTTCTGTGTTATTGTCTGGCGCATGGTATTCGCAGCATGTGGCGCGTTCGGCGTGAAATGCTCTAATATTACATTACAAAATGGAGGACAGAAAAGATGAAAAAAAGGCGTCTTGGAAAGACAAATCTGATGGTAAGCGAAATTGGCTTTGGAGGTGAGTGGCTAGAGCGGCATCCGGAAGATGAGTCTGTGGAAGTAATCAGATATGCAGGTGAAAAAGGAATTAATATTATTGACTGTTGGATGCCGGATCCCAAATCCAGAGATATTATTGGGAAAGCAATTTGTGAAAATAGAGAACACTGGTACATTCAGGGACATATTGGGTCTGCATGGCAAAACGAGCAATATGTTCGTACCAGAGATATGAAATATGTAAAACAGGCCTTTGAAGACCTTTTGTTTAGATTGAGGACGGATTATATTGATCTTGGAATGATTCACTTTGTGGATTCCCTTGAGGACTGGAATTACATTCAGGAGTCTGAATTTATTGAATATGTCAAAGAATTAAAGGAAACAGGCAAAATCAGACATATAGGAATGAGTTCTCACAATCCGCAGATCGCAAAATTAGCAGTGAAGTCCGGGCTTGTAGAAATGATTCTTTTCAGTATTAATCCGGCGTTTGACATGCTCCCGGCCAGTGATGATTTAAACACTATGTTTGCGGAGGAGTATGATCAAAAATATACAGGAATTGACCCGGATAGAGCAGAATTGTACAAGCTGTGTGAGCAATATGACGTAGGTATTACCGTTATGAAGGGCTTTGCAGGCGGCAGGCTTTTTGATGAAAAGCGCTCTCCTTTTGGCGTAAGTCTGACTCCGATACAGTGTATTCACTATTCGCTGACGCGCCCCGCCGTAAGTTCCATTCTATGCGGTTATGACACCAAAGAACAAGTGGACGAGGCGGTTGCGTATGAGTATGCATCTGATGATGCCAAGGACTATGCATCTGTTATTGCAAATGCTCCATTCCATTCATACAGAGGCGAATGTACATATTGTGGACACTGTAAGCCGTGCGTGTCTAATCTGGATATCGCAATGATAAATAAATACTATGACCTTGCGACTATGCAGCCGGAAGTGCCCGCAACGGTGAAATCTCACTATGAGCTATTAGAGCATAAGGCTTCGGAATGCGTTTCCTGTCATGCGTGTGAAGAAAGATGTCCGTTCGGAGTTTCTATCGCGGAAAGAATGGACAAAACAGCAAAATTATTTGGATGTTAAGTTGTATTCTGGGGACTATATTGGGATTCTCTGTATCCAAAAGGAGAAACGATATGCATAAGAAAAAAACCCGTCTGCTTTCAATTGTATGCGTTGGAGTGTTGGCTGTGGGGCTGCTGGCCGGCTGTGGCCGTCAGGGAGAGAATGTAGAATACCTGGGGGAGAGCCCGGAAAACCGGGGTGAGATGGCGGGAGGCCCGGTGGAAAGCGATGTCAGTGTTGCCCAGGAGGAAACCTGGGAGCCTGTGGACTGGATGCAGGGGGGATACCAGATGCCATTTGGCGTGAAAGGTCACAAGGAATGCTCCTGTGTGAACACCTATGTGCTGGACATACCGGAGCCGGAATTTGCCTATGCCAAAAAGGATTGGCGGTTTTATACCAGCCTGGGCGGCGATTTCTATGTGCTTGACAGATACGCGATGAATGAGGCGCGGGATGAGAACTCGCAGTATCGGTATCAATTGTACT
>CAYLIM010000028.1:0-33563 GCA_964383805.1 uncultured Acetatifactor sp.
TTTGAATTAACGCCATATTTTTACCTCCGTTTTTCTATTATCATATCAAAAATCTACGAAAAAAACACCTCTGATTTCCGCAAAATACGATTCGCCCATTTATGAAATTCCATACCGCATATGAACTCCATACAATAATAATCATGTACAGCCTCACGTACAGCAAAATCAATTCTTTATCTTTTTGATGAATAAATTAACGATTAACATAAATAAATAATTGACTTTCATTTATTTTCAATATATAATCAAAGATAGGAGGTGAAAAAATGAAACCAAGCCAAATACATATTAGAAACGCAAGCCAAAAAATCACGGTTATTCTTAAAATAGGATTTATTGTATCGACTATTGTAGTAATTTTGGCGTTAGTTGCCATCGGCATTTTGATGTTTGCGGGAAAGGACGTGAAATCATCTTTCCTGGCAGCGTTTGATGTTACAGCAAATAATGGAACCACAATAAGTATTGCTCCACAATCACTTCTAATCATGTTTATTTTTATGCTGATAGATACAATGCTTATATCAGCCATGATATTTTTAATTCATGCTGTTTTTAATGATATAAAAAAAGGCTGTACTCCATTTTTACATCGAAATACTACGCGAATTAAATATATTGCAATTATAACGCTTATTTTAAGTGTGGTAGGAAGTTATTCCGACGCATTAGTAGATTACTACACCATTGGAGAACTGACATGGAGAGTCAACATAATCGGATTGATAATCGGCATGATTGTTTATAGTATTTCTTTAATATTTAGTTATGGCTGCGATCTACAGCAGGAATCCGACGAGACTTTGTGAGGTGATGGTATGCCTATAATTTTGAGATTGGACCGGGTTATGGCAGACAGAAAAATGTCTTTAAAAGAACTATCCGAAAAAGTAGGAGTTGCCAATGTTAATCTATCAAAAATAAAGACAGGTAAGATCAGTGCAATTCGTTTCTCAACCCTGGAGGCAATATGTGACGTCCTTGATTGCCAGCCGGGAGATATTTTGGAATATAAAAAAGAAAAAGGAGATTAAGATGAAAATTTGTGGAATTATTTTTGCAGTACTCTACGCAGGGTTAATGATATTTGCAGTATGCAAAGGAAAATCAAAAAGTATTTCCTCGGTATTTATAGCAATTGGCGGAGTGCTAACCGGAGTATACGCGTTGTTAAGCATGGTTTGGGACAGAAACTTAATTATCTTTTTGATTATCGGAATGATAGGTATTTCGGCAGGTACGCTAATAAATGGTTTCAAGTCAAATAACATCCATATTCACCACCATATTATCCGCCTTGTCGTTGAAATAATTATCATTGCAATCTGTTGGATAGGCAAATAAAAAAATAACTCGCCTTATCTATTTGAAATATACAACACTGCTGAAAACAGTAGAGGGGAAAAATACCATGTCCAAATCAAAAGAAATCAAGACCAACGCCATGCGGATTCTGGAGTCCATGAAGATTCCTTTCACCCAATATACCTATGAATGTGATGAGTTTGTGGATGCTCTGAAAATTGCGGATCAACTGGGACTACCCTATGAAAAGGTGTACAAGACACTGGTGACCAGGGGCGCTCGGGACTATTTTGTATTTGTGATTCCCATAGACCGGGAACTGGATCTAAAAGCAGCGGCCCGCAGCGTAGGGGAAAAGAGTGTGGAAATGATTCATGTAAAAGATATAAATACCGTCACCGGCTATATCCGGGGCGGCTGCACCGCTATCGGTATGAAAAAACAGTTTGTGACCCGGATTGATATCTCTGCCGACAGCCTGCCTGCTATCATCGTCAGCGGCGGCCGCATAGGCTCCCAGATCGAGCTTGCCCCTGAGGATCTCCTCGCCGCCGCAAACGCTGAGTACGCGGATGTGATCAGGCACGACAAATAGGGGGCTAACCCCTATTTTCTGTGTTCGTCCATCCAAAAGTCCTCTCTGGCCCCCACAAATCCGGGGTCCTTACAGAAATCCTTATATACGTCCCCGACCTCCGCCTCTGTCATCACACTGTCACAGAACACCAGACCGGACACATATCCCCTGAAAGACTGTTGAAAGGGATCTCCCCCCAGCAGAATCTGCTTGCAGGCGGGCAGCTGCGGAACATCCTCCGCCTCCCCCGCCAGCCGCCCGTTCAGGTACAGCCGGCTCACGCCCGTGACGGCATCGTAAGTTACACACAAAAAACTCCATTTGTTCCTCTGTACCATCCGAATCAAAATATCATGATAGTGATTAACAAAAACATCCTGATGAACTCGATAGATAGTGGATTGATCCGGCGTATAAGGCACCAGAGACATAAATCCATTGTTATATCTGGCATACAATATACTGCTCCAGCCCTTCAGCTCCAATGGCTTAATCCACATACACACAGTGTAGGAATCGCTGGCAAGCAGCTCCGGGGGCAGCTCCAGCACATTCTCACGCACATCGCCGCCGTCAAACAAAACTCCGCCCCAATTGCTGCTGATTCCCTCCGTCAGATGCACTCCTGCCCCTATCGGGGCGGCCTGCATGGCGCTATCCACAGCGGCGTAGTCTGTCCAGAAAGGGAATTCTGTCACTCGGATCTCCGTGCGCAGATTTTTCCCAACATACTCTAGAAAATCATCCATATTCATCGGCTTTGAAAAATATGCGCCGCCCACGGCATTACAGCCGCATTCTATGAGATACATGATATCCTCCCGAGAACTCACGCCGTCCGCCACGATATTCATTTTGAGCTCGCGCCCCACCGCCATCAAAGTTTTCATAATCCTGCGACCCTTATGGCTGGAAAGCGCGTGGTGCATGTATTCTTTATGAAATTTCAGAGTGTCGATGGGCAGCATATCCCAGTACCGCAGACTACCGAAATCCAGCCCTACGCCAGTGAGGGAAATATGGAACCCACACTTGTGCAGCGCTTTGATATTGGCAAACAGCTCCTCCTTGCCTCTTATGAAGGCAGATTCGTCTATCTCCAATTCCAGTTCTTCCGCCTTGACCTTATACTCCTGAAGTTTTCCCACCAGCCAAGGCAGCAGCTTGCCGTTTAACAGCAGCAGACGCGAGATTCGCACCGCCACGCGCTCCGGCCTGTTCTTTTTTCCTCTGGTGGTCACAATATCCTGCAGCACTCTCTCGATGACCCAGGGATTGAGTTGCGCAGCAAAACCGTTTTTAATAAACAGCGGAAAAATATCCTCTTGGAGCTTACACCGGCCATCCGGCATATTCCAGACCAGATAGACCTGTGCCATATGAAGCCTGGGGGTCTGCGCCATGACAACGGGCACATACCGCACCTCAAACTCCCCGTTTTCCATGGCTTGCTGCTGCCTTTTCTCCATCTCCAGCTCACCCAGCACCAGCTCCGCGATGTCGTTGAACACCACATATCGGCCCTTGCCGTTGTCCTTGGCATGATACATGGCCATATCGCTTTTTAGCAGCGTATCCTCCAGCGTCTCCCCCACCTTCTCATCGTAGAGGATGCCAATGCTCATGGACACATTGGTCGCGATATGCTCCGCGCCTTCTTTTCCCTGCACCCGCTGGTTGATATCATCGGCTATCCTGCACAGGGTTTCACGGCTTACCTCCGGCGGAAAAATCAGCACAAATTCATCACCGCCCATCCTGACTCCATGAGCCATGGGCGCACTCTTCTGAAGGATACCGGCAATATTTACCAGCAGGGCGTCCCCTTCATTATGTCCATAGATATCATTGACTATTTTAAAATTATCCACATCCAGAAACATGAAGTGGATCCTGCTGCCCAGCTCCAGACTCTGATAATATGTATACATGGCCCGGCGGGTCCACAGCCCTGTCAGATAATCCTTCTCATACTCCATCCCGGTCTCCTCCTTCCCTGAAATATTTCACAATCACCTATAACGCCTTGATCCGCTCCACAGCCTCCACGGTGTTCTCATAGCTTCCAAAGGCGGTCAGACGGAAATAGGTCTCCCCGCTGGGGCCGAAACCGGAGCCGGGCGTACCTACCACATTGGCATTCTCCAGCAGATAGTCAAAGAATTCCCAACTGCTCATGCCCCGGGGAGCCTTCAGCCAGATATAGGGAGCGTTCACGCCGCCGGACACCGTGTACCCGGCATCCTTCAACCCCTGATAAATATATGCCGCATTCTTCATATAATAGGCCACCTGCTCTCTCAGCTGTGCCTTGCCCTCCTCGGAGTACACCGCCTCACCGGCCCGCTGTACGATATAGGGCGCGCCGTTGTACTTCGTGCCATGACGCCTTGCCCACAGGCTATGCAGGCTCACATCCCCCGCTTTCAGCTCCTTCGGAATCACGGTAAATCCCAGGCGCACGCCGGTAAAGCCTGCATTTTTAGAGAAAGAACGCAGCTCAATGGCACAGGTCCTGGCCCCCTGGCACTCGTAGATGCTGTGGGGGATGTCCTCCTGGGATATGTACGCCTCATAGGCCGCGTCATAGATAATGACTGCTCCCACTCTGTTGGCATAATCCACCCACTCCTGCAGCTGCCCTTTGGTGATCGCAGAGCCGGTAGGATTGTTGGGAAAACACAGATAAATAATATCCGGCGTCTCCTTGGGCAGACAAGGGACAAAGTCATTCTCCTGTGTGCATGGCATGTAAATCACATTGCTCCAGATCTCTTTTTGAGGGTCATAGACGCCGGTGCGTCCGGCCATCACATTGGTGTCCACATACACGGGATAGACCGGGTCGCACACCGCGATCCGGTTGTCTAGGCTGAAGATCTCCTGAATATTGCCCGAGTCACATTTCGCCCCGTCGGAGATAAAGATTTCGTCCGCTCCGATGTCACAGCCTCTGGCCTTGTAGTCGTTATCCGCAATGGCGTTTCTCAAAAACTCATAGCCCAGATCCGGCGCATACCCTCGGAAAGTGGCCGCATCACCCATCTCATCCACCGCACTGTGCAAGGCCTTTATAATGGCCGGAGCCAGGGGCTGGGTCACATCCCCGATCCCCAGCCGGATGATCCTGCTGTCCGGATGGGCCGCCGCATAGGCGTTCACCTTTTTGCCAATCGTGGAAAACAGATAGCTCCCCGGTAGTTTCAAATAGTTATCGTTCACTTTATACATATTTGTATTACCTCTTTTCTTCTTCTATGTTTATCTCGCCCTCGAACACCGTGGCCGCAGGGCCGCCCATATACACCAGATTCCGCTCCCTGTCCCATGTCACCTCGATCTCGCCGCCCAGAACATTTACAGTAATCTGATCGTCCGCCAGACCATTCAACGCACAGGCCACAGCCGTGGCGCAGCACCCGGTTCCGCAGGCCAGGGTCTCTCCGGTACCCCTCTCCCATACCCGCATTTTCACATGCTGTCTGTCCACGATCTGTACAAACTCCGTGTTGGTGCGCTTGGGAAACAGCTCATGATGTTCAAACAGAGGGCCGATCTGTTCCAGATTCATATCGTCCGTCCCATCCACAAATACCACTGCGTGGGGATTTCCCATCGACACACATGTCATATGATACTCCCGGCCCCCCACACATATCGGAACATTCACGGCCTGCCGGTCGGAAATCTTCACCGGAATCTGATCCGGAACCAGTATCGGGCTGCCCATATTCACCCTCACCCAGGACACCCTGTTCTCCGAATCCACCTCCAGCTCCAGATATTTGATCTGTCCCGCGCTGACAATAGACAGCTGCCGCTTGACCGTCAGTCCCTTGTCATACACATATTTGCCCACGCATCGGATTCCATTGCCGCACATCTCCGCTCTGGTGCCGTCGGCATTGTACATCTCCATCTCAAAATCCGCCACATCGCTCGGATTGATAAAGATTACGCCGTCGCCGCCCACGCCGAAATGCCGATCGCTCAAAAATCGCACCACGTCAGGTTTATCTTTCTGCAGAATCTGCCACGCCGCGCCGTCAATATATACATAATCGTTGCCGCATCCGTGCATCTTGGTAAATTTCATATCCGCATCCCCCCTTTTTTCCTTTTCCCATAATAATCTCTTTTTTTGGAAAATGCAAATCTCTTTTCCGTCATAAACAATTTTTTCTGCGCATAACCTATATTAACAACGAGCAAAGCGAGGCATAACATGAGCGCAAAGACGAAAATTGTGGTCCTTCATATGAAAGAATTGATTTATACCGGAATATTTGCCGTGCTGGGCATCCTGTTTGTGGTGCTGCTGGTCATGATGTTTCTGCCGGATAAAGAGGATTCCGCCCAGCCCGATGCTCCCACAGGAACAGAAAGCCCCAGCGGCAGCACGGACGTCTCAAATGGCGCCTCGCCCACTTCCGACACAGCCTCTCTCTACATACCCGGCGTTTACAACACAGAGCTGGTTCTGGGCGATCAGACTATGAATGTGGAAGTCATGGTTAACCGGGATACCATCACCTCCATACAGCTGGTGAATCTAAGCGATGCCGTGACCACTATGTACCCTCTGCTCCAGCCTGCCTTCGACTCTCTGACGGCTCAGATCTGCGAGCAGCAGTCGCTGGATAACCTCAAATACGACACCGACAGCAAATATACTTCCCTGGTACTGTTGGAAGCAATCCGCAATTCTCTGGAAAAAGCGCAGCCTTAGCTTTTAAGGCGCGCTTTTTGCGCTTTTATCCGAAGGGCGTCAAGCTCCTCCACCGAGAAGAGATAATGCCGGTTGCAGAACTGGCAGTTCACCTCGATCTCTTTTCCCTCGTCAATCATCTCCTGCAGCTCACTCTCACCGATACTGATCAGCGCTTTTTCCACTCTGGACTTGTCGCAGCCGCAGACAAAATCAGTCTCCATAGTATCCGTAAACTCCACTCCCAGCCCCTCCAGCAGAATCTGCAATATCTGCTCCGGCGTATTGCCCGCCTCCAGCATGGTGGTCACTGAGGATACCCCAGACAGATTCTTCTCCAGCCTGGAGATGACTTCCTCCTCCGTATCCGGCATCAGCTGGATGATAAATCCCCCCGCCTGCTTTACCGTGTTATCCCGCTCCATCAGCACTCCCAGGCCCACGCTGGAGGGAGTCTGTTCCGATGTAGCAAAATAATAGGTCAAATCCTCCGCTATCTCGCCTGTCTGCAGAGGCGTCTGCCCCACATAGGGTTCTCTCATCCCCATATCCCTTATCACACTCAGTATCCCAGGCCCCATGGCCCCGGAGACATCCAGTTTCCCCAGAGAATTGGCGGGCAGTATCACGTCCGGCACCAGGGGATAGCCCTTGACTCTGCCCAGACTGTCCGCCGTTACCGTCAGCCCTCTGCCGGGACCGTCTCCCCTGATCTGCAGCGTCAGCAGATCCTTCTCTCCCTTCAGCATAACGCCCATCATGGCGCCCGCCGTCAGCAGACGTCCCAGAGCCGCCGTCATCACCGGGCTGGTGTCGTGGGCCTCTTTGGCCTTCTCCACCAGATTTCTGGTGGTGGCTGCAAATGCGCGTATCTGCGCGCCCGCAGCCGTGGCACGCACTATATAATCCCTCATCTCCACTCCGATCCGCCCTATAAAACGGGCATGTTTGCTCTCGGTTTCCCCTGCTCTCTGGCCAGCACATAGACACGCTGGCTCTGATCCGTCACCTCTCCCAGTGTGTCCGCATCCAGCAGCCGGACCACCTGCATCCCCGCCTGCTCCACCAGACCGCACATGGTCTGGGGAGTGTAGCCCCGCTGGAGATGGTTCTCCACAAAGCGCCGGAAATGCTCTCCCTCCTCCTGCACAAAAACAGTCAGGTCATACTCGTTGATCTCCTCCTGCTCATGGTAATAATTCTCCCATATAAAACTGCAGTCCTCCCTGTTCTCCGCTATGACAGCGTCCCCTATGACCTGACTGTACTTATATACCGTGTTGAAATCAAATAAAAACAATCCCCCCGGATACAGATAATTGTTCACCAGACGGAAAACCTGCAGCAGTTCTTTCTCCTCCAGCAGATAATTCAGGGAATCACAGACGGACAGCACTGTGCCCACAGTGCTGTACAGCTCCAGCTCCCGCATATCCTGCAGCAGATACAGAATCCCTCCGCCGCTCTCAGCGCTTTTCTCCATGGCAATTCCCAACATTTCCGGGGAATTGTCCACTCCGATCATATCGTAGCCCTTTTTGTGGAGCAGCTGCGTCAACGTGCCGGTGCCGCAGCCCAGATCCAGTACCAGATCTCTCTCGGACGCCAGCAGATTCTCCGTCTCGGCGTTCCCCTCTCCCTCGGGCCTGCTCTCACCCACAGGCCTGCTGATCCCGTACCGGTCAATCAGCGCCGCAATGTTTTCACACCAGGACTCATAGGGCACATTGTCCATAAGTTCATCATACACCTCGGCAAAATCCGAATACGCCTGCACCGCTTTCACCTCCGCATGTATACCTTAAGTCGCCATCCCTATGGCGCCGAATACTCCCGCGCTGAGCAATCCCATGATTATTCCTGCCAGTATGACTCCCAGAAGAACCGCGATAACGCTGGACTTAAAATCCATGTCCAGCAGGCTGGCCGCCAGTGTACCGGTCCAGGCGCCGGTGCCGGGCACGGGTATGCCCACAAACAAAAGCAGCGCCAGAAACAGGCCTCTTCCAGCCTTCTCCTGCAGTTTCACGCCTCCCTTATGGCCCTTTTCCAGACAGAAAGTGAAAAACTTGCCGATCACCGGCTTGTCCGCCCCCCACTCCAGCACCTTTCTGGCAAACAGAAAGATAATGGGCACGGGCAGCATATTGCCCAGAATACAGATAATATAGCTGAGCCGCATGTCCAGGCCAAAGCCCACAGCATAAGGAATAGCGCCTCTCAGTTCGATCAGTGGAACCATGGAAATAAAAAAGATAATCAGGTATTGTGTCAGCATGTTTTTTCTCCTCTTTGGATATATTCTCTCAGAAAGGACAGCAAAGTATCCATCTCCTCGTCCGTTCCCACCGTAATCCGTAAAAAATTGGAAATCCGCGGTTTGTCCCAGTGACGCACATAGATCTCCCGCTCCCTCAGCGCCCGAAAAATCTGCTCTGCCGGAATCCGCTCATGGGAGGCAAAGATAAAGTTGGTCAGAGAATCGGGGAATGTGAAACCCAGCTCTCTCAGCTCACCCTTTACCCGCTCTCTGGTGGCCACGATCCGGCCTGTGATCTCCTCAAAATAGGCTTTGTCCTTCAGGGCCTCTATACCCAGCGCCAGAGTGGGACGGTTCATGGTATAGGAGTTAAAGGAAAACTTAACGTCACTCAAGTATTTAATCAGTTTCTCGCTGCCCATGGCAAAGCCGATACGCAGGCCCGCCATGGCCCGCGATTTGCTGAATGTCTGTACCACCAGCAGATTGTCATACTTTTGAATCAGCGGGAGCGCGCTCTCTCCTCCGAAATCAATGTAGGCCTCATCCACAATTACCACAACGTCGCGATTGGCCTTAACAATGTCCTCCACCAGCGTCAGCGGCTCGTACACTCCGGTGGGCGCATTGGGATTGGGAAATATCACGCCTCCGTTGGGACGCTTATAGTCCTGGGGCCGGATGCGGAAATTCTCGTCCAGCGCACAGGTCTCATAGGGAATCCGGTACAACTCTGCCCACACATCGTAGAAGGAATACGTTACATCGGGGAACAGAATGGGCTTATCTCCGTTGAAGAATGTCAGAAATGCCATGGACAGCACATCATCCGACCCCACTCCCACAAACACCTGCTCCTTTTTCACACCATAGTAATCCGCCAGACCTTTCACCAGTACCTCCGCGCCGGGGTCGGGATACAGCCGGAGGTCCCGGCTTTGCATGGCCGCAATGGCCGCCTGCACCCCGGGAGCCGGGGGATAGGGACACTCGTTGGTGTTCAGCTTAATCATATTGGGGGTATCGGGCTGCTCCCCCGGTACATAGGGCACTATCTTACGAACATTCTCCTCCCATTTCTCCGATTTCATGAATTGTCATCTCCTTGTCTGTCGTTTTGTCCGCACAGATCCCTCCTGCCGAACAAGTATCATCATACCACTACCGCCACGATTCGTCTACTCTTTTTCCAGCTCCCGCAGCTGCCGCTCATACTCCGCTGCCTGTTCCTCCTGGCCCATCTGCCTGTGGCAGCGCACCAGTCCCTCCAGAGCCTGTGTCCCGCCGCTCTCCAAGGTAAGAATAGGCTCCGTCTCGTAGGCCGCATTGTAATACCACATAGCAGCCTCCGTCGGATCCCGGCGATCCTGTTCATAATAAAGGCCCAATTCTATGCACAGCTCCGAGCATCCGCCTGCAGCCATAGCCTTCATGGCATATCGAAAGAAACCGGGAAGGTCTCCCTGCAGGCGGTATGCTCTGCTCAGCACACAGAACGCCTCCTGCAATTCCTCCGCGCTTCGCTCCGGATCCTCCGCAGAACCCTCAAAACAGGCGCAGGCCCGGCGAAAATGCTCCGTCTCTCCCGCGATCAAGAGTTCTCTGGCATACATATTATGTAAATGTCTGGAGAGCCTGCGCCCCTCCCCCACCTGACGTTCAAAGTTAGCCAGATCTCGGCTGCCGTGTCCCTGCGAGGGCTTATGGGTGATTACAATATCACTGTCGTATACAATGGGCTGCAGCCGTACAGTCTCATGAATCGGCTCAATCCAGATAAACTGCCGCAGCCTTTTAAAAAGCTTGGGACGGTATTCCTCATCGTAATTGTAGACCGTATTGTACTGCAGCTGATTGCCGTATTTCATCTGCACAATCTCCACCTGAGGCAGCAGTCGTTCCTTCAGCAGCCGAAAGCGCTCTCTGTTCTCCTCGTCCAGCACCTCGTCCGCATCCGCGCTGTAAATATAATCGCAGGAGGCCAGGGAAAAAGCATAATTGCGGGCGGCGCTGAAATCGTTGATCCATTTAAAATCATAGATTCTGTCCGTGTACTCCGCCGCAATCTCTTTGGTGCGGTCCGTGGAACCTGTGTCCACCACAATGATCTCGTCCACCAGATCGGCCACGCTGCCTAAGCAGCGGGCCAGCACCGCCTCCTCGTCCTTCACAATCATACACAAGCTTATGGATATCATCTTACGCCCATCCTTTTCTCTACATAAATATCTATAATCATACCAAAAAAAAGCCGGGTACACAACATTTTTACAAGAAAATACATTGACTTACGAACGGCCAGGCCCTAAACTGGAACAATCTGACATTGCGTACAGAAAGGAAACAGAACATGTCGAAAAACACACAGGTCATGACGGAGGGCAAACCCTGGAGACTGATACTGGGCCTGGCACTCCCCCTCATGTTTGGAAATATATTTCAGCAGCTCTATACAGTGATGGACACTCTGATCGTGGGAAGAGTATTGGGTGTTCGCGCGCTGGCGGCCCTCGGGGCCTCCGACTGGCTGAACTGGATGATCCTGGGACTCGTCACAGGCATTACACAGGGATTTTGTATTCTTGCCGCCCAGAAATTCGGTGCGGAAAAAACAGAGGAGCTGAAGGAGACTGTCGGAGCCTCCGTCACCCTCTCCGCCGTGTCCTCCATAGTCGTCGAGCTGGTGAGCCAGGCTTTGGTCACGCCGCTTTTGCGGCTGCTGGACACCCCGGCGGATATCATGCCCATGGCGCAGGTCTATCTGCGGATCCTGTTTGCCGGAATCCCCATTGTCATGGTCTACAATCTGCTGGCCTCCCTGCTGCGGGCGCTTGGAGACGGCCGCACTCCGCTCTACGCTATGGTGGTAGCCTCGATACTGAATATCCTGCTGGATATTCTCTTTGTAGCAGGTTTTCACACAGGCGTGGGCGGCGCAGCCGTGGCCACGCTGATAGCTCAGGCGGTGGCCGCCCTGTACTGTCTGCTGATTATTCTGCGCATGGATATTCTGCGTATTCGGCCCTCCCATCTGCGCCCCAGTCGTCGGCTGGTCTGGCAGCTCTTTTCCCTGGGCACTCCCATGGCGGCCCAGAATATTGTGATAGCCGTGGGCGGACTGGTGATACAGTCCATTGTCAACGGTTTCGGCGTTATCTTTATTGCCGGCTATACCGCCGCCAACAAGCTCTACGGAATACTGGAGATCGCCGCCACATCTTACGGTTATGCCATGGTCACTTATGTGGGACAGAACCTGGGAGCCGGTCTTGGCGGACGCATCCGCCGGGGAGTGCGTCACGCTCTGGGTATCGCTCTGGCCACCTCGGTGGTCATTGCCCTGGCAATGCTGCTGACAGGCCGCCTACTGGTGGGTTCCTTTATCACAGGTACACCTTCAGAGGTTGCCGCGGCAACGGATATCGCCTATCACTATCTGTCCATTATGAGCATTTTCCTGCCCGTCCTGTATCTGCTGCACCTCTACCGCTCCTCCCTGCAGGGGATGGGGGACACCGTGCTCCCCATGGTTTCAGGTATCGCGGAGCTTGTAATGCGCACCGGCGGCGCTCTGACTCTGCCCCATCTGCTGGGCCAGGAGGGAGTCTTTTACGCGGAGGTACTGGCCTGGGTGGGCGCCGACCTGATTTTGATTACCGCCTATTACATAAGAATACACAGGCTTTTCAGGAATTTACAAAAACCATAATACACTGCATGCGATATAGGGAAGAAAGGGAACCGGAATTTTCAGGTTCCCTTTTCTGTTAATATTGCCTTTCGCGAGCTGAATGGCGCCCAGCATGGCAAAGGCAAGAGCCATATGCAGCAGCATAGTAAGAAAATTCCCGCCTCCGCCCGCCAGATAGAGAGCGCATATCTGAAAGGCCATGACATCTCCCTCTCCATACAGACGCATAAACAGCAGATACTGCAGCAGAGCGAACAAAATCAGCCCTGTTCCGCTCTCCGCCGCAGTCGGCTGCCGGATACACAGCCAGGCCCCCGCGGCGGCCGCAGGCACCTGCAAAATATCATATACCCTGCAGGTCTGAATATCTGTGATGGTACATACGGTGAGGTAGACCGACAGCGCCAGATACCCCAGCCAGACTCCCGGCGTTGCCCCGCTGTGAGAGTGCGCAATGTACCCCGCTCCCGCGCCGCACCCGGCCAGCAGGATTCCCACTGCCGCTCCATCCGTCCTCAGTCCATGGAACGGGTCCAGCGTGCCGATCAACCGCAGTACCGCCAGCACCAGTGTCAGCTGCAGCCCCCACACCTTCAGAAAAAATAACATATTTCAGTCTTCTCCTCCCGCTCTCAGCCTTGTCCGCAGTTCGTCCAGCACATTTCCCCTTACGGTCAGAACGGCCAACCGAGGGTGTTCTTCCAGAGCGGTATCCTCCTTATAGGCCCTGACTGTAATATCCGCCACCGTCTCCGGCGTTCTCAGAGGAATCATAAAGCTCAGTTTCTCCTCTGTGATATAATCCGGTATCTCATATGTATAGACTCTGCTTAAGGAGGAATCCAGCTCCGCCATCTCCTCCGGAAAAATCACCTCTATGCGGTCCACATACCCCGTGGCGCGAATTGTCAAAACGCCGCTCTCCCCGGCTTTAAACACCGGTTCATGCGGCTCCAGCAGACGCTCCAGTCCCACCTGCAGAGAAATTCCCTGCACTCCGCTGCTCGCCACAGTCTCGTTGCCCACATTGTCCGACGCATGAGCGATAATCGCGAGAGAGCCGCTGAACAGAGCATCCCCGTCCGTCATCGTCACATGGATTCTGCCCGTTCCCTGGTCTGTGAATTTCTGGCTGCTGCCATTGTCCCGATTGTATACCTCCACATAAAACTCCGCCAGACCGCTGCCCTCGTCCGCAGCTGTCAGCTCTATCTCCACCGGGCCGTGCTCCCACTCCTCTATGACATCCAGCTCTTCCAGCGTCTCCATACCATAGATCACAGGAGCGCTGCCATCCACAAGGAGCCATACGCTTCCCAGCAAATCCTGGGTGTAGTCCGAGAAGGTTTTTCCCTCGCCGTCCTGGGCCGCGGCCACAGGCGTCAGGCGCAGCCTGTGCCCGTCCAATTCCTTTGAGACATACAGTTTCTGGGTTATCTCCAAATCCCTGCACCTGTTGCTGCGCCGGGTCACGGTATAGGCTCCGTCCCCCACGCAGGGAACTCCCTCCGAGATCTTCTGCAGCTGCTGTCCCTGATAGGTGCAGCTCCCCGACGCCATATCGCTCCTTGCGGGAGTGATCGTGCCCAGCCTTCCCTCCTCCGAGCTGTCGGTCAGGTCCTGGGAGGCCACATACAGGTGTGTGATCTGGTAGTCCTTTCTGGCCGGTCCGCACAGGATTCCCTGAAAAGAGATGCCAAAAGGCGTTTCTGCTCCCGCCCGGACATAGTAGGTGTTCTCCTCCCCTGCGGGCCACAGATTGCCCTCCTGCTCCAAACGTATCTGCTCCGTCTTCACAGGCCACGCTATCACGGTCTCATCAGACAGAGGAATGTGCAGAGTCTCCCCCAGATTTCCGGCCTTGTCTTGAGCCGCAATGTGCAGATATTGCAGCTCCTCGCTCACAGAAATGGTCAGAGAGGGGCGCTCTCCCGTATCCCCGTGCCACTGATAGGACGCTTTTACCACCGTTCCCGCCCTGTTGTCCACCACATAGCGATACCCCTGAACCTGGGTGACCAGAGTGTTTACCGTGACATTGGAATCGCACAGCACCCTGTCAGAACCCAGCTGGTAGGACTCCACTCTGTGATAATAGACGGTGCCTGTGTCAGCGGGTTTTGCAAAGGAGACCCGCACCCGGTTTTCACCGATTGCCGACAGCCGCAGCGTATTCATATCAATTTTCTCCGGTTTCCCCATATCCTCGGCCGCCACGCCGTTCAATAGATTTTCCTCCATATATCCCAACGCTACGGCAGTGATTCGCAGCGTTCCGTCCCCGCTCTGCCATCCCTCCTGCTGTGAGCAGCTGCTGCATGCCTCCCCATTGATATAACTGGAACCGCCATAGGCAGGCACGGAGGACAGCACCTGCCCCTGAGTCATGCCACAGCTATACACCTCCTCCTGACCACAGCCCGGCACATATCCCGTGTGAGCAGTGCACAGCGCTGGTTTGCTATCCGAGTATTCCGCTCCGCATGCGCTGCAGACATACTTGTAAAAACGATCGGTGTGTCCGGCGCAGCTGTAGCTGGCGCAGCGCGGGCAAAAACGCAGACTGCCGTCATTCTCCCTATTGCCATAGTAAAAGTGGCTGCCCGTCTCCTCCCGCTGAAACGATGTGCCGCCGCAGACCTTCTCCACCGTGTAACAGCCGCCGCCATGTACCGGGTCTCCCTCATGCGCATGTCGGCAATTTGCGTCGTGATAGTGTACAGTCCAGATCCCTGAACTGCCGCCCTTGTATCCGCCTCCTCCCCCGGCCTGTCCGCTTTCTCCTGCGCTGCTCTCCACATTTTTCTGAGCGGAACCGCCGGGCATGCCGTCCAGCGTCTCCGTAGCGCCGCCTCCGCCTCCCGCAATCAGCAGTATTCCCTGGCGGTCCGAGGACAGCAGACTGCTGCCGCCGCCCATGCCATAGACTGTGGCGCTGCCCCCTTCATGATACCCGTTTTGACCTCCCAGCTCATAGGTCAGCAATTCTCCCCTGGACAGGTAGAAGACGCCCTCTGCGATGCCGCCTTTGCCTCCCTGAAGATCTCCACAATTACCTCCCTGGGCGCCTGTCAGGGTCAGTCGGTAAAAACCGGCATAGGGCACCTGATAGTTTCCCTGGCGTCCAGAATAGTTCATGCTGTGGGACAGCCCCGCGCCCGCGCCGGTATCCGCAGCGTCACCGACGAGCTGCCATTCCTCCCCCTCTCGCTGCTGGTACAGCTTATAGCTCTTATTCGTATTGTCCGGCTGGCTCCAGCTCAAGTTTACCGCCCCTCTGCCCTTGTTGGCGCTATAGTTGTCCCGGGCCTGCAGCTGCAGCTCCACCCAGTCCGCATACAGAGTCGTATCCTTTGAGGGCGTAAAGTCGTCCCCCGCAGCGCCCGCAGGCCGGGTGCATTCCGGATCATGGTACCAGCCCCCAAAGGATTGCCCCTCCCTGTAAGCGTCCGGCAGGACAATACTCTGGTCGGTATAGAGGGCCGTAAGTCGGTCCTCTGTCCCATCCTCTCCCAGATAGTGATAAGTACTGTCCTCCACCTGCCCGTGAAAGGGCAGCGTCATGCTCCACTCCCGGAACCGCTTAGTACCTACAATATTCTCCACAGGCTCCCCACCCCTGGCGTCAAAGGACACCAGATAGCCCTGGGGAGGAGTCAGCTTATCCTCCTGCAGGAGACAGGTACTGCCATAATCCCCCGGCAGAATTGTGACTTCCGCATTGCCGCAGTAACTGCCCCCCGCAGGATCAATGTACAGCACTGATTGCACTCTGGTCCACTGGGCATACAGCACCACCTGGTCTCCTTCCTTATCCGACAGATTGTAGATTCTCTCTCCGTCCTCAAATCGCTGTCCCGTGCCGTCCGGCCGGGTGTTCCAACTGTCAAAGCGATAGCCCACCCGCCAAAAACCACACAGGGACAGAGTGGTCTGAGGTGTGACCTCCCGCCCCTCATAGAGAGCTGTGTCATTGTACATATGTGTGCTGGGAACCATGTAGCCGCCGCCCCCATTGCTGTCATAGACAATCTCATACCGGTTGGCAGATACCGCCTGGCAGATATGGGGCGAAATCTCCCTTGCCTGTTCCAGATTGTCGCACCAGGGACACAGATAGTAATACCCCGTCCCCGTCTGCAGCTTTTGAATTCCTCCCGCGGTGTCGCCGCTCATATAAAACAGGAAATCCGCGGCTCTCTCCCCACAGTCCCGGCAGTAGGGCACCCAGCCTGAATAATATTCCCTCTCACATTTTTGTCGGTTGAAACTGATCCCGTGAAATTCTCCGCAGTAGGCATTGTGAATACACCGCCCATGGGAGTGCGCAACTCTCCAGTAGGCAATCGGTATCTCCCCAGTGCGTTTCCAGTAGTACAGATGTTCCCCCGTTTCCGGCACAGGCGGTCCGCCCCCGTCCTGTATGCGCACAGTGGTTCCCTCCCTGTACCAGACGGTGGATGTCTCCCCCCTGTTGGTTGTGAAAGCGCTGCCATCAGGGCTGTAGTCGATCTGCACTCCGCTTCCGGCCTGCACCCTTGCCGGCGCTCCCCACAACGCCAGAACCGGCAGCAAAAACAGCAGTAGTCTTTTTATTCCCATAGCTTAACCACCCGCAGAGAACCTCTGTATAGTTCACTGTAAAAGAGCTCTGCATTTCCTTCCTCCAGCAGCACATTGATTCTGGCTGCGGCAGATAGGGTATCCTGCGGCGGAATCATATTTCCGGCAGAATCAAACACCTGATATACCATCACATTGTCCCAGATCAGATAGGTCTCTCCCAGCTCCTCATCCACTGTATAGATATGGATTCTGTCGCCGCTGCGCAGTGTCCCGCTGACCAGCTGATACAGGTCCTCCGCCCTGCACCCCGCTATCACCGGTTTTTCCAATGCCGCCCTGTAATGCCCCGACTGGGTGAACATAGTCAGAGTAGCCATGCTGCCCTGGGGGATCGTTATAGCCGCCTGGCTGCCCAGCAGTGCCTCCGGACTCATCACCGCCTCCTGGGGAATGTGCCGCACATCCACCTGTGTCTGACAGAACAGAGTATCCACATTGTCCGGTGTGATCTCCGTTCCTCTCTCCAGCGTCTGCGTCAGCATCCAGCAGTCCGCTTTCTGATATGCGCTCAAAGCGTTTTTCTCCACATTGAGCAGCACAATATATGTGACTGCAGCCGCCGCAAAAGCCGCCAAAATAATACCCGGCAATCCCCTTCTTCGTTTTTCTGTGCCCCTGTTTTCTTCTCTGTTTTTTTCTCTATTCATTGTCCTCATACCTCACTATATCCACACTTTTCTCTTTTTCTGCGTCAATGCCGCGCCCCATCAGTCCCATAACCCGGAAACCCACGCGGCTGTACACGGCAGTATGCTCCACCAGTGTCCCGTCCGGCGTTCGGACGCTCCCCGGCTGGCCGCTCTCCTGCCTCACACAGTTTCCCTCGCCGTCATAGGCAGTGATCCGCACCTCCCCCTCCAGCACATTATAGACAATATACTCCCGAATCCACACTTTGCCCGCCAGCAGTTCCTCCTTGGCGCTGTATCCCTCCTCGTCCAGCGCCAGATTGCAGTACAAAGCATCCCGATAGACCCGAAAAGCCTCCTGCGTGTCTTCGATTCGCACCACATGACTCCTGCCGTACTCCTTTATGTCGATCAGCGCCGAGGCCAGGTTGGAGGCCGCCAGAGCGTCCTCCACATATGCTCCGGCGGTCATGATGGTATACAGCTTAAACTGAAACACGGCCACGATCAGCACCATCAAAAAGAAAAACATGGACGCCACCACGTCCACCTGGCCCTCTCTGAAGGGCGGCTTTGTCCTGCCGGCAACGGGGGCGCTAATGTTTGGCGGTGGACATGCGCATCTCTTCCACCGGCATCTCTCTGACTGTAAAAACCGACCTGAACAAATCATGCTCATCCCCCCATATTCTTCCCTTTAGCTTACCCTGAATGTGCAGAATCACGGAGTCACCGTACTCCACAGGAGTCGTAGTGCTCCCGGCCAGATCAATCCCCTGCAGTCCGATGTCCTGCAGCTCTGCCAACATCCTATTTTTATCCTCCTCTGTCAGACATCCCACGGTTTCCATTTTCAGGATATAGCATCTGGCTACCTGGCTGATCTGCCCCTTGCGCAGGAGCAGATCGCTGCAGTAAAAATACGCTGTCACCACTATGGACATGGCGAGTATACAGATGCAGACAGACAGGAAATCCAGCACAGAGCCTTCCCTCTTTCCTCTCATGGACCGCCTCCTAACCCAGAATTCCTGTGGCCTTTGCAGTCAGCGCATCCACGATCGTCCCGATAAACACCTCCAGCTTGTCTTTCATTACTACGCAGAGCAGCAAAGCGATTATGCACAGTCCTACCGTCACCAGCAGGCCGTCGATGCCGCTGCTCTTGCCCGCCATGGCGCTGCACAGTTTCCGCATTCTCTGCCGACTCTTTTCTTTTCTCTCTCCGGTGCAGATTTCATTTTTGATATTGTAAAATCTATTCATATTTTTTGTCTCCTTTTTCACTTTTCATTAATTCCAAAACATATTGTTCCCGAACATATGCTCCACACAGACATACAGCACCAAGGCTATAACTGCGGAGAATATGCCCAGCTGATAGAAGGTGATGCTGCGGTCCAGTTTCTCCTTCCGGCGGCTTTGCAGCGTCAACTCCATGTCCTTGATCTGGTCCGCGATATCTCCCAGCAGTTCCACCGCCTGGCCCGACTCCATGGCCTGCATGATGGTAATACACAGAGAGTCGATATAGCGGTTGTTGAACCTCCCTTGAAACCGCTCCAACGCCTCGTCCATATCCGCCTTCATCACAATGTCTCCGGACAGATTCTGCAGTCCGTCCCTGAGCCGAACCTGTTTGACGCTGCCGTACAGCTCCGCCAGAGCGTCCGTCACATGGACGCCCGCCCGAATCTGTATGGCCAGGGCATTGTAGATCAGGTTCAGCTCCGTCAGCATGTTTTCATTGTCCCGGCGATTCATGCGCTCCAGCAGAATTCCCGGCAGACAGGCCGCCAGCACCGCACCGGCTATCCCCGCCGGTACTCCCAATGCGTAGAGTCCCGTCAAAAATCCGGCTCCCGCCAGAACCAGACACAGCGTGAGATAACTCACGGGGTTGATCCATTTCCCATAGTGGTAGGCCGCGCCGTTCACCCGCAAAAAGACCTCCCACTTTTCATAATCCCAAAGCCTGCCTTTTTTTCGGCGGGCATGCATGCAGATGGTATCGTAGGCCCGCAGCACCACCTCCCCCGTATGTCCCCGGGCGGCCATGCAGCCCCACTCCAGACCGATCAGCAGCGCTGCCGCCAGCTGTATGCCCTGTAATATTCTGTGTATCGTAATATAGTCCATATTGCTTGTTATCCTCTCTCCTTTCACTGATCCAGCCGCCGCACCTGTCTGTAGAACAGCAGCAGTATCACGGCAATCACCGCCAGAGCGCCGATTCCCGGCACAGTGTGCAGCAAAATCTCTGACAGGGGAATGCCCACCAGCGATTCCATCGCCTTCAGAATCACCACAGTCATCGCTCCCAGAATCACCATATTTACCCATGCCTCTCTGACCATTGTCTTGCGTTCCTGCCGCATTCGGGTGTACTCCCTGAGAGACCGTCTGCTCTGAGATACCAGCACTGTCATATCCGCCGAGTACCGCAGGCTGATCTCCAGGTTGCGAACCAGCTCCCGGAACTTGGGATGCTGAATCTTCTCCGCCATGGCCAGCAGGGCAATGCTGGTGTCACCGGATGTCTGCGCCTCATAGTAGCAGGCGTCCAGCACTCCCCGCAGCGGCTCTCCCACATAGGGGCTGACCTGGCTGAGCACTGCCGTGATCTCGCCGGAGGTAATACTGTAATTGCCCAGAAAATCCAGAAATTTCATCAGATTTTCATCCGTTGCGTTGTAGTTGCGTCCCATGCAGCAGTTCACCGCCGCCCAGACAGCCAACCACAGGACGCCCGCTGCCATAAGCGCCCCGAACCAGGAAACTCCCATGAGCAATGCCAGAAAATAAGCCGCAGTTCCCGCCGCCAGATTGGCCAATATCCACAGCTCCGGCGTCAGAAACGGGAAACGGACGCTGATACCGCTGTACAGCAGTCTCTGTTCCATGCGCTGCAAAAGGCTTTTTTTTCCATGGAGCAGCTGCAGGCTGCGCCTGTTGTCCTGCACTCTTCTGGCCGCGGCCGTCTCCAGAGAATCATAGGCCCTGTGCCATAGCTGGTGCAGAATGCTCTCCTGTCTGACCCACAGAAACAGTGCCGCAAACCCCGCTGTCAGTTCCGTCAACAACAGTATTTTCATATAATCGCTCATATTTCATCTCCTTTGTCTCCCGGTTCCATCCCCGGTTCACAAACACCTGTTTCACCCTGTATTTCTCCATGAACACCAATGTGGTAAAGCACTCCATCATCTTCATCAGTTCCTCTCTGGAATAGCGGCTGCCGTACATGGCATAGTCTACCAGCTTATCCACCGCCCTGTCTGCGGAGGGGGCATGCAAAGTGGCCGCACAGAGCTGTCCCGTATACGCCGCATTCAGCAGATACAGCGCCTCGTCCCCCTTTACCTCTCCGACAATGAAAAAATCCACGTCCATGGTAAGTCCCGCAATACTTATATTTTTCAGATCATAGCTGACCTGACTCTCCCCGCTGCCCGGCAGGGAGTGCAAAAACATCATGTCCGGATGCCGCTTGGTGGTCAGCTCGTCCGCCTGCTGTGTCACCAGGATTGCCACATCATCCGGCAGGGTCTCCTTCAGGGCGTTCAACAGCGTGGTCTTGCCGGAGGAATTGCCTCCGCAGATCAGTGTGGAACCGCTGCGGAAACGGCAGATCAGCAGCTCCGCCAGTTCCCGCCCAAGCATCCCCCTGCGTATCAGTTCCTCCATCTCCGGGAAATCCCGGGGCACTTTGCGGATACACAGATAAGGCTCGCTGTAGGTGTTCACAAGGGGCATGGATACGGTAAAACGCAGAATAAAGTCAGGATGACTGTCAGAGTCCGTAAACCGCTGAATGGCATTCAGATTGGAGATATTGACTTGATTTTTCGTGGCGACATAGTCCACAAACTGCCTGTACTCCTTTTCCGACAAAAAGCTGATTCCGGCGTCCATGCGCCGCCCTCGCTTTTTGATGCGGATATTGTCATGGCTGACAATGCGGATATCCGATATTTCCGCATCGTCAATCAGCGGCGATATCCTGGAATAGCCGAAAATGTACTGCTCAAACAGCCCGGTCAGCTCCCGGGCCTGCTCGGGAGTAATCCCGTAGCCAAGCTGCGCATACTCCGCGGCCTCTCCCAGAAAGCTCTCCCTGCTGAGCAATCCCTTTTTCATCTGAATCAGGGAGGGCTGCTTTTTCGTGGAGTAGTCGTCAATCAGTCTGCCCAACAGCTCAGACAAATCCGCCGCCGGTACTTCTGCCGCGCCTGCTGCCTGTATTGTTTCTGTCATGTAAAAAAAATCTCACCTGTCCTTTCTTTTTCAACATTTCATCCCCTGCGCGCATAAAAGGGAATCGACCATACACCCGTGTATTCGTCAACACACCGACGTACCTTGCATTGCTGCGATAACTTCTCTGCATCATGGGTAACTTCCGAAATCGGAGATTTACCTGAAAAATGAAATACCCAGGGAAGAATAGATGATCTTCCCCGTCCTATATAGGGTATTTCAAAAGATACTCTCTTTTTATAGATTTGTCAATAGAAAAATAAAAATAATTTTAAAAATTGTGAGCCTTTTACTGCCTCAAAATAATCATATGGTCCGTCTCTACTTTCTGTGCGTCACTATAGTTCTCCGCAATCCACTCAAAGAACTCCGCACTCTGGAGAGAATAATCAAAATACAGGGAATACACAGGGTTCTCCCTATAAGTTTTGTCGTACACAATGACATTGGGAATACGGTCCGGATGCTCCTCGTAATAGCGCAGAAACATCTCGTTAAACACAGTTGTGCCCTGGGTGGAGGGGGTTGCCGGCAGTGTTTCCATCTTTACATAGATCAAGCTCTCTGCCCCGATATATAATACCCGGTCTTCCTCGTCTATCATATTTTCCAGCTCTCGATAATTGTTGTTCCAAAGGTTTGCGGTATCCGCCAGAACATATATCCCCTTTTCCGCCCCGCTCTCCATCTTTTCCAGAGCTGCCCGAATCGTAACCGGCTGGCAGCCGGATACCCGTATCAATATCAGCCGACATACCAGAACTCCCGCCAACAACATCCCGCCCAGGGCATAGGAGAGAACCAGAAATATTTTTTTCCACAGAGAATCCATAATTTCCCTGCCGTATTGGTAGATGATCAGAAGACTTCCCAGCACGCCTATAAAGGCTTTCGCATAAGTAGTATTTGTATCCATATTGGTCACAAAAAGCACCGCCAACACAGACATACAGCCGGGAATAATGCACAGATAAAGCCATGTCGCCATTTTTCTGTGAAACCGAACACAGATCAGCAGCGCAGGCAGCACAACCGCCATATAGCGCACCTGAAAGAAAAACTGATTCTCATCTTCAAACAGAAAACCGGCTATGGCCTTGATCTGCATCAACAGTCCCACCAGTATCAGAACAACTATCGCCACATGCCATACGCCCATAACCGATTCCCGTCCCTCCGGGTGGTCTTTACACAGAGCATTCCTGCGCAGAACAAGCCCGTATATCAGGCACAGAATCACCGTAACCCCCGCCGCCATCAGAAGATACCAGCCATAAAACCCTGCCTGTTCCTGTATTTGTCTCAGGTAGATTGCCCACTTCTCGCCCATGGTATATACGCCATGAGATGTATCTAAAAAAATATAGGAAATATACCGCCTTAATTCATCCGGAGACATGTAGCTGAGCAAGCAGGCCAGAAATGACAATCCTGTCAGCAGGCTCCCCAATGTAAAAAATACGCTGCTCTTCCACCATTTCACTGCCCCGGACTGACGGCACTGTCTCTCCAGTATACATATTGCCCAAATGTAAAAAGGATACAGAAGAAACATTGTCGGATAACACAGCATACTGCCTGCCAAAAGACAGCCTCCCAGAAAGGGAAGAATCATTCGGGGCTTCCCGCCCGCAAAATAAGCATGCAGCACCAGAAAAATTCCCAGCAGGCACCAGTAATGCATCAGTTCAAATTCCGGCGTCTGTACCCATTTGGGCAGAAAATTCAGGTGCAGGGTCATGATGCAGAAAGCAAAGAAACGATTTGTCTTTTTTCCAAGCTGTCTATACAACAGCACCCCCATGCCGGTATGGATCAAGACACCGATTACCCGCAGCCAGATCACCAGATAATCCGTGTTTCCCCGTATCCATATATAGGGCGCGGCAAACAGAGCAGCCAAAAACGCGCTGAGCTGATGCGGTTCCCACATGTCTCTTATCAGCCTGTCTCCCCGCACCATACGATAGGCGCAGGCCACGGCATAGGACTCGTCGATATCCAGGCTTATCCATATTGCTTTGGCAAAAGATAAAAAGGTCAGCCCAATCAGAACCGTTTCAATCCCTCTTATGATAACGTCATGTCTCTTGTCCTGCATAGCTCCTCCATATCTTCTTTGACAGCCAAACTAAAAACTGCAGCCCTCATTCCGGCTGCAGTTTATCCTCTCACAATAACGCCACAAAATCCTGCCATGGCATGGGCCGGTAAAACAGATATCCCTGGGCCGCTTTACAGCCACAGTCCAGCAGGAATTTCCTTTGCTCCTCCGTCTCCACGCCCTCCACAATAATATCAGTATCCAATTCCTGCAGCATACGGATGGTATGACGGATCATGATTCGACTCTTCTCATTGGTCTCCAGATCCCGTATGAACGTCTGATCTACCTTCACCTCATCCATAGATTGGTTTTTCAACATATTCATGGTGGAATATCCTGTGCCAAAATCGTCCATCGACGCTATAAAGCCTTTGCTTTGCAGCGTCTCCAGCCGTTGGTACATTCCCTGCTCATCCCACAGGAAAGCGCTCTCCGTCAGTTCCAGAGGGACATAGGACGGCTCCACCTGATACTGTTCACTCAGGCGGCACAGAGTGTCGCAAAAACATTCGTCAAAGGCATGCAGGCGGGAGACATTGACCGACACGGGCACAGGCTCGCGGCCTTCCGACAGCAGGCGGCTCTGCATCTGAAACACCTGCTCCCATATGTAGGTATCCAAATCAATCACAAAACCGTTCTTCTCCAGCACCGGCAAAAAATCTCCCGGCGAGATCACACCATAGTTCGGGTCCACCCATCTGACCAGCGCTTCTCCGCCCACGATCTGGCCGGATGCCATGTCTACCTTGGGCTGTATGTACAGCGCAAACTCTCCGTTTTTCAGGGCCGTCACAATATTGTTCTCAATCTTTTTCTCCATCATCTGCTGCTTGCGCATCTTCTCGTCAAAGAAAGCATAGCTGGCGTAAAATTTCCCCTTTATGGTGTTGAGCGCCATGGTGGCACAGTCCTTGAGATAACTGATTGCAGGCTGCTCTCCCTGGGCGGTGGCAATGCCGAATGCCGGCAGCACCTTGCAGTCGATGGGGAATTCATCTATCACCTTTTTGATCCGCAGTACGATATCCACCAGCTCCTGCTCCTCCTGATAGGCGGTCAGCATGGCAAATACATCCGCCCTGGCATGACTGGATATGGTCAGCGGCCTCTCCGCATCCAGTTCCCTGAAGACCTCTGCGATGGTCGCCAACAGAGCATCTCCCGCATCCCTGCCGCAGAACTCGTTCACTGCCTTGAACTGGGCAATGTCCATGGCAATCAGAGCAAACTGCTCCTTGGGATTTTCCCTGATGATCTCTCCACCAGTAAAGAAAAAAGAACGCAGATTCTGCAGCCGAGTCAATGGACTTTTGTTTCTCTCCACATTGTCCTCGGCCATCTTGCGCAGAGAGTACAGATACAACTCCTGCTTTCCCTCCTCTGTGTTCTGCTTGGAATTGTCCACCACATCCATCTGACGATCCTGCTTTTCCATAGCCACCTTCTCATATATGCCGAAAACGAATCTTGCATGCATTGTTTCTAATGAGCATTATATCTTATTTTTTGCAGAAAATCCATTCCTTTTTATAAGGTTTTTACATATTCCTCAACAAAATTTATGGAAAAAAGAATTGGAGGTTGTTTTTTTCGGTGGAACACGCTATACTAAAATAAATGTTATAAATATTTTCCCGGTTGCGTAATGGCGGCCGCAAAAAAAGACGGGAGGGGACGAGTATGTTCATATTGTTGGCAGGCGGATTGCTGATAATTATTGTAGCTGTCATAGTCGCTGTGGTATCTGCTGTAGCCTCCGCTGTGGCGGCCGAATCGGACACTGCGGATTGACAGAGAGCGTTCAAAACACCAAAGCCGGTGAGCATATCACCGGCTTTTTCATGTCCGTTCTACAGCCTCTCCAGCGCCCCATAGGTGACATTCCGCAGCTTGCGCAGCGCGGAGGTACTGCTGTAGCCGCATCTCTGAATAAAATACAGCATCACCATATCATCCTCCGGATCAATGGTCACATAATTGCCTGTCCAGCCGTCCCAGCCATATTCACCCAAACTTCCTATAGTTCCCGCCTCTCCCTGGTCAGTCAGCACCCGCATGAGACAGCCGTAGCCGCAGCCCAGATTGCTGTCCCAGCAAAAAGCCCACTTCTGCTTGGACGAAAGTCTGTCCTGTCTCATGAACTGTACTGTTTTTTCTCCGAGTATTCTGACGCCGTCATAGACGCCGCCCTGCAGCAGCATCTGCGCAAAACGGCTGTAGTCCTCCATGGTGGAAACCAGCCCTGCGCCCCCCGACTCAAAGGACACATCCGGTCCGTAATACTCTCCCAGATTGCAGTCCTTGTATATCTCCAGCGCTCTCTTCTCCCCGTTCCAGAAATAGTTCTGCGCAAAACGCTCCAGCTTGTCCTCCGGCACATAGAAACCCGTATCCACCATTCCCAGCGGCGCAAAGATCTCCTCCCGCAGGAAATCTCCATAGCGTTTCCCTGTCACCACCTCGACCACCGCTCCCAGCACGTCCGCAGACAGACCATACATCCAGCGCTCTCCCGGATGAAACGCCAGAGGAACTTCGGCAATACGGTCAACCCACTCCCTGGTAGTCAGCCTCTGTCCGCCCGCCTGGGCCTCCTTGAGGTCGCGAAACAGGTCGTCCATCAGCCTGCCCGATGGACTGCAGCCCTCCCAGTTTTCCGGGTAGGGAATGCCGGAAGTCATATTCAACAGATCATAAATCGTGGTGGCACACCTCGCGGGCACGGGCTCCCCGTCCGGATTCCACACAGTCTGTTCCCGAAAGGCGGGCAGATACCGGCTCACTATGTCCCTCAAATCCAGTTCGCCCCGCTCCACCAGCAACATGACGGCGGCCGCCGTGACGGGTTTGGTCATGGAAAAAAGCCGAAAGATCGTGTTGCGCTCTATGGGCGTCCTTCTCTCCCTGTCCGCATAGCCGCAAGTACTGAAATATCGCTCTTTTCCCCCCTGTATCAGCAGATAGCCCGCACCGGCAATCTGCCCTGCGTCCACCTCCTGCCGCATGATTCTGTCGATGGCCTGTCGATAATCATACATATAACTGCCCTCTCTTTACTTATTATTGCGCTTTTTGTTTTCCCGCCTCAGCATCACAACTGACACTCCCGTCACAAACACTACCAACAGTATAGCAATCAGTATCGTCCTATTTTGTTTACCGTCGGGAGCGATGCGTTCGGCTGGAAAATCCTTTTCCTCAGGTTGTGTCACTCCGATGCCGGAAGTGCCGTCGGGATAGAGCGTATCGAAGTCCGCGCCCGGCTGGTCAAGACATATCCAAACATTTTTGTGTCCAAAGTAATAGCCCACATTGCCCCAGCTATGTCCCTGACTGTCCACATAAGTCCCATCATACTCCGGCACATAGTCTTCCACCGTCATCTCATAGCCCTCTGTCGCTCCGGGATAACGCCAGAACCAGACGCTTTCATGCACATATTGCTCGTCCAGCGCCCCCGTCTCTGCGGTGATGTCTGCCTCATATTCTTCGGAGAAGGAAATAGCGTCATATACCACATCCATATACTCCATAGGCATCCATCCGGTTTTGGAGCCCTGTCCCTCATAGATGCCCCAGACGACCCCGTTTTCGTCCTCATAAGTGAAAGAAATATACGCCTTTGATCCGTTTTCCCATCTGCCGACTTCCCTGGCGGATACGGGACTTTGATACAAAATAACTTCTCCGTCCGGGCCATTTGCCGTAAAGGTACGGCCCACATATTCGCATTCGGATGAGAATTCCTCATAAAAGGAATCCTGCGGCTCCCAGATCACATCCGCCCGCGCCGGAAGCAGGCAAAGCATATAGCAGAGACACCCACTCAAAAAAGCAATCCACTTTTTCATCACTTTCCTCCCTTTTTCCTATCTTTCTATACTGACTGACGATTAGATCAGAACTCCCAGCAGCCAGGAGCATCCGTTGGCTGTGATCGCCAAAAGCACAGGTCTTTTTATCTGCCTCTGCTCATCCCTCGCAAAGCGGCAATATACAAATGCCTCCACAATGACCACCGCCGCCTCGATGACGAGCTGTACCGGCACTCTGTTGTAGTACGGCAGATACAGACGGCAAAGCCAGTTACACAGCACTGCGGGCGGATTGGTAAGCACATTCACCAGCACCACAAGCAGCATATTTTTTCTCGTGCGCAGCCCGAACAAAAACGCGATGGCAAGCTCCGTCACCAGCGTAAGCGCCAGGGAAATTCCGAACATACGAATCAGATAAATGACCATCGCACTCTCCTATTTCCGGTCCTGCATTGACCGGGAGGAAATGATTGTCTGGGCGTCGTCCGGATTTCCCATAAAAACGCCCGCCGCCAGAACCAGCAGCATAATAAGGCTCCCGGCACATCCCAGGACGCTGCCATCCCGCAAAATACGCAACCCATAATATTCCGGCAAAAAGCCCAAAAACAGGCCAAACGTTAAGAGTCCGAAAGAAAAGCCCGGATACTGCGGAAGTTTGCGTATCAGCAGATATAAGGTGATCGGCATGGTCATATTAAACAAAAACAGGGCTGCGGCTCCGGCAGGCATGTATCCGGAGAACAGATACAGGACAGCGGCCGCCGGCAGACATATGGCCGCCGTCTTTAAGCCTCCAAACCGCGCCGCGAAAAATCCTCCCGCCGCCTTGCCAAATACGATTGCCAGTGTGCTTAAAACGGCGGCAAAGGTAGTTGTCTTCCATGGAAATGTGACAGCCATGCCAATGTAGGATCTCAGGACCACAGCCAGAAACAGGCCAAGCGCCAGGGCAATGGCACCTGCTGTCTCAGTCTGTACCCTGCCGCCCTCCGAATTATCCGCCGCCCTGCTATACTCACTGACGATTATATTTGCGCCTCTGCGCCAGAGCACACAGGCCGTTCCCACACAGGCGACTATCATAAATGCGCCCGCAACGTACAGCCACTGCACTGCTGCGCCATTTTTTGCCAGCTGCATACCAACATACAGGCCCAAAGCGCCGGGTGCTACAAAGACGCCCAGGCCTCTGCCTCGCCAGCCCTTTTTCTCGTCCTCGTGAATGGTCCCGACTCCGCCGCCGATATGGAACAGGGCATTCCCGATCCCCAATAGCGCCGGATGCGTGACGGCTCCGATGAGCGTGAGCACAACGCCCACACACGAGGCGGCAAAAGAAAAATGTTTTCCGCTCTTCGCATACAAAAGGTCCAACACTGCGCCAAAGGGCATTTGCAGCGCAAAGGCGCAGAAATTATAGACCAGCACATAAAAATATCCCTGCTCCTGCCTGAGAAAGGTCCCAAACATCGCAAATGCGCAGACCCCATCCACAAACATATGCAAAACCGAATATATGGCTGTCATAAGAATTTCATCCCATCCCCTGTGATATCGCACCAATCCGTATCAGTCCATATCTGAATTATATCTCCTCGGGGACAAAATTGCAATCTGTACCGCTGCATTGTATTCCTCGCAGTTTCTTTTTTACATGAAAATAGGCGGGAATCAAAAAGGCGTCCGCCAGAATCCAGGCGATGGGACTGCCCAGGCAGGAGCCGAGGAACCCAAATGTGGGCACCAGCACAAAGCCTGTCAGCGTCCTGGCAGCCATCTCAAACACCCCCGCCAGAATGGCAAAGGCCGGAAATCCCACTCCCTGTATCATAAAGCGAATGATATTGACCAGCGCCAGCGGGAAATAAAACGCCGTAGCCAGGGTCAAAAACAGTTTTACATTGTCGATAATCGCCGTCTCTGAGGCGTCCAGAAACAGCTTTGCCAGCGACCTCCCAAACAGAAGGCTGATACTCAGGGCAATCACAGAATAAGCGGCTCCCAGCAGAATGCAGGACTTCAGCCCCTGCCCGATACGGTCCAGTCTTCCCGCACCCACATTCTGACCGCCGTAGGTAGCCATGGTGGAACCCATGGCGTCGAAAGGACAGGCCAGAAATCCGCTGATTTTTCCTGCCGCAGTCACCGCTGCCACCGCGTCGGAACCCAGAGTATTGGTGGCGCTCTGCAGGATAACGCTGCCGATGGCAGTGATAGAGTACTGCAGCCCCATGGGAATCCCCATGCCGCAGAGCGTCCCGATCAAATGCCGGTTGGGCGCCCATTCCTCTCCGCTGATCCGCAGAATCTCAAATTTTTTAACCATAAACAGCAGGCAGCACAGCCCCGATATCCCCTGAGAAATCACGGTGGCACAGGCCGCTCCCTGCACTCCCCAGTGCAGATTTACGATAAAGAACAGATCAAGTCCGATATTGATAAAAGAGGACATGATCAAGAAGATCACCGGCGTCTTGCTGTCCCCCAGAGCACGGATCACTCCGGCCGTCATATTGTACAGAAAAGTCACAGGAATCCCCAGAAAGATTATCCATATGTAGGAATGCGCCGCATCCAGGATATTGCCGGGAGTTCTCATGACCACAAGAATATGGCGGCACAGCAGCGTGGTCAGCGCCGTCATAACCACAGCGAAAGCGGCTGCCAGCCAGATACAGTTAGCCACCACCCGGCGCATTCCCGAGTGATCTCCCGCCCCAAACTTGTGGGAGACAGGAATGGAAAAACCGCTGCAAATCCCCATGCAGAAACCGATAATCATAAAATTGACGGAACTCGTGGCTCCCACCGCCGCCAGATTCTCCTTCCCAAGAAACCTTCCTACAATCACCGTGTCCATCAGATTGTAGCACTGCTGGAAGAGAAAGCCAAACAAAAGCGGGACGGAAAATCCCAGTATCAATTTCATGGGCGAACCCTTTGTCATATCCTTGACCATAGCCTGTACCTCTGTTCGCAATATTTATTTATCTTTGCCAACTAGAGAGTATAGGCGCAGTCCGCCAAATGTGCAATATCTTTTTGAAGGTATTTTGTTCTTTTTGCAAAACAATGTCAAAAAGGGCAGAGACTTGCATCTCTGCCCCCGATTTTTATACTGTTTAACAGAAAGGATTCTCTGTAGGATAAGGCAGGCTCTTCGGCTGGTTGTAGTTCAGATCCTCTACAGGTACGCCGATGAACTTAAATACCTCGTACAGTGCCTTGCCAAAGTGGCCAAAAGCAACTGCACCGTGGTGAGGGTAATTCTTCTCGATCAGCACATGGCGGTAGAAACGTCCCATCTCAGGGATAGCAAACACGCCGATGGAACCGAAGGACTTGGAAGGCACATTCAGCACCTCGCCCTGTGCGATATAAGCCCGCAGCTTGTTGTCAGCAGTGGACTGCAGACGGTAGAAGGTGATCTCGCCGGGAGCGATATCGCCCTCCAGAGTACCGTTGGTAACCTCGATAGGCAGATTTCTCGCCATGATCTTCTGGTACTTCATCTCGCAGAATGCCAGTTTCTTGGAGCAGGTATTGCCGCAGTGGAAGCCCATAAAGGTATCCTTGTGGGTGTAAGGGAACTTGCCCTCGATGGACTCCTTAAACATATCCGCAGGTACGGAGTTGTTGATATCCAGCAGGGTAACAGCATCCTGGCTCACGCAGGTACCGATAAACTCGGACAGACAGCCATAGATATCCACCTCGCAGGATACGGGGATGCCCATACCGGTCAGACGGCTGTTCACATAGCAGGGAACAAAGCCAAACTGGGTCTGGAAGGCGGGCCAGCACTTGCCGGCGATAGCCACATACTTGCGATAGCCTCTGTGTGCCTCCACCCAGTCAAGCAGGGTCAGCTCATACTGAGCCAGTTTCTCCAGCACCTCGGGCTTCTTGTTGCCTGCGCCCAGCTCTTCTGCCATCTCGGCAACCTTGGCAGGGATTCTCTCGTCCCCGGCATGCTTATTGAAGGACTCAAACAGATCCAGCTCGGAGTTCTCCTCGATCTCAACGCCCAGATTGTACAGCTGCTTGATGGGAGCGTTGCAGGCCAGGAAGTTCAGAGGTCTGGGACCAAAGGAAATGATCTTCAAGTCGCTCAGACCCACGATTGCCCTTGCAATGGGAACGAACTCGTTGATCATGTCGGCGCACTCCTCTGCAGTGCCTACAGGGTACTCAGGGATATATGCCTTGATATTGCGAAGTTTCAGGTTATAGCTTGCGTTCAGCATACCACAGTATGCGTCGCCTCTGCCATCCAGCAGGTCAGCCTGGCTCTCCTCGGCGGCTGCCACGAAGATGGAAGGGCCGTCAAAATGCTTGGCCAGCAAGGTCTCGGAAATCTCGGGGCCAAAGTTGCCCAGATACACGCACAGAGCGTTACAGCCGTTCTTCTTTACATCCTCCAGAGCCTGTACCATATGTATCTCGCTCTCCACGATACAGATGGGGCACTCGTAGATGTCAGTCTCGTCATACTTGGCCTTGTAGGCTGCCACCAGAGCTTTTCTCCTGTTTACGGACAGGCTCTCGGGGAAACAGTCGCGGCTCACGGCCACAATGCCGATTTTGATTTTAGGTGCATTGTTCATTGTAATCTCCTCCTATTTTTGAGTTCCGCAGGCTCCCTCCCAGTACCTGGGCTGGCAGAGTAATTTCCGGGAGCCTGCTGTTTTTGTAAACCGGTATGTCCGGTTACTAACAATTTCATTGTACCGCATTACGCATTAACATTCAAGTTCTTTCCTTTTAATCCGATATAGCTGCCTGCGTCCAGACCGCCCTCCGCATGGCCGATCAGCCACTTGTTCTTTGCAGTCAGCAGCGCATCCTCGTTGGAGGTGGCAACGGACAGGTCCGCGTGAGATTTCTCCAGGGGATAGTTAGTTCCCTTGGGCAGCACAACAGCTACCTGGAATCCCGCGCCGTTCACGCCGCAGGGCGCATAGTGCAGGGTGGTGGCGTAGATTTCCACACCCGTACCCGCGGGCACCAGAAACGCCTCCATCTTGGCGGTGTCATAGGTAAAGTCATCCTCAATATCCTGCTGCATGCCCAGAATCAGAATCGCGTCTGTGGCGGCGATATTGAGTTCGCTGCTGCGATGGTACTCCACTGCGTTCAGCAGTTCGTTGTGACCGTTACAGTAGCCGATCTGAATGGGCAGTTCGCCAAAGGCCGCCGTAGTCAGAGCCTCCATGGCGCAAGTGGCCTCCAGCGCCTCCACGCTGGGCTCGTACACCACGCCCTCAGGCACGGGCTGTTTGCTCAAAACCTCAACCAGTTCTGTCAGGTCCACATTGGTGATCCGCCGTCCGTACTTGCGGAAAGCGGGATCGGTGATAGGTAATATTTTCATGGTTCCCTCTTTTCTGCATACCGCTGGCTGGGCCTGCGATATTGCGTTAATATGTAGCTGGAAGGTTTACTTCCAAATACTTCTCCTTACCGGATGATCTCAAACAGGGGCTTGCAGGCCGGGTAGATCTCCTTGAACTGGGCGTAGCGCTCTTCATATTTAGCCACCAGCGCCGGATCAGGCTCCACGGTGTCCACCA
>CAYLIM010000029.1:0-32435 GCA_964383805.1 uncultured Acetatifactor sp.
CCAGATACCGGTTCATCCCTTCATTCACGCAGGCAAACAGGTATTCCATATATTCATCATAGCTCTCAAAAGGCTGGTTTCTATCCTTTTCATCAAACAAATCCGCCATCCTAAACCTCCCTCTCCTCTGTCATAAATACTGCGGTCTCATCAAATATACTTCTTCTGGTATTGATTCCCTCCAGTTTCTGCTGATGGAACACGCCCGCCTGCTGGTTCAGAGGTTTCTGCCTGTCCCGCGAAGCATATGTCATGGTGTTTTCTTCCTCCTCAAATGGCAGGGCATTCTTCCTTTTCATTTTCCCACTGGTATCCCGGATCAGCCGTTCTGTCAACTGCATATATTTTCTCCATTTATAAACATTGCTTAATTGTTTTTACATTCCATTTGTGTTATGATTACAAAAACAATAGAAAGGAGTTCTTATGAATACTACTCAAAAAAGCCTTTTAATAGGTTCTGCTGTATGCTATGCCATGGTTCTTTTCGGCTTTTTAAGTTCAGCCTTGTGGCTGGCTCTGATATTCTTTATCCTGCACAGCCTGGCCCTTATAGTTTTTTCTTACTTGACCTACTCTTCCGGCCGTGCTCCTGAGACAGAGGCCGACTTGAAAGCCTTAAAGGAACAATATGACCGGTTAGTCCAGGAAAACACTCATCTTTCCGACGAGCTTTCCCAGGCACGGAAACAAAATGAAGAAGAAAAAATATCCGATACATATCAGAGTCTTCTTCCGCCCATCGATCCGAAATCCGACGGTCAGGATACTGTCAATATCATCCAGACCGCGAAAGACACCATCCAGGAATTCCTTTCCTTCTCTTCGGCAGCAGGGATTCAGATTCAGGTCTCTACTGCTGCAGATGACCTGTTCGTAAAGGCAGACGCCCAGCGGATCCGCATTTTGTTCCGCAACATCATTGATAACTCCATCAAGTACATGAAACAGGCCGGTAATTTAGTGATCACCATATCCCCGATCGGTGACGATATCTTTATTGTCCTGAAAGATAGCGGAAACGGTCTGCCGGAAACAGAGACCCCGCATATCTTTGAGATAAATTATCAGGGTTCCAACCGCGTTAGCGGCAACGGGCTGGGTCTGACACAGGCCAAAGCCATTGTGGAATCCTACGGCGGCACCATCTACGCCAAAAGTATGCCTGGAAAAGGCATGGGTATCTATATTCAGATTCCTGTTGCTTAAAGGGGGACCCTTTCATGAACAAAGACAAATTCTTTCTATTATCCGTTATGTCATTCTATATAGTGGCCGGAGTCCTGGCCTGTGCCTTTTTCTTTCTCAGAGGCTCTTCCCTGCCGGAGACGACGGAACTCCCGCAGAAAGCTGCAGGCGCTCCGCAGGAGACCGCGGGTACTCTGCCGGAGGTTTCGGACGCCGTACCGGAACCGGATTCTGTAGAGACCACACCAAAGCCGGAACCGGTGTATTATGCGTTCACCACCTTAAATACCGATTCCACTCTTCGTGTCCGTCAGGAACCCGGTCTGGACGCCCCGATCATTGCCCGGTTCTCTCCCGGAACCACCGGATATGTACTGGAACGGGGCCCTGCGTGGAGCCTGGTCCAGTCCGGCGACATCACCGGATATGTCTCTAATGAATATCTGGATTTTCGTGAGATTCCCAAGGAGGAGTATCCGTCTCCATAGGATTTTCCCCGGACAGCGTAATCTCCCGATATTCCAGGCCCTGTGCGCTGGCCTTGTCATGTGTGGCCACCACCACGGTGATTCCCTGTCTGTGTACCAATTCCAGAAGTCTCATGATTTCTCTGGATTCCTCATAGGACAAATTGCCCGTAGGCTCATCCGCCAGAAGAATAGAGGGATAATTCACCAAGGCTCTGGCAAGACATACCTTCTGTTTCTCTCCTCCGGATAGCTGTGATGGGTATCTTCTGTGAAGCTGAGAGATTCCGAGCAGCGTAAGCAGGGAGGAAACAGCGGCGCGATTGTCTTTGTGCCCCCCGCCCGTGATCACGCGGGCAAGTTCCACATTCTGGTAAACCGTCCGCTCCGGCAGCAGATAGTCCTTCTGGAACACCACCCCAAGCTTTCTTCGGTAAAAAGGAATCTCCCGCTCTCCAATCTGCTCAATATCCTGATCTAATACATGGATCTTTCCTGATGTGACCTCTGTGTCCTTCAGCAGAAGACGGATAAGAGTAGTTTTCCCTGCTCCGCTTTCTCCCGTCAGAAGAATAAACTCCCCTGCCTGAATCTCCGCGTTAAAGTCCTGGAACACGTACTCCGGCGAACCTTCATATCGTTTAGTCACATGTGTAAATTCAATCATGGTATCCCTGATCACTCAATGGTCAGCATGTCAGCAAATCCGGTCAGCGTAAACACTTCCATCACGGTCTCACATACTTGGACCAGTTTCATGCTCCCGCCTTTGGAATTGGCGGTCTTCTGTCCGATCAACAATGCGCGGAGACCGGCACTTGACACATACTCCACCTTCTCCATATTTAAAACTACCGTGGTGCCTTTCTGAAATGCCTGCAAAATACTCTGCTGTAACTGGGGGCTGGTGTTGGTGTCTACCCTTCCCTCTATATCAAGCTGTATCATGCCTTCCTGTCTTGTCTCTGAAATCGTCATCTTCCTTCATCCTCCTGTCGTTGATTAATTTATTCGTATAAAGCCGTCCAGCTCCTGACCGACGTCCAGACTGCCCTCCTGCTGCCCTGAGATTCTGGCGTCCATATCCAGATAGGAATAGGAATCCAGAGTTCCGGCCCTTTTCCTCCTGATAATATGAAGCCTGGAACGGACCGGCTTAAACTGATCTAATAAAAACAGCAGCTGTGATTTCTGGACTTCCGTTATGGATTCTCCCACCAGTATGGTCACATCATAGGCGCTGTTTCCATACAGCTTTTCAAATTCCGCCATCTGCTCTTTCTCGATATAGTCCTCCATCATATTCCGTTCCAGCACCATGACTTTCTCGCCCAGAACGATCTCAGCAATTCGCTCCAGCACAGCCCTGGTCCCCTTCATCCGGTTCAGCTTGTAGGCTTCCTTTACCAAAGTCCGCAGAACATCCTCTTCCAGAAATTTATCTCCCACCCGGATGCCAAGCCAACTGCCATATATGGGCAGAAGGTCCGCCGGACAGGTGTCCGGGTCCAGAATCTCCGGCAGCGCTTCGATATCCTTCTGAAAATCATTGTATATGCTGGAAAATACGGATATGTAGCGGTGGAAAAATCCCCCTCTCTCCCGATAGATCTCCGGAAAGGTATTCATAAAATTATCTCCCTGTAAATCCACCCTTATATTGGATATCCGGCCTTCTCCCAGCCCTGTCAGCTCTAATATCAGGTACAGATACCGTCCCCGGAGCCCATATAAAAGCACATCCTTCTGGTTTACAAAGCGCAGCCCTTCCACCTGCCGGAAAAATTCCTTTTTAGTGATGATCTCCTCCTGGCTGTCACACAGAAAACAATCAATTGCCACAGGCTGTCCATTCCTGTAAAAGGAATCCTCATTCAGCGCCGCCACATACAGATAACACACCATATTTTCCGAAAAGGATGCCTCAAAGTTAAGCCTTCCCCATGTGGAATCTAACGCCGCGCTGTCTATGGCCCGCAGACACAGATAATGGACCGGTTCCTCCGAGGCCACAGTCAGGCTTCCGTCCTCTTCCAGTTCAAGGCCTGAATAATATCCTTGCTGTATGCGGCTTTTATTTACTGAATAACTGTTTCCCGCCACTCTTCCTCACACCCCCTTACATATAAATTCCTGTTTCCAGCACAATGTCTCCTCCATAGCAAAGGCAGTTCTGCGCCGGAACAATGTCCGCCTCCACCAGCCTGGCCAGACTGGGATTGCGTGGGATCAAAGACAGCTCATAGATAAACTCCACACATTCCAGGCTCTCGATTTCATGGAATACCTGGTCAAACTTCAGTATCTCTCCAAAGTTTCTTTCCGAGTGAATATAATCGATCTCTCTGCGGATCGCCTGTTCGATCAGCATACGGCTGTTCTCATACTGGCGTTTCACATAGATGGTCCCATGGACGTCAACAGGTGTGTACACCGGCGAAACGATCTGAATTTTAGTGGTCAAAAGCCGTTTATCCTCCAGCTGTTTTTCAATAGCCGTCCGATATGTTTCTGATAATTTGGGAAACTCCTCATCGGTTCCCGGCTTTACCGCAATGCTGACCAGATTCCTGCTCGGGTTCATCCATGCCCTGACCTTATGGATACATAGCTGGGGCGTCTCCCTCACCAGCTTTTCATAATCCTTCGCCGTTACTGCCGTATAAGGCCGCTTTAAGTCCTGCAAAAATCTCTTTTTTACTTCCTCCAGCGTTTCCCGGAAAGCCCCTCCTGTTCCCTCGGCGGGATTATAGAATCTTACGGAAGGGGAAATCCCCACTCCATGAAATACATTGTCTTCCCGGACGTTTCCTTCCTTTCCTCTGGTGGTGCTCAATGTTCCCACATACAGGTCGGCGCCGATAAAGTCTCCCGGATCCTCAATAATGATTTTTCCTTCATCCTCATACAGATGATAGGTCAGATCCTCCTGCCCATAACGGCTGGGCCTGACAAAATCATAGATATCTCCGCCGTCCTGTCCGGTTCTTCTGGCAATAATGCAGAAATTGTCCGCCACAATATGTCTGGCCGGAAGCTCTATGGTCTGACGGTCATTTCCTAAAACCGTTCCAAGGAAATACCGGCGCATCATCTCTTCACTGTAAGCCACGATCTTAACAGCGTTTTTCACCTTTTCAGGCCCGTATCCGAAACGCCGTCTGTCAAACCTCCATGTATGGCTTTGGTCCTCCTCTACGGTTTCCCGGTAAAACCGCCCTATTTCCTCTGTCTCACCGGCGGGCATATACCGCCTGTAAGAAGAGCCTTTTTCCTCTTTACAAAAAACCGTCACATATCCCTGAGGCAGCAGATCGCTCAAAAGGTTTACGGAGGATACTTTGTTAAATGTATGGCATACGGCCTTTGTCTCCTTCTGCCATGCTTCAAATAAAAATCCGCTGATACTGGTCAGTCTGGGCCGCACATCATAGTCCGCCCGCTCCAGCGTGGCCCGGACCACATAGCCTCCTCCGGGTGCCTCCTCACAGGGCGCCGCCGGAACCCGCGGCATCCGCATACGGATTTCCCCGCTCACCAGAAAACATCCTGTGTGATCTCTCACGGAAAGTTCCTCAAACCCCTGGCTGGTATAACATTCCCACCTGATATCAGCAAACGTATTATTGCCCTTTTCCGCAAAGGGATTCCTGTTATACCGGTCTGCCACAGTCACATAAAAAGAAACATCCTCTCCCGCCCGGGGCGGTCCATCCATGACAAACCACACGCTGTCCCCGGCTCTGGGGGACTCCCCAAAAATACAGGCAGGCACCTGTACCTCTCTGTCCAGCAGATAGCTGCAGTCATACTGTCTGCCATTCTGCATACCGTAGACGCCCGTCATATGGTTTGGCCCTAATTCCAGACTGCGATTCGTCTCAAAACACAGATCTCCCACCATAAACTTCTGGTTGGCCGGTATTTTAAGCGGCTCCCGGATTCCCTCCGCCGCCAGAAGCACTCTGGCGCAGCGCCCCTTTACCGCTTCAAACCCGGCCAGTTTCAACAGTTTCTGCAAAATAGCCGGAGTGATCTCATAAATATAATTTTGCTGAAGGTTTTCAAAGGCTGTCAGATTCTCAAGAATAGTGACTCCCGGGTCTGACGGGTTATAGTTCGTCCATTCCTCAGAATACAGCGGAATCTGCAAAAGCGCCTCGGCCATCATCTCTTCATAGGTCTTTTCCTCCAGGTTTCGATTATTCAGCATGACGCTTCTCCTCCGAAATCATGATATTTACCCTGTGTCTGCCGCTTTTGCATATGACAAAGGAACTTTCCTCCATATCCTCCAAATCCATCTCGTGGGTTCCCTGCTGATCCGTATACTTTACAACGGCTGCCATCTTCTTTATGACCGCCTTGCTTTTTAACACATTCAGCCGCATCATCAACTGGGCCTTCTTCGGCATGTTTCCAATCTCCCAGCCGTCTCCATATCTGGAACTAATGGGATTCAGATATTGCTCCAGCGATTCCTGAAGCAGATTCTGGACCTCAAAGCTGTCGTCCATCTGAAACACTTCCGCCCATATGTCTACGGAAACTTCCACAAAAATCGGCTCTACAATATGAAAATCTCCGGGGGCAATAGTCAGTTCGCAGGATTCCATCAAATGCTTTTTTAGTTTCCCTGACACACTGTGGAAGGAATAAGAACCCTCCGCAAAATCCTTTAACAGAATAACAAACGTCACCGCATTGTCATTCTTTTCCCCATGAATAGTCCTTCCCACCACACACCGGACTTTGTCAATGGTATCGGAAAAGCTTTTTATTTCCCGTATGTAATCCTCCATGGACACCAGACGTCTTCTGGCGCTTAAAATATTGGCTCCCCTTTGCAGCGCACTGTCCAGATCCTCAATATCACTTCCGCCGTAAGCCTTCACAGGATTGGTGATACTCTCCACAAACATAATATTTTCCAGAGAATCGTTGATCAGGCCCGACGCTACGTTGCCTTCCTTTCCATTGCAGCACCGGATCGTGACCTTATATGCCACATCGTCCAGTACTCTCGGAATCTCTCCGCGGATTCCGTCTCCAAATGTCAGGCGGCTGTTCATACGGTCCAGCATATAACATTGTTTGGAAGGCGGATCGTCCAACTGGTCCGTTTCCTGCCATTTTACATAAAAGGAGGAAATCTCACCTAAAATATCATACTCTGCCCGAACCGTGTCCGGATGTTCCTTTGCCAACTGAATCATCTGGCGTCTGGAATATTTTCCTTTCTCGTTCACCCAAAGATCAATATCCAGAATATAGGGAACTCCTAAGCTTACGGACATATTCGGCAAAAGCTCGTCCAGATAAAAGTCTTCTTCCGCCCTGGTCTCTATATTCGCTGCCTGGACGGCATTGGGAGTTATGCTCCTAATAACGGGCAATGCCCCTTCCCCGGGGATTTTCCGGGCATCCACCGGACTTACGCGAATCCAGTACTCTTTCTTTCCCTCCAGAGTAACCGCATGCATATCTGCCTGAGGCATAAACATCACCGTGCCGGAACGTGACATGTCCATGGTATAATCAAGGACCTTCATCTGTTTAAATCCCTTTGCAGTGCTATATTCAAAACGGCATTTGGTCCCCTCAAAACGGCTGCCTTCCTCCATCTGGAATAAGATACTGACAGGGCCGGATTCCATTTTTCTGGAAAATCCGAGATACAATGCGTCCGCCCCGTACATGCCTCTGGAAAACGCCACAAAGGGACCGCCCTCTTTTACAGTCTTAGTCAGATCCTGTCTCCCGGTTCCCACAATGGAAATCAGGCGTTCCGCATCCATATAATGGCTTTCGTAGGAAAAGGACACCTTCAGATTCTCTATATGGGGATAGTGATGGATACAGGGGCGCATATAACAGTTATCCGCCTTTAGCACCTGCATTCGGATACATCTTCCCTGATAGGCTCCCACCCCTGTTTCCTGCCAGTCATCCGGACATACAAAGGAGATCTCGTAAGTTCCTTCCTGATCTTGGGCAAACATATTCCTGGTTTCCTGAAAGGTCTTCAGTTTCTTCCAGCCGATCCCATTAAAATACTCAAGAGAAATCTCCTCTGCCCTGGCGTCTGCCGGCATATCTGTCCAGATAACTTTCGGTTTTCTCTTGATGATCTTCAGCTGGGTATCCTCGTCCTGAACAGCGTTGAGAATTCTGTGCTCCCTGTAGGATACGTCAAACTCCATACAAACCGTTGACCCCGCCTTGCCGAAATACTCGTCATGTCCCAGATAGCATTCCTGGTATAAAGACAGGGTATCGCCGAAGGGATCAAAGGACTGAATATCAAAATCCGTAGCGCCGCTGCCTGCGAAATCCGCAAAATCCTTTTCCCCGGAAGAACATATGGCAATGCGGGATACAGAAAAATTTTCTTCCACCGGCTCCTCTGCCACAAGTGCCAGCAGACTGTACTGCTTTCCCTCAAGTTCTGTCTTAAGGTTCTTTCTCTCCTTCCTGAGGATCACCGTCTCTCCATCCGAGAGCACCTGAACCTCCTTGACAGGAACCAGTCCTTCTTCCGCCAGATAGTAAAACTGATAACGCCCCTTTGCTATCTTTTCCAGCAGTTTCGGATTCCCCTGGATCTTCACATAAATATTGTTGTTCTCCACGTCCAGCGCCATGGAATGATACAACAGCAGGGCGTTCTTTTGAATCCCCTCTAACTCATTGCCAAAGAGGCGAAACGGTTTTAAGCCGCTCTCCTCAGCAAAAGTTTCTTCCTCTTCTTCTTCTCCCGTCCCGGCGGCCCCTGCTATCTCGGCAGTTTCAAAACGGCCTTTTAAGGGAATGATCTTTCCGCCGTTCTCTGTGGTCATAAACACCGATTCCAGAACGGAATTGGTCACATACAGATTGTGGGCGGTCTCAAAGATGATCTGTCCGCTGTCCTGCTCCGTGTCCGCCAGCAGCTTTGTGCCCTTATACACCGCCGCCCCCGGTATGGTATCATGTACCAGCTCCATGACCACCGTAGCTGACGCCGGCTTGGGGGGCAGCAGGGAGATTCCCAGCATATTTACAAATTCTGTATGATACCTTTCCAGCACCTGGTTGTACCTTTTGAGATTGTCAGCCATCTGGGACGCGAAAATTTTGGCAATGACCGAGCCGATATCCGGATTCTCCCGGTCAGGATGCCACTCCGGCACATAGGAGGAGGCCAGTTCTTCTATCCGGTCTTCAATATCCTTCTGGGACCGTTTATCAATTTTCCATTCATTCCAATTCTTCTGATTCATATTGTTCTGGCTCATATGCTTCTTCCTCGGCTGCTGCGTTTAAATAAAAGGGAAATACCAAACTGTCTCTCACATGGCTGCTGCGGACGGTGTAATCGATGTTTACCAGCAGGCATCCTTCCTTCACCTGAGAATCGGTGGTAATCGCCACGTCCTGAACCCTTGGCTCCTGCTTTGCGATCTGTTCCGTAAGATCCCGTATCATCATACTGACAGAGGTCATGTTGATGTCCATAAATGTATAGGACATCAGGTTGCTTCCAAATTCCGGCCTGAGAAACCGTTCCGTCTGCTGGGTCATCAGGATCAGGTACACAGACTCCTTCACGCTTTCCTCTTCTGATGAAACCACAAACCGTCCCGTGGCCTTATTGATCTGGGGCGGAAATTTCATTCCCGCGCCTAAAAATTCATGTTCCGGCATAATTACCGCCTCCTCTTCCTACCCGATCATAATCGGTGTTCCCGACACAGAAACACTTCCGCTGCTCTTCAGTTTCAGCATTGCGTTTGCCTCCGCGGAAATGCTGGCTGCCTCCAGTTCGGTGTTGCCATTCGACTGCAGATTGATATTTCCGCTTGTCTTTACCCTCAGTTTGGTGGACTCTAACTGAACTGTCCCATTGCTGCCGTTCATGGTCAGTTCAATATTGTCTCCCACCTTCACAGTCAGCTTCTTCTCCGCCGCGATTTCCATGGCTCCGGATTCGGTTTTCATCTGAATATGGTTTTTCCCATTTTTATCGGAAATCAAAATCACATTGTTCTCGTTATCAAGTTCAATCCTGTGGGTCCCCTTGGCGGTGACTATCTTGATCTTATCCTTGTCGCCTTCCCCTTCCCTGTTATCTTCAAAATAAATGGTATTCCCATTTTTTGTGACGATCTTTTTGTACTGGTTATCTTCGTCGGCGGTTTTCTTCAGAATCGCGTCCCTGTCTTTCGGAATACAGCCAATCACATAAGGTTTCTCTATATTTCCCTGTTCAAAGACTAAAAGCACCTGGTCCCCCACTTCCGGCAGAAAATAATGTCCCCATTGTGAACCTCCGGAAGGCATGGCCACCCTGGCCCATTTTAATTCGTTGGCGTCCTTATCTCTGGTAGGCACGGTCACACAGACGCGCCCCGGCATATTCTGGTCATAGTTTTTGGCCACCTGCCCTACCACCACTCCAAAGATCCGGTTGTCGCCCGTGTCTGTCTTCAGCACTTGTTTTTCCGTAATATCGTCAATCACATCGTACAGTCCCATGTTACACCCCTGTCTCCATGCTGGCAGCCTTTCCGACTACCTTGGTCACATATCCTCTCTGGCTGTCCATAATATGCCGGACCGTGACCAGATAGAAGGTATTGGACGCCGCCGTCCCCAGCCCTTTTATCTTCAGAAACCTTCCCGGCGTCAGCTCCGGCAGTCCGATAAACTCTGCCTCCAGAGTTCCCAGGCGGTACGAAATATCCTCCATCAGATATTCGGCTCTGTAACCGGCGTCCTTTTGAGAAGAGACAGTCGGGTCTATGTACACCTTCTGCGTCTTGTTTACCAGAGGTTTGGCCTTATTTCCCTGGGATATTTTGTTTTGCATTTTTTTTGACGAGGAGATCACCTTGGATTTTCCTACATCCATCCCGCGGACTTCCACCCTTCCCACTATTCCTGTCAGGTCGTATCCCACATCATAGCTCTTCAGGCCGCTTCCCGGCCCTGCCTCCATGAGAATCTCTTTGTTGTTCTTGGCCTTTCTGAAATATACGGTTCCTCCTATGGAAAAAAACTCATAGTTAAATTTCTTGGCCGCTTTCACCACAAACTCATAATCACTTTCACAGACCATCTCGATCGTTTTGTCTGAAGCCTTGTCCCCCTGGGAACCGCCGCTTATCTCTTCCCTGTCCGGCGTGTCTGTAATATCTAATTTGGTGATGACCTCTATGGATCTCAGCCTTTCATAAGCGGAGGCCGTCTGCTCAAGAATCTTTCGGACTCCCTCGGAAAAGCTGGAAACTTCCAGCTGCTTGGAGTAATTTCCCGACATCATGATACCCTTCACATCCATGGCCGTTACCTCCACCCCCGGCATCGCTTCTTCCCCTTCCCGGAATGAGAAATTGACTCTGGATATAAATCCCCGGAAGATTTCACGGACATGTATCCCATACCCCAGGTTAATGACCACGCTGGAACCCATAAAAATATACTTTTTCAAATCCGAAAACCGAAATTCGCTGCGATTCTCGTCATAGCAGCCATATATCCAGAAGGTGGCTATGGATGCCTCAAAACCGCTGGTCATCTCCACCTCAATATCTGATAACCGGAAACCATATTTATTGTCCACAACATCTTTGCCGTTGACCAGAATCTGGGCCAGAGGATGGGAAAAATTTTCATATTTTTCTTTTAAATCTACATATTGAAATGATGCCATGACCCCATCGTCCTTTCCGCCCTATTTATTCCCAATGATCAGACATTAAAGTTGATCCAATTTCCCGCCTTTTGAGCCGCTTTGACATGACTTTGATCCCCTATATCAAAAAGTTGCTCATAATATTCCTGCCACATTCCCATGCTGCGAGGGGACACCTCATTGTCCGCACAGGTCAAAGAGAGGTCTACATAGGCTCTTATGGGCAGCCCCAGGACATTGAACATGGTATACTCAGCCGAAACCCTGTTAAGTATCCCTGTGTAGTTCATGGTTCCCCAGTGAAAGGTGATCCGCCTGGTATACGTGGAACGGAGCGCCGCAATAAGCCCCTCTACTTCCGTCTGAACCGAATTATCCTTTTTCCCTGTGAGCGAACGAACCGCCTTTACTGCTCCTGTGGCTATGCTGGTTGCCGACATATTGAGCTTATCCCCCATAAATGCATCCTGAGGGTCTGTTTTATCAAAAATCAATTTGACATTCATAGTGATTCGTGGATTTGCCATAGTATATTCGGGGGCGATCCCCTCTCTTGAAAAGTCCATCCTCTTGACCAGACGGCCCGCATAACCAGACAGAGACACCTCGTTCGGGTTAAACTGCACATAAAAAAGTTTCCTTGTAGCGCCTTCCACATTTAATTGAGGAGAAATCGGTCCGTACAAGCCCACGGTATCTGCCAAGGCTGATGCGCCAGCAAAAGTCTCAGACGCATTCAGGACGGACATGGCGGGTATGGATGACTGCCTTCCTGCCAGACCGCCGCCCTGCACTTCTACCGGCGGTTCTACAATCATTTCCCGTCCTCTCAGATCAATAATTTCTATGATCGCCTTCTCGATATTCCCGCTTCTCTGAGCAACAGAGTCTAAAAACGACATTGTTATCCCCCCGCATACCTACAAGTTGAGATTCAAAAAATTATTATTGGTTACCTTGGAAAACCTGCCTGCCATGCCGCGCTCCTCATTTTCCGTCGCCTGTCCAAATGCTTGGGTAAATGCCTTATCCCAAGAACCATACTTATCTTCAGCATCCTGCCTGATAGACAGTTCCACCACTCCCCGTATGGGGTTCCCATCTTTATTGAACATGGTATAGCGGCAATTCACACCGGTTAATACTCCGCGAAAGCACATTTTCGCCCAGAAAAAGATAACATTCCTGGTCTCCGTCTGGGTCAACAGGGCCATCAGGCCATCCATCTGAGCCTGAACCGAATAACCGCCCATTGCCTTCTTTTTCACCCCACTGCCGGCTAAGGAAACAACATTTCCGACAGTCGTTGGGACAAAGTTCTGCAGCATAAACGCATCGAAGGGATTCATATCGTCAAAAATCAATTGAAAGCTCATGGTAGTGGACACCGGCTGGTTGTCCAGGGCAAGCTGGTTGATGCTTTGGCCGCCCAGGTTGCCACCTGAATAATCAACTACACCAGCCAGGGTTTCCATATGGATGGAACTGGGATTATACTGGACTTCCATGGCAAGATAGTCGAAATAGTCTATCACACCGCTCCCCGTTAAGGAGCTAAAGGTCTGGGTGCCTTCATTTAAGGCCTTCTGGGTTTGCCTTCTAAGTGCCTCTTGGAGATTGCCGGCATCTTGTGCCGCAGTCTCCTCAGAATCATTGTCCTTCATCTGCCTGACACACAGAATGGCTTTGGGGATATTCCCGGTGATACTGCTTGCCAGATTTTGTCCTAAAGCGTTCATGATTTAGTATCCTCGTCTCTTCTTTTCATTCTGAAGCCTTTTCTCCAGCTTGCTATAGACCTGATCGGAGATACTGCCGATCTGCCTCTGCACTCCCCTTTGAATCAGTTCTGTCAAATCTTCGGTCTCTTTTATCAGGCTGTTCTGGGTCTGCTCGTGTACCCAGGTGCGATTCACCTGTGTTTCCACTTTTTCATTCTCTGTCACCCGGACCTTGCTGCTCGATGTCCTGCTCTGCTCAAAAAGCTGCTGCAGCAGTTCTTCGTCCACCTGATTTTCCACTGACTTGTGAACTAGGGAAATGTCGCTCCTTGCAGCAGTTTCCCTTGTTTCAGATTGGATCTCTGCCCCCTGTCTCTCCTCCCATTTTTCCAAAACAGTCTCCGACATCTGGCGGAGCTGGTCCATATCCTTTTGGGAGAGAGATTTGGCTGTAACGCTTTCCCTCTCGATCCGCTGAATATCATGGAGAAGAAGTCCTATGTTGTCCCGGGTCGCCTGGGCCTGGCCTCCCGGCTGCTTGGAACTGCTCTGATATTGTTCCAGTCTCTCGTAAATTTTTCTGGTCTGCTCCGGCAGAAGTTCTGTAAACCGGCTTAAGTTCGCCAGATTCTGCTGTTGTATCACGCTGGTCTCCTGCCGGTACTCCTCCATAAACTGATCCGGGTTCTCAAGAGCCATTAAACTCTCCTGCCGCATTCTCTCAGCGGACGGCCTGACTGTCTTTTTTTGCTCCTCCTGCTGCCTCAAAATCTCCTGATAGCGGTTGAAATTCTCTATATTTTGCTGATTGATCCGCTTTATCTGCCGCTCAATGGCCGTGAGGTTCTCCTCCTGGCTGTACAGAGTCTGCTGATCATTGTTTTCCTCTGTGACAAAATAATTCTCCTGATTCTGAGGAAGGCTTACTTCTGTCGGCAAGAAACCGCCCTGCTCTTCTTTATCCTGCCTTAAAGGGCTTTCATAGGTTTCCGTCAAAATCTGATTCCGGCTTTCTCCCTGTTTAACAACAGATTGCTCCTTTGTAAGCCTGCTGTATTCTGACAAAAGACGCTCTGTCTCCCTCTCCAGTCTCAGGTCTGTTTCCGGTCTGTTATCTCCGGCCTCTTCTTTCCCTGCCTCTTTCTCCTCTTCTTCTCCATCCTCTACGGCGGCAGGATACCGGATATCTGCCCCTTCATAGCGGTTTTCTTCTGATAGTATCTGATTATAGAGCCGGATCAGATCATTTCCTCCGGTTTCCGGCGCATCTTCCTGCCCTAAGGCCAAAAGCTGATAAACCGCCTCAAGCTCCTGTTTATAGACCTGTCTCTGATAGACGGCCAACGCGTTCTTGCTGTTTCGCGTATCAAAATGGCTGCTTGTCTCACTCTTAAGCCTCCAAAGTGTATTGTCCATAGTCTGATACAGGGCGTTTTTCATGTTAAGCCATGTATCACGCTTTCTTAACTGTCTCTCAAACCGGCTGAAATAAAGATTGTCCACCAGATTTAACAGAACCGCCGATGTAATCCGAGCATTCATGGTATCCTGATCCACCCGGTTTTCTTCCAGATTCATGGTTTCATAATAATTTTCATGCCGGTACACCAAGGGCACTTTATCCTCCCGAACCACATTTTTCAACCGGTTAAGCAGAATATTAGCCGCTACCCGTTTCTGCTCCGTAATCTGCAGCTCCGGACCTGAGACGTACTGGTTACTGTTGTTATAGCTGCTATAGAAATTGGAAAGGATCTGATATACTGCTCCTGTCTGAAGGCGGTTCATAATCTCTTCATGAAGGTGAAGCTCGGTCCGGCTTTCCAGATTTTCCGTAACTGTTTTTCCGGCTTTTTCCATATGGCTGTACTGCTGAACCACCTGGTTTAGCTCTTCTAAATGATTCCAATACAGGCTGATCAGCTGTTCTGTTGTCCGTGTCTCCTGTTTCAGCGCAAAAACCTGGTCCATAAACCGGCTTACATTCTGGATGCCCAGCTTGTTCAATACCTCTGTGATATAGACCCTGTCCTGATATGTCAGGTCCGCCTGTTCTGTCAGGGTGATTCTGTTTAGAAGATTATTGATGATCTCCAGCTTCGTCTCCTGGTGATTTTGGATTCTGGTATTATTGACCAGACTGCTCACTTCGCCGTCTCCAATATATACTTCCGGCGGAACAGACATCACATGGAGCAGGTCCTCATGGTCGATCCCGGAGGACATTACCTCGTAGTTTCCGCTGATTCTATGGTAAAACTTTTCCCAGGATGAGACCATGTCTGTATTGCATTTCAATTCGATAGGCGCTTTCACGGTAAGCATGGCTCATCCTCCTGATTTAAAGTCATTTTTTCCCTAAAAATGCCGCCACATTGGCAGCGCTGCGGGCATTCGGCCACTTTCTCGCGCTGCTTTCCATTTCCTCCCTGGTCTTCTGACCCTGAGGCTGCACGGCTTTCAATGGCACTGTGTTAGGCTTTTCATTTTCGCCCTTAAACTCCCATTTTTCCGCTCGCTTTCTGGCCTCTTCCAGAACCGGTTCTCTGTCGTCCACATCGCCGGCCTTGTAGTGCACAGCGGACTGATTTCCGTCCCCCTTTTTTTCTGTGCCCTGGAATTTCCACGCCTCCTCCGTCAAAAAGCTTGTGGCGGGATTTTCTATACACAGCATTTCCCTGTACGCAATGGTGGTTGTCTCTATCAAAAGACCACTTGCCTCCGCATTCAGTTCCCCATACTCCTTGGACATTACTGTGCACCCTGTAAATACATACATGCGGTCCGGAAGGAAATCGCCATATGCCAGATACCGGTTGACCATCAGTATCACCGGGAGCACCAAATCCGTGCCATTGGCCAGCGGGTCAAAAATATCCACCCCCGCATACCGCTCTACCTGAAATGTAAATGGCTTGGAAATCGGTTTGCGGCGCATATGGACATAGTCGTTAAGCCCGCCCTCCTGAATCAATTCATACTCATTTTCCCTCTGGAAAGCCCTCACCGATTTGCAGGGAAGATCATAAATTCCCTCTACCCGCAGCATAAAATTAAAATTGACCGCTGGGTTCTTTCCGAAATTCTGGACTAAAATATTCCCCGAGTCCGCCGTCGTAAGCGCCATATCCCCATCAACCTCTCTGACAAAATTACCTCTACATGCATATCTGTAGTTGGCAAAGCCAACTACTGCTGCGCTTGTGATACTGCACAAATACGTATATGAAACGAAGTTTCATACTTTTCTCTAACGTGTAGCTTTCATATCAAGAATGCTTTTTTCTTTCTCCTTTTTGGAGGGATTCAAACTCTGGTTGATCTGCGATATCTCACCGCACCACTTTCTCCGGCTCATATGATCCAGCTTTAAAACCTCTTCATTGCTCCAGTGAAAATAGTAAGAGATAAACGCCATCTCCCGATACAGTTCCTCTTTGGGATACAGTTTTATCCCTCCCCTGTAAAATTTATGGGCGCCTTAAAAATCTTTCCACAGTCCGGGCATACCACTTCCATTACCGGCGGGTCAATATCATTGATTCTCTGATACATATCCTGTAAAAACGCCAGATCCGCCGTAAACAATTTCTCGATCACATTGGCTGTCACCATCTCCAGCCCCTCTAATTCTGTCACTACCTTGCCCAGTATCACAATGGTGAGATAAGAAGGATTGCTCAAAACCCTTGGATCTCTGGTGGCGCTGATTTCATCGCCCGCCGTAGCCAGGCGCATTTTCCCTCTCCTGTGAAGCTGTCCGGCACTGTCTAAATAGCCTTTCGGCAAAGTAAACTCATATACTGTTTCCATCCTGTTCTCCTCTCCTGCTCATTCATACTGCATTCCATAAATAACTCATGGACTCAGGCGGCATTTATGCAAGACAGTATCACTCGTCAGATGATACTGGCCGGGGAAAGCCATTTTGAGGCTTTCCCCCAGTTCCGTAAAGATCGTGTATTTTACGATCTTTAGACTTGTGTTAGTTCGGAATCACCAGTTCCTCATAAGCGATCTCAACGCTCTCAATAGCTACATCGCTTGTCTTTGCATCCAGATCAGGCGCGTTGTACTTGGTCACCCATGCATTGGTCAGAATCCATACTCTGGTTCCGCTGACGGCCGTGGCCATGGTCTGCGGAGATCCGCCATTGATGTCGATCATCTCGATCTGCACATTGTTACGGGGAATCTCACCTCTCACCTCGCTGACACACTCCTGAATCCAGGTCTTAAACGCGCTGTCTAACGTATACCCCATCTTCAGGGTCACATTGCCATGTTTTACCAGACCCGGAATCTTGACCGGAGCCAGGCTGTTCGCGTTCCCCTGACGGAATTCAATCACATCAACCGATGCTTCCACTCCTGTTACCTCACTGAATGCCGCCGTACCGGAGACTCCGTCCACCGTAACCAGGAAGTTCATTTTTGTCAAAGGATAGGAAAGTCCTTTACTGTTCTCGTACGTTGCCATATTTTATCTCTCCTTTTGTGTTGCGTTGTTTCTCAACGGTTATTCAATCAGCCCTCTGCCTGCTCTCCGCCGGACTCAGCGGTATGCTGGGTCACACGGAAGATCACAAATTCCGCAGGACGGGAAGGAGCAATACCAATGTTGCAAATCAGTCTGCCGTTCATGATATCGTCGCGGCTCATGGTAGATGACCCGATCTCCACAAAATAGCCCTCGCTCGGTGTGGAACCTGCCAGCATACCGGTTCTCCACATACTGTCAAGGAACGAGGAGATGGTCAGGCTGACTCTCTGCCATAACGCAGCGTCATTGGGCTCAAATACCACCCAGTTGGTATTAGCCTTGATGCTTTCCTCCACATAGATGAAAAGACGTCTGACGTTGACATATTTGAATGCCGTGCTGCTGCTGGCAGTCCTTGCGCCCCATACACGGATTCCCTGGCCGGGAATGGCGCGGATCAGGTTCACACCCTCAGGATTTAAGATATCCTGCTCCGCCTTGGTGTAGTTCACCTTCAAACCGGTACAGAACACGATCTCATTGGCCGGAGCCTTGTGAACGCCCCGGTTCACATCGGTTCTGGAGTAAATACCCATAACGGCGCCCGACGGCGGAACAAAGTCGCTCTTATTGGAGGAACGGTCAAACACCTGAATCCAGGGATGGTACATAGCCGCATAAGTAGAATCGATCACATTGCGGTATTCAATCAGATCCTTGGGCTTATACATATCCTTGGGCATATCAAATACTGCCACTCTGCTCTTTAAGTTCTCGCAGTGAGTTACCAGGGATACGATGACTTCCGGGTCTGTGATTCCCGGAATCGCCAGCATACTTACCGTGCCGTTTTCCAGGAAGGACTGAATTCCGGTGCGTTTTCCGGGGCCATTATCCACTCCGATAAAGGTAAGGGGAGTGATTTTATCCATGGTTCCGTCAGATCCGCCTTCCAGATTTATCATGCCGCTCTGGATCCCCTCTCCAAAAATAGCTTCTACAGGGTTGCCGATCTCTTCCAGCTGTCCCACGGAAACCTTTACGATCTCGCTCTTTGACAGCTGAGAACCGATGTAACTCGGAGACGCAATGTTGAAGCTTAACTCCCCATAGTTTTCCACTTCGTCGTTATAGCGGACACTGACATCTACAGTCACCAGATAGAGAACTGTCTTGGGAATGATCCCCTTGTCCACCACCGCTCCTGTAAACGGAACCTCAAAGGTTACCGTATTATCATAGATAGTGGAAATGCGGTTGTACTCCCCGTTTACCTCTACCAGATCTCCTTCCCGGAAACCTTCCACAGACTTTGCCACATAGCCGGTCCCCGACTCAGCGATCAACTGCATTTTGCGTTTTTCCACCGTGCTTAAGGAAACCTGGATGCGGTTGCCCCATTTTCCTTCGTTAGCAGCCTCCAGAGAGAGGTTTCCCATCTCCTTTTTGGCTGCCACTGCATCTTTGGGAATGACGCGGGATACGTAACAACGAGTGCCGCCGTTGATAAAAAACTGCTCCACACTGTTTGCCAGATAGCGGTACTCGCCATGGGTAAACTCGCTTAAAAATCCTCCAAACTGCTTTACAAAAGATTTGAAACTGGTTACCAGGGACGGAGCTCCGATTGTGGGGCCTTTTTCCGCCAAGCCGATAAATCCGGCGGTGCTGGTTCCCACACCTTCTATGCTCCGCGGAGAGTTGTCATACTCTTCCACGTATACGCCCGGTGTAAAATATTCTGCCATAATAGTAGTTCTCCTTTCGTTCTCTCTTTTCATTAAGTACAATCGTACCATACATCATGTTATGGCTGCCTTGGTCTGCCCAGGGGCGGTAATGCTTATAACGCCTGCCCCATTGGCACACATCAAGGTACAGTCATTGGTAAGGCAGGGCTTTTTGCCGATCAATACAGTGGGCTTAGTCGGTATCCATGTTCCTGCCGGCACACAAACACACGGCTGGGGGGTCAGGACCCCGAGAGCCGCCGCCGTAGCCGCCGCAACCTGCGGATTGGCCATGGACGTACACATCCCAAAGGGAGTGATATTGCCCGGCTGACAGTCCTGAATCGTCGCTATGGGTTTTCCCTCTGCCATACAAACTGTCTGGGAGGTTGCGTTGATTGTTCCGGGCGCCGTTCCAAACGTACATACCGCCGACGCTCCTGTTACTACGATTTGTGCCATATGCCCTGCTCCTTATATCAGTTTTGCTTCCTCCAAATCATGGAAGTCCACTGTTTTGAATTTCACATTGCCTTTTACCACATACCGAACCAGATGCAGCATACGAGCCGCGTCATCTCTGACCCGTAGCAAAAATTTTCCGTCCGGCGTGGTCTTTCCGAAAATAATTCGGGCAATCGGAGAATTCACGGAAAATGGCTCCTGTAACGGCTGACTGATCTTTATGGAAGATTCGGATACCTCCTTTACCACCACAAACGGCTCGTAGGTCTGCTTGTCGGGGTGAATCAAACCATAATAAATGTCATCCATGCCTGACCTGTGGGTCTTAAACAGCTTCATAATGCGTTTTCTCTCATCAAATTCACTGATACAGCAACAGGTCGAGCCTAGATTTACTGCCTGCACACTCTCCAGTCCCGGAAGTTGTCCCGAGAAAGTGATAATGGGTTGAATACTTGCCGTGTTCTCTGACGGTATCAGGAACACTTCCTTAACAGGCAGTTGTTTGTCCAGCATTTCATATTCCACGGATATCTGACATGGCTCATAACCCTGGGCCATGATCTCCAGATTACCGTCTTCCCGTCCGCAATTCAGGAATACGTAGTTACCGCTTCCTCTTGGAATGGGCCGGACCGGCTTTCCGTTCTTATAAAATCTGACATTCCTCTCCTCCAGCTCTGCTCCGGTTGTGGTATCAATGAGCCGGATCAATAGATCCAGCTTAAAGCAAATGACAGATGCATCCACCTGCTATCCTTCTCCTCCTTCCTCTCCTGTAATGTGCAGTCCAAACCTTGCGTCCACAACACGAGGTGTGTCAATGACCACTTCGCTGGACAGAAATACGGGTGCCGCCTTGTAGAACAGGCTGATCTGATATGGCTTATTGACAGCCTGCCACACCCTGACTTTCTCCTCCAAACTTATCTTCGCCTGAGACAGTACAATGGGAGGTTCCTGCGTTGTAAGCCAGGACTGCAGTTGGTTGGGAAGAACAGAACTGTTGTCATTGACAATCTGTGCCACTCTTCCGATGATTTTTTGTATATCCGGCGCCTTTAATCCCATCTGGGAGGAACCGTTTATAAAGACCATATAGTAAAGGCCATATGGCCTGGGCGGCTTTTGCAGCTGTACCCTCCCCTTTTGCACAAAAGGGGGCTGGGTCACATCACTCTCTTCCCGGATATCATACAGATACAATCCCAGAATGTAGTCCACGTCCTGATCCGTGGGGGAAGAGATTTCTATATTATTGGGAGACGGGATAGGCTCCGGACACATTTTTTTGCGCAGCATTCTGACAATATGAGCGCTGACGTCTGCAATAATCGGATAATCTGCCATACTTACCCCTCTCCTTCCTGCAATGCATCCACAAGCTCCTGGACACGTTTCTGCATTTGCGTACTTAATGCCACTCCATAATCTGTGGTATCTATATATTCCGCCTGACACTGAAAACAGGCAATCGCGTCTTCCTCAGCCAGATATGGTATATTCTGTACCTTGACAGACGTTGTCAGTTTCTCCTTCGAGCCGTCCTGCCGCACCATCTGGTCGCTGTACACAGTAAAACGGAAGACATTCGATCTCTTCGTCAGGATCACTTCTTTCCTGGAATCGCTGTATATGTAGCGGTATCCGCTGCACAGCCCTACAAGCCGCAGAGGAATATGTTCCGCGGATTCCCCTTTCAGTTTCTGGAAAATATATCCGTTTCCCTCTTTCACACACTGATTTAGAAAGGTCTGTGCCATATCTGCCGCCTGACGGTTTCCCGACTGCCCGATACGGTTCAGCGCCGCCGTAGCCGCCGCTTTGTCTGCATCACTTAAATTGTCAAAGGAATCCCCAAAAACCGCCTCGATGGCCGACTGGATATCCCCTTCTCTTAAGCCGCTTACTGCGCCTGACGTTTCATTTCCTGTTCCACCGGATCCGTTTCCTGTTCCACCGGACCCGCCTCCTGTTCCGCCGGTTCCGCTTCCTGTTCCGCCGGACCCGCCTCCTGTTCCGCCGGTTCCGCTTCCTGTTCCACCGGACCCGCTGCCTTCCGCTCCCGTGCCCGTTGTGCTGCCGCCTCCGTATAGATCATGGAGACTGCTATCCCTGCTGTCCTCTATGGCCCTGTCAATATCCCTTAAAAGCTGAGAATTTCCCGAGTTTTCCACCTTGTCCCGAATTTCCTTCAAAGCGCTTTCCGCCCCCAGGGAAGCCAGGCTGTCTATCACATTTCCCAGACTGTCATTGCCTGAAATATTGCCATCCGCAATCATGGAGAGAGCGGAATTTTTCATCTGATTTATATTGTTCAGGGTAGTGTTGTCTCCCGCCTGGTTGGCTGCCTGGGCTTTCTGGGCCGCCGTACTTGAAGAACTGGTGAGGATCGCGTTCAGATCCTGCTCCATGGCCCCGATTTCCTCGTCTGTCTGCGCGATCAATGCCTCATACTTTCTGGCCGTACTCAAATCATTGTTATCCAATGCGTCTGCCCGTTTTTCCAGCAGTTCTTCCTTCCGGCTCTCCATTTTCTGAAGCTCTGACTGCAATCCCTCCTCCTCACCGGAGACAGACCGCGCCTGATTCTGTAACCACAAAATATGGTCGTCAATGGTCTCTCCTGCCTTGACGCGAAAATCATCATTGGCTGCCCGGTCGTAAAAGGTTTCCGCCTGCTCGATGCGCTCATATAGGTATTCCACAGCATCTGCTGCCGACATCCGTTTCGTCTTTGCCAGTATCAGATACTGGAATTCTGATTTTGCTCCATTGGCCACGGATTTTCTGTCATCCAACACCTGATTTCTTGCCGCCTGGCTGACTCCATTTGCCACCGCCGCCTGATAAGCGCCTCCTGCTCCCTGCGACAATATCTGTAGATATTTGTTCTCCGCAGTCTCCAGCAGTTCCCCATCCAGCAGCGCCAGCTCTCTTTCCGCGTCCGCCACGACGTCATCCTGAATATGGTAAAGATCCTGTAATTCCAAAAGCACCGCCTCAACCTGAGAATTCCACCCTCCCGCGGACCCGTTCACTACCTGCATACTTTTTCTGTATTCCGCGTTTTTCAGAACCGTTTCCCCTTGCTCCAGCGTTTTTCCCGAATACTCAATATAGCTTTCCTGGCAGTTTTGGAGGCTGGTTCCTATGGCGTCGCTGACATTTGTGTTTTCCACAAACTGTTCGTCGTCATAACTTTCCGCGTCATATCCCCGGCCGGAGCAAATATTCTGAAGATTCGTCAGCTGATTGTTATCTACCTCAGACAACTGGGAAAAAATTTCCGCCCTTCTCCTTGCGTCAATCTGGCTCATAAGAGTGCTGACGATCTCTGCCAGCTCCTTCTTATCTGCGTTTTGAAGACTCTCATAGCAGATCTGGAGTCCTGCCAGCTGCTGGTCACACCGGACAGTAACCACATTTCTCAAATTTAATACGAAAAACGCCCGGAGTCTTGTATAATAATATTTGTCCACCCCTGTGCTGTCCGAAGAAAACACATTGTCATACTGAAGGCGGATAGGCTCTAATTCCGGCAGGTTGTACAGATTATAAGGATCTGGCGTATCAAAGATGCTGATTATCTGGCCGCTCCGGGCGTCCCGGGTGATGCCATCGGAACCGGTATAGCAGGTCACCCACAAATTCGCCAGCTCCGACTCGGGAATCACTGTTCCCTGGTCAGAGATATCGGAAAGACCTGCGGCATCCGTAATGTCAAACCATGCGCCGCCTGCCAGCTCCGACTTATAGTAGATACTGGTCTGGTTCGACTCAGTGGCACTTTCCATGGCCTTCTCATACAACTCATCCGTGAGGGCCTGAATATGGATAAGATATGTACCGATAAACAGCGTGGAGTCCTCAATCACATGGAAGGACGTATACTGTTCATATGTCACGGCCCTGGATTCGTCAAAAATAGCGCCTTGGGCCATTTGGCAGCACAGAATCCACGTAAAGACACTTACGCTCAAAATTGCCGCTGCCATTCTGCCTTTTCTTCCTGATTTCATGTTCCCTCCGGGTTCTTCATAAGTTTCAAATTACCGGTTTCAAAGTATCCTGTATATTTCAATTTGGAATCTTCCCCATAAAATTCAATGGTCAGCTGTTCCATACTGCCCTGCATCAGAGGAAGGTACTTAAAGCCTGTGTTTATGGGAATCGGAGTACTGGTGACCAGATACTTCCCTTCCTCATTCTTCACCAGATAATAGGCGATTTGCTCTGACTCATCGGGCTTTAACGTAATGGTCACCATTTCGGTGACGCTTCCTATCTGGCTTGTGTAGGCGCCTATCTCCAGATTTTCCGAACTTACAGTGGTATACCCTTTTACAATTTGAAGCGGCCCGCTGTAAACATCAGGGTCTATGACACAGTCATCTACAAATGTGTCTCCGTCATAAAACCTGAGCTTTACCTCCGACACACTGTCTACAGACAGCGCCAGATGCCGGATGGTCTTATCAATCTCTGTGCGGTCGCCAATGCGTGTCCCGTCACACCATAACTCAAAATGGGACACACTGACGTCAAAATCATCAGGGATGCCTACCCCGACTCGGAACTCCTGCTCCTGGATAATAGATTCAATGTAGTAGTAAGCGCCCTCGGCATACTCATCTTCCACATAGCTGGTCCCGCCGCTGCCGGCATTTAAATCCGCCCCTGTTCCTTCCATAAGGGCTGTGATTCCTCCGCAGGTCAGCCTGTCAAAAGAATACAGGGCCTGAGAATACAGGGCCAGAGCCTCGAACATTTCATTCTGCATATTCTCGTATTCATCCAAAGATGCCTTATATTCATCATAAGTCAGTTCTCCCAGACGATTTAAAACCGCATCTGCCTCCAGCTGTTGTTTGGCATCCTCCACCTGTTCGATGAGAGACATATAGGTATTTCGCAAACTGATCAGATTGTTGAAACCGTCCTCCACCTGCTGGGTCAGATCCTGCTTTGCATTGTTCTTCTCAAGAAGGGCGTCCTGATATTCCAAGGCCGCCTCATACAGCGCATACGGCTCATCCTCCACATACCGGATACCTGAGATCTGTCCCTTAAACCACTCCCTGGGAACGCGGATAAAAAGAATCCTTTTCTTTCCCTGCCAGGGGGCGTCGACAGCCACTAAAAATTCCTCGTACTTGCTCTTAAACGCCTTGCCATTGATTTTCTGCCCTGCTATGGCCTGATTCACATACTCGGAAATATATCCCATCTTGCCGCCATACTGCCCCGCCATCAAATTGTAATTGGTCCGCAGGGAGATGAGGCTGGTGGTGGCATTCATGGAAACTTCATAATAATTTTCATCTCTGTCGAGCGTATATTGAATCAAATCCTTTAACTGACTTCTCTGTATGCTGAAATCCACAAACGGATTCTCAAACTGATACCCTGTGGTAACATCCATGCCGACAGCAGTCGATAACTTCTTTTTATCTGCCTCTAATTTTCTTTTGTCTGCCGCGATCTTGTCGTTCAGAGCCTTGATAGCTTTTTCCATGGCATCCACATCACTTTGGGTCGCCTGCCCCAGTTTCAGCCGCAGCCGGTTTTTTTCAAGGGTGGTCTCCATAGAAGAAAGCCTGTCTTCATTAAAGGAAATGGTATCCTGCAATACTACAATATCCACATACAGATTGGAGACGTTCTCATACACCGCCAGCATCTGATCTGTCATTTTGTGCTTTACTATGTCGATCTCCGCCTGAATCTCAATCGGTTTAAACTGAAATTCATACGCCTCTGACAAATCGGGCTTTTCCGGAAATTTGAAAGAGAGAAGAGGCGTCCATCGGAAGGTTGACATATTTTTCTGTTTCAGCCTGATAGATTTGATGGCCTGTTTTAAGGATACCTCCTTCACCTGAAGCTCACTTTCCAGTTTCTCATAATCTGAACTGTTGGCCAGCGCTGTTTTCTTGACCATATCCAGAGTCAGAATCCGCTCCGCCGCCTGGACCTGCATCCGCGCGCCTGCGCCGGGAGAACTGATGAGAACAGCCGCTGTAAGGAGGGCTATCAGACCCTTGGTCAATACATTTCTCCTCATGCTCCACCCTCATCTTTCTCAATCGAATAAAAGGAAAAAGTGTCTCCACTGTCCTGACAGACAAATGTATAGATCAGTCCGTCTTTGCGGAAGGAATAGAGATAGACCGTATAGGCAGGATCAAAACCCTCTACCACAAAATAGTCATCGTAATCTGACGATAACTCCATGTCTACTTTTCTCTGGGAACCATTGCGATAATCAGCCATCCAGTTGATCGCGACAGCCTCCTGCATGGTTACCTCCGAGTTTCCTTCATAATCCTCTGTCCCGAAATATCCCTTTAACTCTTCTATGGTGGTAAAAGTTTTTCCGCCCATCCCCAGAGAACTTTTCAGAACCAATACCTGTTCTACAGCGATCTCATCATCCAGGGACTGGCTGTCGCCCCATCCCAGATACATGGCATCAATATCCTCTAAAATCACAGCAAAATCCCGGTCATCCTCATATAATATCCGTTTTCCCGTATAAATGTGTGCCATCTCCGAGACTTTCTTACCCAAAAGACTGCCATACAAAAGTTCATCCTGGCTGAAACCGCCGGAGTAGACCAGATTGCTGCCATTATCATACAGCTTTCCATTGCCATCCTTTTTTCCAAGGGCAAACTCTCCTTCATAAGCCAGGCTTCCGTTCTCCCGGTATAGCCTTCCCGCACCGTCAAAAAGATTGTTTTGGAAATTACCGGTATACATCATGGTCCCACTGTCATAATATCTGGTTCCATTTCCCTGATACATGTTTTTATCAAAATATCCCTGATATACCACAACGCCTTCCCGGTTATATAATGTTCCGTAACCGGTGACACTTCCACTCTTTACCTCCCCCTCATAGGCCAGATAGCCGGATTCTCCTCTGATCCGCACTTTCCCATCGGCAAAGCGCAGCATAATGGAATCATAGTCATAGGTCTTTATTCCCTCTGCCCTGTCAAAATTCAGGGGTTTACAGACAGAGAACAGATAGTACAGGCTTAAGACGCCCGCTGCCACCACAACAGCCATTGCCAGCCTTCTGCTGACCAGCCAGCCGAAAATCGAGTAATAATCTTTCTTATGTCTTGGTCTTACATCCAGTAAAGAGACAAAAAAATCACGGATTTTTGCAATAATATTGGTGCGGATAAAATTCCAGCTGGTCCACATCTTCACCTTTGTTACCAAAGGCGTGACCTTTGCCTTGATTGACGTCAGCAAGACCCGAAACAGATTATCACCCATGACCTATACCTCCTTTCCGGCTGCAAACTCCTTATGCCTCCCAGTACAGTCTGCAGACATCTCCCTCAATATGTACCTGATTCAAATATTTCTCACAGGTAAACAAATACCATTTTGCCATGGCATCTTCCGGATTTTCCTTCAGTACATCCGAGAATGTGCTTCTGGCAAGATAGAAATCATGCTGATAAAACAACTGAAGGGCCTTCTGGAATTTGGCGTCTGTCTCTACCTTCAGCCTCCTCTGGGCAAGGGGACAGGCATCCAGCGCTTCATACAGACGCAGTTCCTCCCCGGTGTCAGAAATCAGAATATACCCGATATATCGAAGATTTCCGTCCAGTTTCTCCCTGTTTTTCACACTCTCGGTAATCACTAATTTCAGTCCCATTTCCTGAAACCATCTGGCATATCGCTCAATCTCTTTTCCTTCTCTGGACAAAAGGAACGGAAAACTTTGCTGCTCTGTTCCTGCCACTCCATATACATACTGGGCATAATGCAGAAATACGCTTACTTTTAATCCCTCCAGGCTCTTGTCCTCACAAAGCTCATGCATAAAAGCCGCCTCAAAATCCACCGTGCTTTTGGAATCTTCCAAAAACAAAACCTTCAGCATAGTCAAATCACTATGGCCTGACACGATAAATCCGTTTCCTGCATTCTGATGTTTCTCAATCAATTTGAAAAAGCGGCCCATCACCTGCGCGGACTGGCGGTCTCTGTTTTCCAGCTCTGCGGAAGATATGGATGCCACCGTCCCATGAACCAGGACCATGTCTCCGCTCTTTACCTCCGCGATAGAATCCTTACCCAGAATCTTCTCAATATTTTTAGGCGCAAACCGGTAACAGGATTCATATATCCGATATTTTGTGTAATTGATCTGGCCGATGGTCTTTTGAATTTCCAGCAGGCTATTCCACATACGGTCTGCGTCTTTCCCATGAACAGACTTTTTCACTACATCCATCTGCCCGCTGGCCACGTTTTCCATGGCTTTGGCCAGTCGTTTCAGTTCCCTTCCCTGCAATACCAAAAGGCTGATGCTGATCATACTTCCCAATAAAAACAGGATTTCCGCATATTTCACATAAACTTTACCACCGACTCTCCAGACGGATAAATCCTCCCGTTTGGTGACGCCGATCAGCAAATACTTCGGATAAAGCCCGTCTGTGGCGGGCACGCCCAATACCCGGTAAGCCTCCCCGTCGATCCGCACCACCATACCGAACTTCTGCCCTCCTGCTGCCAGGGTATTCAGCATATCCCTTGTTCCGGCCGCATAGACTTCCTCAAACTGCTGCCCGTTACGACCGCTGGCGCTGACCAGAACCTGATGGTCGCTGCTGCGCACAATGCAGACATCTGTAAATATCCGGGAAATCTCTTCCATCTCTACAAATCTGCACAGCTGATTTCTCAAAGAAGAATATTCTTTACTGTCATAGAATCCCGCTTCTTCCACATTGTAGTTTACAGGATTCCCGATACTCTCAGCCAGCGTCTGTACATAGTAAAACCCGAATCGCTCCGCCTCCTGCTCCTCTGCCTTTTCCCGGATCAGGGGTATCTGAACCACTCCCCCGACAGTAATTGCCAGAAGAACCACCTCCACAACGGCAATGGTATACACAACGTGGCTGCGGTTTTTGAGCGCAATAAATATCAGAAACAATACCACATATCCAATCAGAAGAATTTGTATATAAGCGATAAACCGGTCCTGACGCAGCTTTACCACCTGGCCCGCTGTCAGGTTACGGCTCTGGAAAGCATTCTGCACCTCCGGGGATGACTGAAAATACTCCGCGCCGTCGCCGTTGTCCCTGTAAGTCAGAAGTTCCCCTTCCTCATACCTGGCTTCCACAAAAAGCCTTCCCTCTTCACAATCGGCAAGCTCATAAAGCTTTACCTCCAGCGCCGGAAGAGCCTCCGCCGGAGAAGTCTCCCAGGATAACTCTGTCAGTTCCTGCCTGTCCACAAAATAAACGCAGGCCTTCTCACCGCCATCCGACACCATGGTCAGGTAAAACCCGCCTGTTTCTGCCCAAAACCCTGTCAGGATTCCCTCCTGGGCCATATGTAATCCGGGAGAAACCGCCACCGGACGAATCTGATCATCAAATTGGACGATATGGTATTCTGCATCCGTTGACACAAGGACACCATAAAGACCATCCTGGTAATCCACTTTCCCAAACATGCTCCCCGGATGGACCGAACTGCTCAAAAAGACTTTCTCCACCTTACCACTAAGGTCTGACACATAGAGAACGCCTTCCCCATCTATATTCTCTGTTACATATACTTTGTTTTCTGCCACACATCCGTCATGAAAAGAAGAAATCCTCCGTTCGTTGCTCCATAATGAACTGTCCGCAACGACCAGAGCCAATATCACCAACATCCACACAAATGCCGCTATGCAGGTAATCCGTTTTCTCATTCGTCTTTACCCTCCGATTCGCTGTATGCTGCTCTGTCATACCAGCGTTTCCGTTCCTATGGTCTTAAATCCGTTAAACAATATCCGCAGCCATGGAATATCTCCAAAAATAAGTTGAAAAAGTATGGACACCAGCGCAAGCACCCCAAGGACAAGACAAATACATAACAGAATCCGAAACAGGACATCCTGTCTGCGGGCAAACCATGCCTTTATCCGCTTTCTGATCCCCTGTTTCTGCCCTGACACCCCGGCAATCCGGATATCCTTATAAAGCTCCGTGAATCTGTCATAGCTTTTTCTGGATATCTTCTTTTCCAACAGCCGGTAGCTAAACGCCTTCTGCGAAGCTTTAGACCTCAAAAGCTCTCTTAAAACAGAAGCACAGGCAACCGCACAGTCCCTCTCCGACTTGTTCGGATCCAGCTCCGCCAGATCGATCTGATAACTGAAATACACGGTATGATCCTTGGATAAATGCAGCTGTTCCTGTTTCAGCAGCAGATAGAGAAGAGGATAGGGCAGGTTTGAGGTGATACATGTCATAATCACATTGATACATATGGACTCACATTCTGCCAACGTATATGACTCCCCCATATAAAAATCCCGAAGGGGTCTTTCCTGCTTATACTCAAACACCATGCATAAAGCGCCTCTGTCAGAAAAGCTGTCAATGTAAGAATCCCGGGCCGACATCCCGGCCCGTTCAAACACCTCCAAATATTGCCTGGCAGTCTGATGTTCCTTGATCACCAGCAGCGTATACAGATTCCTGGCAGCTGTATTTAAATCCTGGCATATCAGAATGTCATTGATATCGTTTTTCCTCACAGTGCGGACACATTCCAGTTTCATCTTCTGTGACTGATAGAACATACCTGCCAATCTCCTTAACGCCCTATTCTTCGGACTCACCAAATCCTTTTTTCTTTACAATGGCATATGCATATGTACAGATGATCGGCATGTCAATACAGTATATCCGAATCTCATACACACCCTCTTTTGCCGGAGCCGTGTAAACGCCGTCTGACGTGATCTCCCCGCTTCCGGGCTCTGTCAATTCATATGCCACGCTGCAGCTTTCCATGTTGTTATATTTCACATGGAAATAATGACTTTCCTTCGTGCCCATAACCACCGTGGGCGTATCTGTGGAAATACTCTTGCCATTATAATTTTCTGCCAGCCCCAGATCATTGCCCGCCGGAAACTTGATAGCTATCCAGCGGTATGTCAATACCAGATAATCCACGTTTTCAAGAAGCCTTGCCGCTACGATAAAGCTTCCTTTATCATTCATGACCTTGACTGCTGTCTCCGCATCCACGGCCGCGGTCTTCCCGCCTTTAAACAAATCAGGATTTCCATAAATAGTGTTCTTGGCACTGGCATGTAACGCCGCATCCTCCGTGATATATTCATAACCGATATCTACGTATACATTACCCCTTCCAAGACCATGCATGATCTCACCGGAATAACGGATATCGCCTTTTCTGGCCGACTCTCCCAAAGGAATCTCCAAAATACCGGTAGCCACCTCCGGCACATGATTCTCTGTCTGCTGCCCACTCTGATCTTCCGTTTTCTCCAGACAGGCGGTTTTGCGATTTAAGACTTCCCCCTCCTTGACAAAGTATTCCAGATATTCGCTGCGCAGATCCTCCTGGGCCGGAGCCGTGATATAGGTTTTTACCTCTTTCTCCAAAACCTCCTCGATAATATAAGCGCTCTCTGTGCGGACCAGCCTTAAATCTGCCAGACGCACATAGTCCTTATATCCGCCCATATTTCTCATCTCCAGGCTCATGCGGCCAATTTCCCGGTTCACGAGTTCTCTGGGCGTGCGGTCCGAAATCATCACTTTCATGGAGCAGGAGGCCGCTGTCTCCACAGCCGTCCCGTCGATCCAGGCGCTGGCGCTGCCGCTTTTCAGCAGCACGGAAGTATCCAGCATGGTCACGTCCTGGGTCACCAGCCAATATTCTTTTTTCATTTTTTCTTTATATCCGAGAGAAATATCCTCCAGATCTATCTCCAGCTCATGCTGCCCCTCCGGTGTCACGAATACCGGAATCTGCAGACTTCCATGATAAGTCAGTTTCTTATTCTCTGTGGAATGCTTTTCTACCTCTATCTCCAGCTTCACATTTTTCCCGCGGCAGACTGTGGCAGGCATTACCAGTTTCACCGTGAAATCATCATTTTCAAAAAGAACCGCACTGGTAAGGAATTCCGCTTCCATGGGATATTGCTTTGCGGCCTCCTCCTGATCCATCAAAAACAGCTGATAGTTTTCACTGATCCAGTTATACTCGTATTCTCTTTTGTCCTCTCCCGCTCCCTGATTCATGGTGTACACCGTATGTACAGGCTCTTCCCTGTAGCGCAGGCAAAGGCTGGCCAAGTTGGTTTTTAAACCCTCAAACCCCTCAATGGCAGACAGCTTTTTTACCACAGAGGATTCCATAACGATTTCCCGCCCCAAACCGTCGATGGCTACCCCGCTTTCTACCAGGAGAGACAAGTCGTCCAGGCTGAACACACCGCAGCCGCAGACCACTCCGGCTCCATACATCAAGTTATTAATAAACCTGCGCTTATTGTTAAAATAGGTCTGTTCTGCCTGAAAATCTGCTGATGTAAGCATTTTTCCCGGATAATATCGATTCCTCTCAAATGGATATAATTTTGTGTTCTTCATAGTTCTTTCCCTTCTCGATGTATGTACTTTCTTCTCCCCACAGGGTCATATCAATTTTGTCAAGATGTCCTCCCAAAACTATTTTTGTTAATAATTAACTATAACATAATAATTCCCCTCAAGAGAGAGTATCGACATGAATCGACCTAAAATCGCACCGAATCGACAGTAAAATCGATTAAGTTCTTTATAGCGGGTCGATTGCAATCCGAGGTTCCCGTTTTGTAAACGAATTTCACATTTTGAAAGC
>CAYLIM010000030.1:0-32280 GCA_964383805.1 uncultured Acetatifactor sp.
TAAGACGCCGCCCTCTCACGGCGGAAACAGGGGTTCGATTCCCCTATCAGCTGCTCTCTTTCATAAGTATTGCGGATAACAGTTATGGCTGATTGGTCAAGCGGTTAAGACGCCGCCCTCTCACGGCGGAAACAGGGGTTCGATTCCCCTATCAGCTGTTTGCTATTTTAACAGAATAGCGAGGCCCGGAAAGTGTCGGAAACATTTTGTTTCGGGCATTTTTTTTGTGGAAAGGCAGACAGGAGAGCATTTTTCGTCAAGAATAGTAGTAGTGAAAGCGGTATTCTGTAGTTGTAACTACAGACGGGAGGTGGAGGAGTTGAAACGTTTCGAGGCCGTTTTTGATTCTCTGGAAGTGATCGAGGAGAGGATCAGGGAGAAGCTCACAGTGGAAAATCTGGCGGGCAGTGTCCATTTTTCCAAATACCATTATCAGAGGCTGTTTCGCGAGGCGGTGGGTGAGAGCGTGATGCAGTATGTGGCCAGACGCAGGATGGCGCTGGCGGCACAGGAGCTTGCCGGAACAGATGCCTCTGTCCTGGAGATTGCCCTCAAATACGGGTATGATTCCCATGAGGGTTTCACCCGCAGCTTTCGGGCGCACATGGGCGTAACTCCGGCGGAATATCGGAAATATCATTCCTCCATAGGATTCTCACAGACGCAGAAAGGGAGAGGTGCTATCATGTATGCAAGGAACACAGACGAGATTATCAAAGAATTGAACCAGCTGATCGTTCAGGCCAGGGAGACGGTGGATTTTACCGCAAAGAACCGGGATATTCCGGACGCAGCGGGTTACACGGAATTCTGGGACTACACGGCCCACAGGACAGAGGCCGCTGCAGATGCGCTGACAGAGATGCTGGAGCGTATCACGGCCATCGCGCGGCGGCCGGATGAAATATCCGCCCGCTTTATGATTTTGAAGGCCATAGAGGATGCGACTTTTCAGTTTCAGCTGACCGCGTTTCAGACCAGACTTACCGTGTCAAGGGCAAAGCCGGAACACCATAAAGCTTTTGAGCCCATATGCGGGCAGTATGACGGTCTGGCCCACAGTGCCGGTATAAGGGCGGGGCGGATCGCCGGTTTTCTGGGTGAACTGGCGGAGCTGATTTTCAGAGATATGAGGGAAAACGCCCTGAAGTGTCTGCAGAAGGCGGTGGAAAGTGGCAGGGCGGCGGCAGATGCGCTGGCGGACCCGGCGCTGCCCTATGGCTATATTGCGGATGCGGTGAGAGACATTGCGGATGATTTGTCTTCCCTGCCGCTGCGGGAAGTGACTGTCGCACGTTTGGAGGACTGCGGTATCCGGCTGGATATCATCGCCTCCGCCGCAGCTTTGGATGGGTGGCGGGCTCCGGAGCATAAAGCCCTGTTGGACGGGACTAAAGACTTTCGAGATCAGATCGACAGAGCAGTGGAATTTTTTCGGAATCTCCCGGAAAATGTGGCGCAGATATGCACAGAGGCGGGAAACGATGTCGTTATGATGCGGAGTGACGAAAAAAAATACAGCGACATGGTTCTTCAGGGGAATATACTGCTCTTTTATCTGAAAGGCGAGACACAAAAGCTGGAGTGTCATCTGAATTCAAAGCAGCGGGCTGCTCTGGAGGAAATCTGTGACATGCTGGCGGGAGTCATCGGCCGGATGGCTCACCGGGCAGAGGAAGAGACTGCCGACAGGATCATCGAGAGTCTGCAGGGAATCTATCGGGACATGACAGCGCTGGCAGAGGAATTGGGACAGTATGGAACATCAATTCACTTTATAGCGGAGCAGATTGATAATATCCGAGCTATGTGATTGGCCTTGCTGATGGGAAAAAGAGTTAAGAATTCCGGTTTTGATGAAAGTATACAGAATCATATTGACAGAATTTGTCTAATGCGTTAGACTCATATTAGGTCTAACGCATTAGATTTTTTGTGGAGGAAAATATGGAAACACCAAAAATTTTTGAAAGTGAGTATCGTTTTTGTGAGATTCTGTGGGAAAAGGAGCCGATCGGCAGCGGCGAACTGGTGGAGCTGTGCGCTAAGCGCCTGGGATGGAAGAAATCTACCACCTACACGGTTATCAAGCGGCTGACGGAGAGGGGAGTGGTCAGATCAAAGAAGGCTGTTGTGACCTCCCTGATATCCCGAGAGCAGGTACAGGAGGCGGAGAGCCAGGAGATCGTGACCAGAAGTTTTTCGGATTCCCTGCCTCAGTTTGTTGCCGCCTTTACCAGGAGCAGAAAACTGCGCCCCGAGGAGGTGGAGGAGATTCGGAGGATGATCGAGGAATATGAGGAGTGATGAGTTCTGTTTACATGCCTGATGAAACGGGGAGATGGGAGTTGTTATGGATAGCATATTTCTGAAAATTTTGGAGATGAATCTGGCGGGAACCGCTTGTATTTTGATCGTGCTGGCGCTGCGCCTGCTTTTGAGGAGGAAACCCAGAAGTTTTTCCTATGTGCTGTGGGCGGTGGTGTTTTTGCGGCTGTTGTGTCCATTCACTCTGCAGAGCCGCTATTTTGGCTTGGCGCTGGGAGATATGGAGCAGAGACTGGAGACGGCGGCCTACGAACAGGAGCTGGTACAGTATCAGATGCTGGTGCATAAGGACGGTACAGTGGAGTCTTCGGTCCGCCGGGGCAGAATGGGCCTTTTGACAGCGGAGACGGATAAAGCGGCGGATTTTTATCAGGATAGTTTGGCTGCGGCATCGGCTTTTCCTGAGCGTTATCAGGGGGTGGATTGGATATCCGCCGATGCGCAGAACCAAAGGGAGCAGATCAGCAGGCGGTACAGCCGCAGCGAGGTACTGTTTCAGGAACGGAGATGGGTTGCTGTGGGCAGTCTGATCTGGGTGGTGGGAGTGGCAGTATTGATGGGATACAGTCTGGCCTCCTACCTGCTGCTGCGAAGGCGGCTAAGGCAGGCTGTGCGGATACAGGAGGACGTGTATGAGAGCAATCGGATCAGTACCCCGTTTCTGTTAGGCTTTTTTGACCCCCGGATTTATCTGCCAGTGGGACTGCCTCAGGAGGAGAGGGCATATGTACTTGCCCATGAGCTGGTGCATCTGAAACGGGGAGATTATCTGGTCAAGGCGGTGACCTGGCTGACATTGTCCCTGCATTGGTTCAATCCACTGGTGTGGCTGGCCTATGGACTGATGGTGCGCGACATGGAGATGTCCTGTGACGAGAGGGTGATCCGCCGGTTGGGTGAGGGGAGCAAAAAGGCATATTCCAAGGCGCTGCTGGCGATTTCCAGCGCATCCCAAGGGGGCCTTGAAAGAAGAGTGTTGACGGCGGCGCCTCTGAGCTTTGGGGAGAATGATATTCGCAGCAGGGTGAAGAATATTCTGGCTTACCGCAGCGTGAAAATTGGAACGGGATTGGTTCTGGCGGTGCTGCTTGCAGCGGGCGGACTGGTCTTGATGACGGACTGGAGTACGCCTGAGGAGGGCGGCTCAAAGCCGGATGACGGCGGGATTCAGATTTCCTCTGGGCAACAGTCAGAAGTTTCCGACGAGACACCTATGGGGAGTCTGGCGGCTCTTCAGGCGATGGACAGGGACGGCGAGTTGACATGGGAGCAGCTGCAGACTCTGGTGGAGCAGAAAAATCCTCAGCTTGAGGACTACGCCGGTTACGCGGGAGCCAGCTGGCCCGAAGACAGCGACGAGCATGATTTAAGCCGGACTGCGCGTATGTTCTATTTGCTGGAGGATGCGGACAACGGCCAGAATTACCATCTGGATATATATTATTGGAAAGAGAATCTGGACCTGGAAAGTGTATATCTGTTTCGGGAGAGCGACGGGGACACTTTGATGCTGTACAGCGACCGGGGGGCGGAGGGCAAAGGACTCTATCGGAACACGGAAATCGCCGCATTCAGGCGTGATATCAGGCACCTCAGCGATTGGGTGAGCGATTGGGAAATGCCCCATGAGGAACAGGTTGAGGTAGGCCCATATCGGACAGATTTCTATATAGGCAGCGGTGTGCTCTTTGATTGGAAGGCGGAGAGCAGAGACTTAGAGGGCAGTTGGGCGCCCGAGGCATGGAAGAGCGCAGGGGGATTCATTCAGGTATACAGAGGGGAGGATGAGTCATCTGCCTATGACGATGTGGGGCCGTTTGCCTTTGACGACAACGGACGGCTTAACGATTTCTATCTCCGCATGAATCATACGGAGGTAACCAACGACAGCGAGGTGCTGGAGGGCTGTCAGGAGCAGGCGGTCCTCGTGTCCATGAATCACGACCTGTACACTGCCAGCGATCTGGACGAGATGGAGGAAGCGGGCACACCGATACCGGAGGAAGAGGCAACGGTTGATATCTGGTATGTCGGTTTTGCCAGAGAGGACGCGCCCTATGGCTATGTGCTGTTTTTGGCAGAGCGGTATTTTACCAGAGAGGAGGCCATAGCCATGGCCCAAAGCGTCCGGTTTACCGAGACGGCATGGGCGGCGGACAGCGTTTCTCCTTGACAATTGGCGTAGATAGCGATATATTATGTCCTGTGGGAAAGGAAAACGGACTATCTGTTTGTTGTCGGATGATACGGCAATAATAGAGCGGGAAGGAACGGTGTCGCTATAGCTATGATGGAAAAGAACGCAAAAATTTATGTAGCCGGACACAGGGGGATGGTAGGCTCCGCCATTGTGAGAGAGCTGGAGCGGCAGGGCTATGAGAATATCATTACCCGCACGCATCAGCAGCTGGACTTGTGCAGACAGCAGGCGGTGGAAGATTTTTTTGCCGGGGAGAGGCCGGATTATGTGTTTCTGGCAGCTGCAAAGGTGGGCGGAATCGCCGCCAATGACAGTGCGCAGGCGGATTTCATGTATGACAATATGATGCTGGAGATGAATGTGATTCACAGCGCCTGGAAAAGTGGCTGTCGGAAACTGGAATTTCTGGGATCATCCTGTATCTATCCCCGTATGGCTCCCCAGCCCATGCCGGAAAGCTGTCTGCTGACCAGTGAATTGGAGAAGACCAATGAGGCCTATGCGCTGGCCAAGATTTCCGGCCTGAAGTATTGCGAATTTCTGAACAGACAGTACGGGACGGACTATATTTCAGTGATGCCCACCAATTTATACGGTCCCAACGACAACTATCACCCGACTCACAGCCATGTGCTGCCTGCGTTGATACGGCGTTTTCACGAGGCCAAAGAGCAGGGAACTCCCTATGTGACATGCTGGGGGGACGGCAGTGCTCTGCGGGAGTTTCTCTACGTGGATGATCTGGCACAGCTCTGTGTGTTCCTGATGAACAACTATAGTGGCAATGAGACGGTGAATGCGGGAACGGGCAAGGAGCTGAGTGTGAAGGAACTGGCGGAGACTGTGGCCCGGATCGTGGGCTATGAGGGAGAGATACGCTGGGACGTCAGCAAACCCAACGGGACGCCCAGAAAGCTGTTGGACGTGAGCAAGGCCAAAGCGCTGGGCTGGCAGTATCACACGGAGCTGGAGGAAGGAATTCGCCTGGCATATGAAGATTTCCTGCATAATCCCATGCGGGCAGAACGATAAAGAAAGTATAAAGTATTTTTTACTATATCTAAAATATGGAATGCCTTTCCGAGACGAGATTTACTCCGGCGGGCACTCGGCCTTGGTCTCTGTAAGGGGAGAAACCTGGGTGGAGGATTTTTGTTTTGCCGTGGAAAGGGAGGGCAGCTCGGCCCCGTCGCACAGGGACAGCATGGTCAGATATTTCACCAGATCCTGACGGCTTTCCGGCGTAAGCTCGATAATGATATTCATGATATCGCTGGCGGTATAGTGATCTATGAGTTCCCGGTTCAGATCATCAATGGGGGACATGTACTCCGTGCGGTCGAGCAAATAGTCGGCCGATACGTGAAAAAAGTTGGCCAGCTTGCACAGAGTCTTCAGGTCCGGGAAGTGTATGCCATTCTCATAATTAGAGATAGTTCCCACTGACACATGCAGATATACAGCCAGCTGTTTCTGATAAATTCCTCTTTCCACCCGCAGACGATACAGCTTTTCTCCAAAATCCATACATTCTCTCCCGACTCTGATTTTCATCGATTTGTGATAAATTTATTTTAACGCAATTTTCAAAAAACAAAATAGGATTATAGTTTAAAGGAAAATTTTGATTTTACGAATCGTAAAATTGAGGGAGAATAAAGTCCTCCTAAAATTTTTAGCTCAATCCTTGATTGTCATACAAAGAAGCTGACGAATACTGGATAAGCGAGGGCAATAGATGGTTGATCTTGTTGAACTGGCAGAGAAATATGATCTGGAGCTTGACCCGGAAAGCGATTTATACCAGCTAAGAGAGTCTATGAAAACAAAGGAAATCATGTACACTGAGAGGAGAAATGTAATGAGCAATGAAATTAAGTCTTTTCGTGGGGAGTTTTTCTTTTTGAGCAATTTCTATGAAGCACCTGTGCGATACGACGGCATTGATTACCAGAACAATGAAGCGGCATTTCAGGCGCAGAAATGCGCAAATCCTGCCGACCGACAGAAATTTGCGGGGTTAAATCCGACAGAAGCACGTCACCTGGGCAGGGCTATCCCTCTGCGGAAGGATTGGGAGCAGGTAAAAATATCTGTCATGAGCGAGATCGTGAGGGCCAAGTTTGAACAAAATCCTGGCCTTGCCGAAAAGCTGCTTTCTACGCATGATGCTTATCTCGAAGAAGGCAATACTTGGGGGGACAGGACATGGGGAACAGTAAATGGGGCAGGCGCAAATCATCTTGGCAGGATTTTGATGGAGGTCAGGAGTGTTTTGGAGCAGAGAGGACAGCGCTTACAGGCGATGGACACTGAAAGTATCTAAGAGGATGGCTTATATGTACTAGTTTTCCAGTCTCTTGAAAAGCTGCCGATTGGTTTCAAGGATATCAATTTTGAGAAAATAGGGTGCTAAAATTTTCTAAAAATTCTATTGACAAGCGCCGCCCAAAGGCATATACTTGAGAAGAATTAAAGATTATTGTTAGAGTGAGAGTGGTTGCAGACCACTCTTTCTTGATGTTATAGCCAAAAGGGAAAGGGAAATATGTCAAAGAGAGAGGATTATGAGACCAGAACGGAAACGCTGCTGCAGCCTATAGCCGCCGCGCAGGGCGTGGAGATCTATGATGTGGAATATGTGAAGGAAGGCGGCGACTACTATCTGCGAGCCTATATTGATAAGGAGGAGGGCGTTGGCATTGTGGACTGCGAGAATGTGAGCCGTGCGCTGTCCGATGCGCTGGACAGGGAGGATTTTATCCCTGACGCCTATATTCTCGAGGTGAGCAGTCCGGGGCTTGGCCGTGCGCTGAAGAAGGACAGACATTTGGCCCGCAGCATCGGTCAGGAGGTTGAGATCAAGCTGTACAAACCCCTGGAGGGGACCAAGGAGTATGTCGGAGTGCTCAAAGCCTTTGATGAGGGTAGTATTGTGATTGCACAGGAGACAGGAGACAGGACTTTTGCGAGAAATGACATAGCGGTGATTCGATTGGCGCTTGACTTTTAAACAGGAATTGCCTATAAGGGCGGAATGGAGGAAAAGTAGAAAATGAATAAGGAACTGATGGAGGCACTGGATATTCTGGAGAAAGAGAAGGAGATCAGCAAGGAGACACTGTTCGAGGCCATAGAGAACTCGCTGCTGACCGCCTGCAAGAACCATTTTGGCAAGGCGGACAATGTCAAGGTGGAGATCGACCGTGAGACCTGTGATTTCCTGTGCTACATGGAGAAGGAAGTGGTGGAGACCAGAGAGGATGTGGAGGACTCCGTGTTGCAGATCGCTCTGGAGGATGCTCAGGAACTCTCTCAGAAGGCCCAGGTGGGCGATGTCCTGAATGTGGAGATCAAGTCCAAGGAGTTTGGCCGTATCGCCACTCAGAACGCCAAGAATGTGATTTTGCAGAAGATCCGCGAGGAAGAGCGAAGTGTAATTTACAATCAGTATTTTGAGAAGGAGAAGGATGTCGTGACCGGCGTGGTACAGCGCTATATCGGCCGCAATATCAGCATTAATCTGGGCAAGGCGGATGCGATGCTCAGCGAGAGCGAGCAGGTGCGCGGCGAGGTGTTTATGCCCACGGAGCGCATTAAGGTTTATGTGCTGGAGGTGAAAAACACACCCAAGGGTCCTCGAATCAATGTGAGCCGCACGCACCCGGAGCTGGTGAAGAGGCTGTTTGAGTCCGAGGTCACTGAGATCAAGGACGGCACGGTGGAGATCATGAGTATTGCCCGTGAGGCCGGCAGCCGCACCAAGCTGGCAGTGTGGTCACACAATCCAAATGTGGACGCGGTAGGCGCCTGCGTGGGCTTAAACGGCGCGAGAGTCAATGCCATAGTGGAGGAACTTCGGGGAGAAAAGATAGACATTGTGAACTGGGATGAGAATCCCGGCAATCTGATTCAGAATGCTCTGTCTCCGGCCAAGATAGTGGCTGTTTTCGCTGATCCGGACGAGAAGACCGCCAAGGTGGTGGTGCCGGATTACCAGCTTTCCCTGGCCATCGGCAAGGAAGGACAGAATGCTCGTCTGGCTGCCAGACTCACCGGCTACAAGATCGATATCAAGTCCGAGACCCAGGCCAAGGATGCGCCCGGTTTCCGCTATGAGGACTATATAGATGACGAATACGACAGCGACGAGGACTATGTAGAGGAATACGAAGAAGAGTATCAGGAATAAGGGGGCGGCGCAATGGCAAAAAAGGTTCCCTTGCGACAGTGTATCGGCTGTGGTGAGATGAAGGATAAGCGGGAGATGATGAGGGTCCTGCGAACCACTGACGGGACGATCTGTCTGGATGTTACAGGAAAAAAGAATGGCAGGGGTGCATATATTTGTACACAGAGAGAATGTCTGGGAAAAGCCCGCAAAAACAAAGGATTGGAGCGCTCCTTTAAGATGAGTATTCCCGAGGAAGTATATGAAACCCTGGATAAGGAGTTTAAAGATATTGAGACAAAATAAGGTATTATCATTGCTCGGACTGGCAATCAGAGGGCATAATTTGGTAAGCGGTGAATTTCAGACGGAAACTGCAGTAAAGAGCGGTCACGCTATGCTGGTTATCGTGGCGGAGGATGCGTCAGCGAATACCAAAAAGTTATTTACGGACAAGAGTTCCTATTATGGCGTCCCGGTATATTATTACGGAACCAAGGAGAGTCTGGGAGGCGCTATAGGAAAGGGAATGAGGTCTTCTCTGGCAGTATGCGATGCAGGTTTGGCACAGGCGGTTGTGAAGGCACTGGAGAGTGAAGGTGCTTGCCAGGTAAAGGGAGGTAGTGAGCATGGCAAAAATGAAGGTACATGAGTTAGCGAAGGAAGTAAACAAGTCAAGCAAGGAAATTATTGCGTTCTTGCAGGAGAAAGGAATAGAAGCCAAGGCGGCCAACAGTTCTGTGGAGGACGCGAATGTCGAGCTGGTGAGAAAGGCCTTTGGCGGAAAGGGAGACATACAGGTGGAAGAGACTCGTGAGAAGGCCTCTGAGAAGGTAAGTAAGGAGAAAGCTGTGCAGGGAGAAACAGCGGCGCCCCCCAAAGCGGAGACCAAGGCCGCAGGGGCGGGGGAGAAGGCGCCTGCTCCCAAAAAGAAAAAGACTATTATCTTTGTCAGCAATCCGCAGAATTCCAAGATGTCAGGGCAGAGGTCCAAGGGAAACGGACAGCCGGGACAGGGAAGACCGGGACAGGGCGGCAATGGCAACGGCGGTGGCAGACCTGCCGCCAGAACGCCGATCAAGCCGCTGACTCCGCCGTCTCCCACCCCCACCGTGCAGATGGTGAGTTCCAATCCCCAGCCCAGGCCCAAGCAGAACCGGGAGGAGCAGGTGTCGGAGAATCCGGCTGTAGTGCAGAATACCGCACCGCAGCCCGCGGCGGAGAAACCTGTGGCGGATAAGCCGCAGCAGGAGCGCAGACCTGATCAGAGCAGAGGCTTTGACCGGAATTCCGAGCGGGGAGGCCATGGCGGCGACCGCAGGGACGGCGGTTATCAGGGAGGCCGTGACGGTCAGGCCAGAGGCGGTTATCAGGGCGGCAGAGACGGCCAGAGAAACGGAAATGGTCAGGGAGGCCGCGACGGTCAGGGCCGAGGAAATTATCAGGGAGGCCGTGACGGTCAGACCAGAGGCGGCTACCAGGGCAGCAGAGACGGCCAGAGAGGCCCAAGCGCTCAGGGAAATCGGCCGGGCGGCGGTCAGTTCGGCGGCCGGGGTGCGGCTCCCGGGGGCAGACCGGCATTCGGCAAGGATGGCGGCGGACGTTCCTTCGGCGGCGGCAGACCCGGACAGGGCGATAAGTTCCGCGGACAGCAGCAGGGTGGCAAGGGCTTTGCGGCAGAGGCGCCCGGCAAGGACAACGAGAAACACAGAGAGGAAGAAAAGAGGCGTATCAGCCAGGAGAAGGATAAGCGCAACCGCAAGGATTACATGTATGAGGAAGATGAGGCGCTGAAGAATAAACCCGGACGTTTCATACGGCCTGAGAAGAAAAAGGAAGAGGCTGTGGAGGAAGTTATCAAGGTGATCGTTCTGCCCGAGTCCATCACCATCAAGGAACTGGCGGAAAAGATGAAACTGCAGCCTGCAGCCATTATCAAGAAACTGTTCCTGGAGGGCAAGATTGTCACCGTGAACCAGGAAATCTCCTATGAGGATGCGGAGAACATCGCCATGGAGTACGATATCCTCTGTGAGAAAGAGGTAAAGGTGGATGTGATTGAGGAGCTGCTGAAGGAGGACGAGGAGGCAGAGGAAAATCTGGTGGAAAGACCGCCTGTTATCTGCGTCATGGGGCATGTTGACCATGGTAAGACCTCCCTGCTGGACGCTATCCGCAAAACCAATGTCACGGACAAGGAGGCTGGCGGTATTACCCAGCATATCGGTGCGTACACCGTATCGATAAATAATCGTAAGATCACATTCCTGGATACGCCCGGCCACGAGGCGTTTACCGCAATGCGTATGCGGGGCGCCAACGCCACGGATATCGCGATTCTGGTGGTCGCTGCCGATGATGGCGTAATGCCTCAGACCGTGGAGGCAATCAACCACGCCAAGGCCGCAGGCATTGAGATCGTTGTGGCTGTAAACAAGATTGACAAACCCGGCGCCAATGTTGAGCGTGTAAAACAGGAACTGACAGAGCATGAGCTGATCCCTGTGGATTGGGGCGGAACCACTGAGTTTGTCCCCGTGTCCGCCAAGTCCGGCGAAGGCATTGAGAATCTGCTGGAGACTATTCTGCTGACCGCCGACATTCTGGAGCTGAAGGCCAACCCCGACAGAAGAGCCAGAGGTCTGGTTATTGAGGCAGAGCTGGATAAGGGCCGCGGTCCCGTGGCCACGGTGCTGGTACAGAAGGGCCGCCTGCAGGTGGGAGATTTTATTTCCGCAGGCTCCAGCCACGGCAAGGTTCGCGCCATGATCGACGACAAGGGCCGCAGAGTTAAGGAGGCACTGCCCTCTACTCCTGTAGAGATCTTGGGACTTTCCGATGTGCCCAGCGCAGGCGAGGTGTTTATCGCTCACGACAACGACAAATCCGCAAAAGCCTATGCGGAGACATATTTAGCGCAAAATAAGGAAAAAATGATAGAGGAAACCAAGTCCCGCATGTCTCTGGACGATCTGTTCTCCCAGATCAAGGAGGGCAATCTGAAAGAGCTGAACCTCATTGTGAAGGCGGATGTACAGGGCAGCGTGGAGGCTGTAAAGCAGTCCCTGATGAAACTGACCAACGAGGAAGTCGTGGTAAAATGTATTCACGGCGGCGTAGGCGCTATCAACGAATCGGATGTGGTGCTTGCCAGCGCCTCCAACGCAATTATCATTGGTTTCAATGTGCGTCCCGACGCCACAGCCAAGGCTACCGCCGAGAGGGAGAGGGTGGATATCCGGCTCTACAAGGTGATCTATCAGGCTATCGAGGATATTGAGGCGGCCATGAAAGGCATGCTCGATCCCATCTTTGAGGAGAAAGTCATCGGCCACGCCGAGGTGCGCCAGATATTCAAGGCTTCCGCAGTGGGTAACATTGCCGGTTCCTATGTTCTCGACGGTACTTTCCAGAGAGGCTGTAAGATCCGCATTACCCGGGAGGGAGAGCAGATCTACGAGGGCAGCCTGGCGTCATTAAAGAGATTTAAGGACGACGTAAAAGAAGTCAAGGCCGGATTCGAGTGCGGACTTGTGTTTGAGGGCTTTGACCAGATGCAGGAACTGGACATCGTCGAGGCATATATCATGGTAGAAGTACCCAGAACCTAATGATGAGAGATGGGCCCAAAACCATATTGTACAAGACACTGAAAAGTTCTAACCGCATATGGAAGAGTATCTTAAAAGAACAACAGTAACCAGCTGGGCGGGGTATATGTCCCCGAACGGACCGTGGCCAAACGTCAGTACTTAGGCGGCGTATTTTGCCGCCTTATGTACTGCTACGCTTTGGCATCGAGCGAGAGCGTGTCCGGCAGGGGACATATACTCCACCCAGCGTCCCTAGAGGCTTAAAGAAACCATACTCTTCCTTCAAAATGTAAGAAAGCAGGATTTATGAGAAAAAACAGCATTAAAAATACCCGTATCAACGGGGAGGTTCAACGTGCTCTGGCAGAAATCATCCGCAGCGGGATCAAGGACCCGCGCATCAGCCCTCTGACCAGCGTGGTGGCCGTGGAAGTGGCGCCTGACTTAAAGAGCTGCAAGGCCTGGATAAGCGTTTTGGGCGGCGATGAGGCCAGAGAGGCAACCTATCAGGGACTTAGGAGCGCCGAGGGCTATATTCGCTCCCAGCTGGCCAGAAGTATCAATCTGCGCAACACTCCCACGATAACCTTTGTCATGGACCAGTCCATTGAGTACGGCGTGAATATGTCCAAGAGAATTGACGAAGTTATCAGCGCCGACGAAGAGTCAGCTACCAGAGGCAATGAGGAGTTTCAGGCAGGAGGAGACACGTGAATATTTTACAGGAATGCCAGGGAGTTGCCCGCATCGCCATCACCGGACATGTCCGGCCTGACGGCGATTGCGTGGGCTCCTGCCTGGCGCTTTACCAATATCTGCAAAAGAAACTGCCCCAGGCCCAGGTGCGGGTATACCTGGAGCAGCCGGCGGAGACGTTCGCCCAGATTAAGGGCTATGACCAAATAGACAGCCAATGTGAAGACACCGAGCCATATGATGTCTTTTTTGTGCTGGACAGCATACCGGACCGCATGATGGAACCGGCTAAAAAACTCTACGACAAGGCGTTGAAGACCATTAACATAGACCATCATATCAGCAATACAGGTGCGGGCGATATATTTTGGGTGGTGCCGGATGCCAGTTCAACTGCGGAGCTGATTTACGAGCTTATCGACAAGAGTGCGATGGATGCGGACATGGCTATGGCGATCTACATAGGTATTATTCATGACACCGGCGTATTCCAGTATTCCAACACCTCTCCGAAAACCATGGAGATCGGTGCTGAACTGATCCGGTACGGCTTTGATTTTCCCCGGCTGATTCTGGAGACCTTCTACCAGAGAACCTATGTGCAGAGCCAGGTCCTGGGCAGAGTGCTCTTAGAGAGCATCCGCTTTATGGACGGGAGCTGTATTGTCAGCTGTCTGGAACGCAAGACCATGGATTTTTATAATGTGGAGAACACGGATCTGGATGGGATCGTGAATCATCTGCGAAACATCGAGGGAATCCACTGCGCGATTTTCATGTATCAGACGGACGTGCTGGAGTACAAGGTGAGTCTGCGCTCGGACGAGTGGGTGGATGTATCCAAGGTGGCGGCATTCTTTGGCGGCGGCGGCCATAAGCGGGCTGCAGGCTGCATTATGCGCGGCACCTTCCACGACTGTGTAAACAATCTGTCCCTCCATATCAAGGAGGAGATGGAAAAAAACGGGCGGGAGTGACGGCAGATAATGTATCATGGCATAGTGATCGTTCATAAAGAAAAGGGATTCACCTCCCATGATGTAGTGGCGAAAATGCGGGGGATCTGCGGTCAGAAAAAGATCGGCCACACCGGCACACTGGACCCTGAGGCCACAGGAGTGCTGCCGGTATGTCTTGGAAACGGCACCAGAATCTGCGACATGCTCACTGACCGGGACAAGGAATATGTGGCGCTGCTGCGTCTGGGAGTGGAGACGGACACCCAGGACATGACCGGCGCCATATTGACCAGACGTCCGGTAGAGGCGGAGGAACAGCAGGTGCGGGAGGCTGTTCTGTCCTTTCAGGGCAGTTATCTGCAGACGCCGCCCATGTATTCCGCGCTTAAGGTAAACGGAAAAAAGCTCTATGAGCTTGCCAGAGAGGGCAAAGAGGTGGAGCGTCAGGCCAGGGAGGTGCAAATCGAGGAGATAGAGATTCTGGATATGCATCTGCCCACGCTGCAGCTGCGAGTAGTCTGCAGTAAAGGCACCTATATTCGGACGCTGTGCGCAGACATAGGGCAGAAACTGAGCTGCGGCGGAGCTATGGAGAGTCTGGTGCGCACCAGAGTGGGAGAGTTTTCACTGAAGGATGCGCTTACTTTGGGACAGCTGCAGGAACTGAAGGACCAGGGGCGGCTCTCTGAGGCGGTGTCACCGGTGGAAAGCGTGTTTTTGAGCTGCCCGGTGCTGCATGTGCGAGGGGATTTGGAAAGGCTGCTTAGCAACGGCAATGCATTGACGGTGGAGCAGACGGCGGAAAAAGAGCAGTACGCGCCGGGGCGCTGGGTGAGAGTCTGTCGGCCGGACGGCCGTTTTGCGGGCATTTACGCTTATGATGAGGGAAAAGGCAGATACCAGCCTGTAAAGATGTTTTTGGATTGACTGAATTATGGAAATTATTGAAAACACATTGGAATTTCAACTGAATAGGAATACGGCGGTGGCAATGGGCAAGTTTGACGGTCTGCATGTGGGGCACAGGAAACTTCTGGGCAGGATTTTGGAGCAGAGAGACCGGGGACTTGCCCCCTGTGTGTTCACCTTTGAGCCGTCTCCCGCCGTGTTTTTCGGTCTCTCTGACGGAAAAGAGCTGATGAACCGCTGGGAGAAACGCCGGGCCTTTAAGGAGATGGGAGTGGAGGTTCTGATCGAGTTTCCCATGACGAAGGAAAGCGCCGCCATGCCGCCTGATATTTTCATACAGGAGATATTGGTCCGGCGACTCAAGTGCGCCTATGTGGCGGCGGGGGAAGATGTGTCCTTCGGCAGTCGGGGAGCGGGAGACGCGGAGCTGCTTTGCCGGATGGGCACACAGTGCGGCTATGAGGCGCAAATCATTGAAAAAATTAAGGTTCACGGGCAGGAGGTCAGCTCCACCTATGTGCGAAACTGCGTGGAAAACGGAAGGATGGAGGAGGTATCGCAGCTCCTGGGGACTCCCTATACCGTGAGGGGGGAAGTGTGCCACGGAGCGGGGAAGGGAGCCATATTCGGTATGCCCACGGCGAATATACCGTTTCCGGAGGAGAGACTCTCTCCCCCCTTCGGCGTCTATTTTTCGCGAGTGCTGTATGGGGGGAACAGTTATGCCGCCATCAGCAATGTGGGCTGTAAGCCTACGGTCACGGACGCCGGGCGCGTCGGCGTGGAAACATATCTGTATGACTTTGAAGGAAATCTCTACGGAAAGGACATCGCCGTGCAGCTGATGGCTTTCCACAGGCCGGAACAGCGTTTTGAGTCGGTGGCTGCCCTGAAACGACAGCTGCAGGCGGACAGGGAGGCCGGCAGGGTCTATTGGGGCAAAACAGAATTATTGTAAAAAAAATGTAAAAAACAGGTTGCCAGTTTTGACATTATCCCTTAAAATGGAGTCGTATGTGTATGGGGTACAGGACGTTGTTACGAATGAAGGGAATAAACGTATGAATGTACGCATTTTGTTATCGTTGGCCGGCGGTTTGGGTCTGTTTCTGTTTGGTATGGACCTGATGAGCGATTCCATTGAGAAAGTAGCGGGCGCTAAGCTGCGCCGCATATTGGAGATATTTACCACCAACCGTTTTACAGGCATGTTGGTGGGTATTGTGTTTACCGGAATTATTCAGTCCTCCTCGGCCTGTACGGCTATGGTGGTCAGCTTTGTAAACTCCGGTCTTATGAATCTGTATCAGGCTGCGGGTGTGATTTTTGGCGCCAATATCGGTACTACCATCACCTCCCAGCTGGTGTCTCTCAATCTGTCCGCGGCCGCGCCGGTGATTCTGTTGTGCGGTGTGCTGGGTATGATGTTCAGCAAAAAGGAAAAATTGAAAAAAATCGCGGAAGTGATCGTGGGATTCGGTATTTTGTTCACCGGTCTGAACACCATGTCAAGCGGCATGGCGGAGATGAAGAATGTGCCGGAGGTGGTGGATTTGATGAAGTCTCTGACCAGTCCGTTGCTGGCCACGCTGGTGGGAACTGTGCTCACGGCGGTGATTCAAAGCTCCTCTGTGACTGTCAGTATTGTGCTGCTGCTGGCCTATCAGGGTTTCCTTGACCCGGGGATATGCCTGTATATTATTTTGGGCTGCAATATCGGCGCCTGCGCCACGGCGCTGATCACCTCTCTGCCGGGCAAGAAGGACGCCAAGAGGGCGGCGCTCATTCATTTTTGGTTCAACGTGGTGGGAACGTTGCTGATCTATGTGATCCTCTTCTTTGCCAAGGACCTCGTTATCCAGTTGATTCAGTCCATTTCCGCCGACAATGGCAGATTTGTGGCTAATGCCCATACGATTATCAAGGTATTCCAGGTGATCGTCCTGTTCCCTTTCTCGGGGGCGATCGTGAAACTGGCCAGCATCACCGTGCCGGGAGAGGACAAGAAGGTGGGCTACCGGGAGAGCTATCAGTTGAAATATATCGGGGAAAAAGTGGTGTTCAACCCTGCTACGGCTGTGGTTGAGGTTATCAAGGAGTTGGACCGCATGGCCTCTCTGGCCAGCGAGAATCTGAACCGGGCCATGAATGCCCTCATCACTCTGGACGAGGAGGATATACAGGAAGTCTATGAGGTGGAAAAAAATATTGATTTCCTGAACCACGCCATCACCAACTATCTGGTGAGAATCAATCAGACCACATTGCCTATCGAAGACTTGAAAAGTCTGGGCGCCCTTTTTCATGTGGTCAATGATATCGAACGCATAGGCGACCATGCGGAGAATGTGGCGGATGCTGCAAAGCAGCGCCTTGAGACCGGCGTCAATATCAGCAAGGAGGCCCAGAGGGAACTGGGAGAGATGCTGGATATGGTCAACACGATTATCCAGTACTCTATAGAGATGTTCTCCAAGAGCGACGATCGCCATCTGAATGATGTGATACTTTTGGAGGACAAGGTGGACAACAAGGAGAGAGAGCTGCAGCAGCGCCATGTGGAGCGGCTGGCGCGGGGAGAATGTACCCCCGAGGCAGGCATGATTTTCTCCGATATAGTGTCCGGCCTGGAGAGAGTGGCAGACCATGCCACAAACATTGCTTTTGCGATACGCGAGGAGGAAAACTGACACCATCAAACACTCTTTTTGCAGGAAAAACAAGGAAATGGGCAGAAACTGTTGACAAATGTGCGGGAATGTGGTTATAATTCATATTAGTTAACAAATTCGTAATAAACTTGTAATTAATGTGATTAATATCAAGCGAAAAATTTTAACGTCGCTAACTGTAGATATAAGCCCAGTTTCGGATATGCGAAAAGAGGAAAATATGAGGAGAAGAAGGATCGTACAGAAAACCATCAGTTTCTGCCTGGCAGCTTGTCTGTTGCTGCCTCTGAACGCACAGGCGTCGGAGAACAACGGCGCAAAGGATGTGCTGCAGCAGGCGGGTATTGCGTCCATGATGGATGTTTCACTTACAGAGGAGGAATACATAACAGCGGCGCAGGAGGCCCAAGGCGCGTCCTGGGGCTATACCAATATCGGAATTGCCGAGGTGGAATCCGGCAATCTGAATGTCAGAGCCGAGGCGTCCATCAGTGGGAAACTGGTAGGAAAGATGCCCAAGGGTTCGGCCTGTGAAGTGCTGGAGGAGTTTCCCGAGATCGGCTGGGCACATATCCAATCCGGTGAGGTGGACGGATATGTGAGTACGGAGTTTTTGCTGACGGGTCCCGACGCTAAGCTGCGCGCCAATGATGTTGTAAGAACCGTGGTGGTGGTAGATACGGACGGCCTGCGGGTGCGGGACGAGGCCAGCATGAGCGGAGCGGTGTACACTCAGGTGCCCGAGGGGGAAGAGCTGGACTATGTGGCTACCCTGGAGGGATGGTATCAGGTGAATATAGACGGGGACAACCTATATGTGTCCGCAGAGTATTCCCATGTGGAGGAGCGGCTGGACACGGCAATCACGATGACGGAGCTGCTGTATGGACAAGGCGTTTCCGATATCCGCGTGGATCTGGTTGAGTATGCCAAGCAGTTTGTGGGCAATCCCTATGTGTGGGGCGGCACCAGCCTGACCAAGGGCGCCGACTGTTCCGGGTTTGTCATGAGCGTGTATAAGAATTTCGGCATTACCTTAAGCCACAGCTCCCGGGCGCAGGCCAACGAGGGAACTAAGATATCCTACTCCGACATACAGCCCGGCGATCTGGTGTTCTACGCCAACAGCAGCGGCACCATCAACCATGTGGCGATATATATAGGAGGCGGGCGGGTAATCAGCGCCAGCAACCCCACGAGCGGTATCCGGATCAACAAGTACAATTACCGCACACCGGTGAGATATGTGAGAGTATTAAAGGATTAATCAGCCGATTTTTTGCAAATATGGCGGGAAGTAAAATTTCCTGTTTACAAATACCGTAAGATGTGTTATTCTTAATCGGTATGAGTTCGCCGCCACTCAGGCACGGGACACTCCGACCCGGTCTTAGTGTACGGTGGGTAAAAGAATATGGAGGAAGAGAATATGATTTCCAAGGAAAAAAAGACAGCAATTATCAATGAGTACGCGAGATGCGCCGGGGATACGGGTTCACCGGAGGTTCAGATCGCAGTTTTGACCGAGAGGATCAAGGAGTTGACCGAGCATATGAAGGCTAACCCCAAGGATCATCATTCCAACAGAGGTCTGTTGAAACTGGTTGGTCAGAGACGTGGTTTACTCGCCTATTTAAAGAGCAAGGATATCGAGAGATATCGTGTGCTGATCGAGAGGTTGGGTCTGAGAAAGTAAGACTTTGGGAAGGCGGAGCAGCAGCCGGTTACGGCACTCCGCCTTTTTACCATAGCAGAACGATGAAAATACTGATTAGTGCAATATCGCGGTTTTATATGCGGTATGCGGAAAGAGGGAAAAATGTATAATTCGTATTCAATGGAACTGGCCGGCCGCACTCTGACCGTAGATATCAACAGAGTGGGCAAACAGGCAAACGGCTGTGCGTTTATGCACTATGGCGAGACTACGGTGCTGAGCACCGCAACGGCATCGGAAAAGCCCAGGGAGGGCATCGATTTCTTCCCCTTGAGTGTGGAATTTGAGGAGAAACTGTACTCTGTGGGCAAGATTCCGGGAGGCTTTAACAAGAGAGAGGGAAAGGCCAGCGAGAATGCAGTGCTGACCAGCCGCGTGATCGACAGACCCATGCGTCCGCTGTTCCCCAAAGATTACCGCAACGATGTGACTCTGAACAATATGGTTATGAGCGTTGACCCTGAGTGCCGCCCGGAGCTGGTGGCCATGCTGGGCGCAGCTATCGCAACCTGTATCTCCGACATCCCCTTTGACGGCCCCTGTGCCATGACCCAGGTGGGCATGATTGACGGAGAATTTATCATCAATCCCTCTCAGGAGCAGTGGAAGAAAGGCGATTTGAACCTGACCGTTGCATCTACACGGGAGAAGGTGATTATGATTGAGGCGGGCGCCAACGAGGTTCCCGAGGCCAAGATGATCGAGGCGATCTACAAGGCTCATGAGGTCAACCAGACCATCATTGCCTTTATCGACAAGATTGTGGCTGAGGTGGGCAAACCCAAGCACACCTATACCAGCTGTGCAATTCCCCAGGAGATGTTTGACGAGATTATGAAGATCGCTACTCCCGAAGAGATGGAGAAGGCTGTTTTCACCGATGACAAGCAGACCCGTGAGGAGAATATCCGTCAGATCACAGCCAAGCTGGAGGAGGCTTTCGCCGAGAACGAAGAGTGGCTGGCAATCCTGGGCGAGGCTGTATATCAGTACCAGAAAAAGACTGTGCGCAAGATGATCCTGAAGGATCACAAGCGTCCCGACGGCCGTGAGATCACACAGATTCGTCCTCTGGCCGCAGAGGTCGATCTAATCCCCAGAGTGCATGGCTCCGCCATGTTTACCCGCGGACAGACTCAGATCTGCAACGTGTGTACACTGGCTCCCCTGTCCGAGCAGCAGAAACTGGACGGACTGGATGAGAATGAAGTGAGCAAGAGATATATGCACCACTACAACTTCCCCTCCTACTCTGTGGGTGAGACAAAGCCCTCCAGAGGGCCGGGACGCCGGGAGATCGGCCACGGCGCTCTGGCAGAGAGAGCACTGATTCCCGTGCTGCCCAGCGAGGAGGAGTTCCCCTACGCAATCCGCACCGTGTCCGAGACCTTTGAGAGCAACGGTTCCACCTCCATGGCGTCCACCTGCGCATCCTGTATGTCCCTGATGGCGGCAGGCGTGCCGATCAAGAAGATGGTGGCTGGCATTTCCTGCGGTCTGGTGACAGGCGAGACCGATGACGATTTCGTGCTGCTGACGGATATTCAGGGACTGGAAGATTTCTTTGGAGATATGGATTTCAAGGTGACAGGCACCACGGAGGGTATCACCGCAATCCAGATGGATATCAAGATTCACGGTCTGACCAGACCCATTGTGGAGGGCGCTATTGCCCGCTGCCGTGAGGCGAGACTGTTTATCATGGACACCTGTATGAAACCTGCGATCTCCGCGCCCCGTCCTCAGGTTGGACCTTATGCGCCCAAGATTATTTCCATTCAGATCGATCCGGAGAAGATCGGTGACGTGGTGGGACAGAGAGGCAAGACGATCAATGAGATCATTGCCCGCACCGGCGTAAAGATCGATATCACCGACGACGGCAAGGTATCTGTATGCGGAACCGATAAGGAGATGATGGACAAGGCCGTGGAGATGATTAAGATGATTACCACGGATTTCGAGGAGGGCCAGGTCTTCAAGGGCAAGGTGGTCAGCATCAAGGAGTTCGGCGCATTCATCGAGTTTGCTCCCGGCAAGGAGGGTATGGTTCATATCTCCAAGATTGCCAAGGAGAGGATCAATCGTGTGGAGGATGTGCTGACTCTGGGAGATGTAGTCACCGTAGTATGTCTGGGCAAGGACAAGATGGGACGTATCAGTTTCTCCATGAAGGATGTTGCACAGGCTTAAGCACATAAGCAAGGCATGCGCCACTATCGGCAGATCTGGTAGTGGCGCTTTTTATATTTTCTTTAGAATAATTTAGAAAGAATACATTGTATTTGCCGGGCTGTGGGCGTAGGATTAAAGGAAAAGGCGGTTGGTACAGCGCCGCAGAACTCAAAACGGAGATGGGATGATATGAGAGAGAAAATGATACGCTTTATGCAGGGCAGATATGGAAACGACAGACTAGGGCAGGTCATGCTGATGTTGGCGCTGGCGTGTATGGTGCTGTCGCTGTTTCGGATTCCCTTCATTTCCACCATAGGCCTGATGATTTTAATTCTGACCTATTATCGAATGTTTTCCCGCCAGATTGGCAAGCGGGCGGCGGAAAACCAAAAATACCTGCAGTTTGAGTGGAAACTGCGCGCAAAGCTGCAGAGGAGAAAGCAGACTTTGGCTCAGAGCAGAACCCATCGCATTTACAAATGTCCCAACTGCAGACAGAAGATTCGTGTGCCCAGAAACAGGGGCCGCATTGCCATTACATGCAGAAAATGCGGTACAGAATTCATCAAGAAAACCTGATGCAGGGGGATTAGGGCTATGTTTGGATATATTGTTGTGAACCAGCCGGAGCTGCGCATCAGGGAGTGGGAGATGTATCACTCCTACTACTGCGGTCTGTGCAGGATATTGAAGAAGAAGTACGGACGGGTGGGACAGGTCACCCTGAGCTATGACATGACGTTTATCCTGATGCTGCTGTCGGGCCTGTACGACCCGGAGACGGTATGCGGAAAGAGCCGCTGTATTATGCATCCGGGTAAAAAGCACGAGTACCGCTGCAACGAACTGACAGAGTATGTGGCGGATATGAATGTGCTGTTGACGGAGTACAAATGTCTGGACGACTGGAAGGACGACAGAAAGCGTCTCCGCCTGCTGATGGCCAGAATGCTGGGCCGCAGGACGGGGGAGAGCAGACGCAGGTATTCTCAAAAGCTGGAGCAGATCGCCGCCGCCATGGAGAAACTGTCTCTGGCGGAGGAACAGGGCGTGATGGATCTGGACTATATGGCAGGCTGCTTTGGACAGGTGATGGCCCAGGTCGTGATCTGGCGGGAGGACGAGTGGAAGGATAATCTGTATCGTTTCGGTTTTTATCTGGGAAAATTTGTATATCTGCTGGACGCCTATGAGGACTTGGAGGAGGATATAGAAAAGGGACGCTACAATCCTCTGAAGGAGCGGTATAAGGAGCCTGACTTTGAACAGAGCTGTCTGGACATCCTGACTATGATGATGTCGGCCTGCTGCCGGGAGTTCGAGCAGCTCCCCATATTGGACAATGTGGAGATCTTGCGCAATATTCTGTATTCCGGCGTGTGGAGCCGGTACAAGGCGGTTCGCGACAGGAATGAGGTAAGTTAGAGGACGGAGGGCATTTATGAGAGACCCCTATCAGGTACTGGGCGTACCCCGCAGTGCCACGGAAGAGGAAATTAAAAAAGCATATCGGGCTTTGAGTCGAAAATATCATCCGGACGCCAATGTGAATAATCCCAACAAGGCGCAGGCAGAGGAGAAGTTCAAAGAGATTCAGGCGGCATATCAGCAGGTGATGAAAGAGAAGACCAGCGGCTATGCCGGGGGATATGGCTCCGGCGGAAATGAGGGCGGGCATGAGGAACAGGACCCCTTTGGTTTTGGCGGTTTTGGGTTCGGTCCCTTTGGGTTTTACGGCTACGGACAGAGACAGAGCACCGGCTATGAGGAGCAGTCTCATCTGCGGGCGGCGGGAAATTATATCCGCAACGGCTATTACCGGGAGGCTCGGACTGCTTTGGATCAGATGGACAGCGGTGAGAGAAATGCCAGATGGTACTATTACAGCGCCATTGCGCACTCCTGTCTGGGAAACAATGTGGCGGCGCTGGAGCATGCCAGAAAGGCGGTATCCCTGGAGCCGGGAAACAGTGAATACCGACAGCTGCAGCAGACACTGGAAAACGGGGGCAGTTGGTATCGCCAGCGCCAGGCGGGATACGGGTATCCCACCATGGACGACAGCGGTATGTGCATGAAACTCTGCGTGGCAAACATGATCTGCAATATGTGTTGCTGCGGCGGCAGAGGATTTTTCTGCATATAAGTTTTAGTGGGCGGAGTCAGTCGTCGGCCGAGTCCGAGGGATTCATATTTCCCCGCACGGTGATGCCGTTTACCTCCACATTTGGCCCCAATTCAATGACTAGGCATTCCCGTCCGTCAATAACACGGGTGGAAATCAAATCTGTGCGCTCGGGATTCACCTTCACTACCACCTCGGGAGTCTTGACGTCAAAGGAGCGGCTGTTATACACATTGCTTACATACAGCTGGGTATCGCTGCCTGCGGCGGCATCGTAATACTGATCGAAAACCTCCATTTTTTCATTGGCGACGCCGCTGTCTGCAAACACGGTCTTTACTTCATTTTTATCCAGGATCAGGGGGGCGGCGTCCTCCTTGTGATCCTCCACCATCTCCACAATCTTTTCGTGAATGCTCTTTACCGCCTCGATACTGCAGGTCTCTCCCAAAGTCTCCTCGACCAACAGCTGGAAGGTCTCCTTCTGGCCTCCGGCGGAGAGGGGCAGAGGGCAGCCCAGCAGCAATTCCACAAAAGCCTCCTTCAGATCCTCCGCATCCTTGGAATAGTACAGGGCGCTGTGAAGGTCTGTGCTGCGGTCGTTAAATGCGGGGAACAGAAAACCGGTGTCAGGGGCTCCCACCACCCAGTCCCGGATGCGGTTGTGGAAACTGTTTTCCTGTGCATCGTAGGACAGGCCGGGCTTGGACAGATTGACGGGGCAGATGCTGACCATGATGTACTCGTACACCTCATCGGAGGCGTCCTCCATCTCCAGTCCGTCACGGGTGCGGCCGGGCACGTCGTAGGCATCGTGAATCACCAGGATCAGGTAGTTGCCCACAAATTCGTAGGAGTCAATTATGTTGGTGTAGAACTGGTCCAGCAGCTCGTCGTCCTTTAACTTGCTGTCCCGCAGGCGCAGCAGCAGTTCCTGGGTGCCGCCCTCCTCCTCGGCTTTCAGTGGGAATTCCAGAGTGTGCAGATTGCGTCCTATGGAGCCGGACAGAGTCTTTCTCAAAATCTCAAAATATTTGAACATTTCCTCCTCGGGCAGAGCCAGAAAAGCCTGCTTGAACTCGGCCTTCTTATTTTTTTCTCCATCCACATAGCAGCCGCATATGCGGGTGATGGAGCAGTTGTTCTGTGTGAAAAGTTTCTTGATTTCCGATATCTCCTGTTTTACCATATGTACCTCGTTTCCGCGCGGGTATGCCGCGCCTGTCTCTCTATGCCAGTATAAAGCATGAGAAACAGAAAAGTCAACAATGCAATTCGTTCTGTCTCTTTTCAGGTCAGGGAGCGTAGATTGAAAAATCAAAGATTTTTCAATTTTCTATTTGAGCAATATCGCAGACACAGTCTGCGATATGCATGGGGATTAGTGTGTAATATATCCGATGAGATTAGATTTTCAGGAATAGCAACTAATTTTAGTTGCATATTATCAGCAGAAGTGGTATATTATATATATAAAGGAGCTGCTTATGAGTAAGAAAGATAAACTAATAGATAGGTTATTGAATAAGCCCAAAGATTTTACTTTTGACGAAATGGAATCGTTGCTATCATATTTTGGATATGAATTGAAACAAGGTGGAACTGGGTCAGGAGTAAAATTTATAAAAGACGAAAGTAGTGAAGTGATAAATTTTCATAAGCCACACCCAAGTGGAGTACTGAAGCGATATGTGCTAGATCAGGTGATAGAAAAATTGAGAAAGGATGGTCTGATATGAGCAATTTGTTGTCATATAAAAACTATAATGGAACAGTGGAATATTCCAAAGAAGACAGCTGTCTTTTTGGAAAGGTTATCGGAATAAAATCTTTATTATCCTATGAGGGCGACTCTGTTAAGGAACTGGAACAGGACTTTCGGAATGTGATTGATGAATATTTAGTGGACTGCAAAGAGCGGAATATTGAACCTGAGCAGCCATACAAGGGAACATTTAATGTGAGGATTAGCCCGGAGCTTCATCGGAATATTGCTGTATATGCTATTGAACATGGAAAAAGTTTGAATGCAGTTGTTGAGGAAGCCATTGGAAATATGGTAGGATAGGGGTGTTTATTATGGATAATAATGTCTATGATGATGTGTTTTGTGTTGATTGTAATGGGTGGAGAAAACAAAAACTAGTTGGGAAAAATATTTATGATGGGATGCTAAGATTTATTTGCACAGAGTGTGGATGTGAGAATAATGTTGATGTTCTGTCAGAAAAACAAGTGAAATAATATATTTATCGTGAGAGGAGAAATAATATATTGGTATTTTATTTTAAACCCATGGGTACAAAAATACATTTATATCGTGAAAATGGTTTTTTTGATGAAGATTTAGGAGAACTTAATAAAACATTGACAGGAAAATTAGTAACTTGCAATTTGTTTGGCGAGAATTTTGAGTTAGAAGATGTTTCAGGATTTTTTTCACAAGGTATGCGATATTCTATTAAGAGTTCTAAAGGATTGGATGGAATTATAGAGAAGAATACTTTTGGCGATAGATTCACTTTGCGTTAAATAGTTTGATGCATAATGTAATAAATCTAAGTTTTAAAGAGAAAAGAGTTAATTAAAATGAGCAAGGAATTAAATGATTTTATTTAATGAAAGAAACGAAGATGACTTAGTCATGTTTTGTAATGAAATTTATGATTGGCATGCAACTGGCTGCTTAAGTAAAGACTCTCATATACATAAAATATCAATAGACTTTTCGTGTTCATCTAATTATGTTGAAGAAGTAATATTGAATAAATCTGTTGAAAAATTAGGAAAAGTCGTGCTATTGCTTTTAGCAAAAATGCCCTCAAAGTTTCTTAAAAGTATTCCTGTTAAATAATCAAAATGTTATATTTTAACTTATAGATTTATCAATAAAAATAGATATTTATTGAGATTTTAGAGGAGTAATTATGGGTACTGAGCATTGTTTTTCGGAAAAAAATATTATTGAAAAAGCAATTCGACATATAAATTCAAACGTTGCCACAGAATAGGAAAGGCTTTTAATAAAATCATACAAATGTGATACTATGGAATCTGTGCTCGATAAAATACTTGATTACAGATAAGGAGCGGGCCCGAAAAACCGGCCTCCGCCCCAAGTAACCATTGACCCATCTTATATCAGCGTTTGAGTTTACACAAAACTTGAAACTTTCTTGAACCTGGATGTCAAGAGTCAAATATTAAGCAGTATCTCTGAACTCCAATCAAAGTAGAGATAACCGAACATATGTCTGATTAATTTTAATTTCCTTCTGCTTACTCCCAAAAAAAGAAGTGCCGAAAACCCAGTAAAATCAAGGCTTTACAGACACTCCAAAGTGGAGATAGCGAGACTCGAACTCGTGACCTATACGTTGCGAACGTATCGCTCTCCCAACTGAGCTATATCCCCATAAACAGATTATAACACATTCGCGGGAGAATGCAAGCATGGATTTTTGTGTCGAATCCGAAACGTGCATGCCGGATGCTGACGTAAAAAGGGAGAAAAGGAGGGGACGGGGAGGAACTTGCGGTGACTTGCAGTTGCTGTCTGATATGGGAGAAACGTATAATGGTTAATGATAAAAAGTCGATATGCAGGAAAGGGGAAACTATGGAACAGTTACGCATTACCGCTGCCGATGATAACGAAAAGGTGTACAGAATATTGGGAGATTTGATGAACGGAGACAAGGAATTTCAGATAATGATTACCGTGCCTGGGGCAAGAAAGGATATAAGTGGTGATCTACAGCAGAGCGGCGAGGTGCTGATCCAGGCGGCGGAAGAGAGAAACACGGCGAAGGGGGCGGCGGAGAAGGTCTTTGATCTGGAACAGGACGTGACGGATATTATTCATGAGATCGGCGTCCCGGCACATATCAAGGGGTATCAGTACTTACGGGAGGCCATTATGATGTCGGTGCGGGAACCCGCCATGATAAGCTCCATCACCAAGGTTCTCTACCCTACCATTGCAAAGCGGTTCCAGACCACGCCCAGCCGGGTGGAGAGAGCCATCCGCCATGCCATTGAGGTGGCATGGTCCAGGGGCAGAATGGAGACCTTGGACGCTCTGTTCGGCTACACGGTGAACACCGGAAAGGGAAAGCCCACCAACTCCGAGTTTATAGCGCTCATTGCGGACCGCATCCGTTTAAAGTACCGCGAATAGACTGAGAAGATTGGTAAAAATTTCAGAAAATACTTTTCTAACGATTCAGGATGTAGTATAATATTTCCATGCATGTTATAATCTATATATCTGTGAGAAGGTACAAATGGAGGTTTGCACATGAAAAAAATACTGTTTGCGGCGTCTGAAGGAGTTCCTTTTATCAAGACGGGAGGACTGGCCGATGTGGTGGGTTCCCTGCCCAAGTGCATCGACAAGGAATATTTTGATGTGCGGGTGATTTTGCCCAGATATACCTGTATGAAACAGGAGATGAAGGATAAGCTGGAGTATGTGACTCATTTCTACATGGACTTCAACTGGACAGACGCCTATGTGGGAGTTCTGAAGGCCGAGGTGGATGGGATTCAGTACTATTTTATTGACAACGAGGGATATTTTGGCGGCTTTAAGCCCTATGGGGACAATGCGCTGTTTGAGATTGAAAAGTATGCATTTTTCTCCAAGGCGGTACTGTCTGTGCTGCCGATTCTGGATTTCAGGCCTGACCTGATCCACTGTCACGACTGGCAGACGGGTCTGGTGCCGGTGTATCTGAAGGAGCGTTTCCAGGGCAGTGAGTTTTTCAGGGGCATCAAGTCTGTGATCACGATTCACAACTTGAAGTTCCAGGGAAAATGGGACCCCAAGGTGGTGCGGAGCATCACGGGCCTGCCGGAGTATTACTTTACCCCGGATAAGCTGGAGGCGTACAAGGACGCCAATCTGCTGAAGGGCGGCATTGTGTTTGCGGATGCTGTGACCACGGTGAGCGATACCTATGCGGAGGAGATCAAGACCAATTTCTACGGGGAGGGCCTGGACGGCCTGTTGAAGGCCCGCAGCGGCGATCTGCGGGGAATTGTGAACGGTATTGACTATGAGGAGTTCAACCCCGAGACGGACAAATATATAGTCAGGCAGTATAATGCCGTCAATTTCCGCAAGGAGAAGGTCAAGAATAAGAGAGCGCTGCAGGAGGAGCTGGGCCTTAAGGTGGACGACAGGAAGATGATGATCGGTGTGGTTTCCCGACTGACCGACCAGAAGGGTTTTGACCTGATCGCCTATGTGATGGACGAATTGTGTCGGGACGATATCCAGCTGGTGATCCTGGGCACCGGAGAAGAACGCTACGAGAACATGTTCCGTCATTTTGACTGGAAATACAGCGATAAAGTATCAGCCAATATATTCTACTCGGAAGAACTGTCTCACAAGATTTATGCGGCCTGTGATGCGTTCCTGATGCCGTCCCTGTTTGAGCCCTGCGGCTTGAGCCAGCTCATGTCACTGCGCTACGGCACAGTGCCCATTGTCCGGGAAACGGGTGGTCTGAAAGATACGGTGGAGCCATATAATGAGTATGAGAGCAAGGGAACCGGTTTCAGCTTTGCCAACTACAACGCCCATGAGATGCTGGCCGCCGTCCGCTACGCGGAGCAGATTTACTACGATAAAAAGCGGGAGTGGAACAAGATCGTGGACCGCGCCATGGCAGCCGATTTCTCCTGGCATGTGTCGGCAATGAAGTATCAGGAGATGTATGACTGGTTGATAGGATAATGAGAGAATGAGCAGCAGCGGCAAAAGAAAAGATAGTTTTATCCTGCAGGCGGGCATACTGGCCGCCGCAGGATTTATCAGCCGGATTATAGGGCTTCTGTATGTAAGCCCTTTGGCCCGGATCATTGGTTCTGAGGGTCAGGGGTATTATGAATCGGCATATAATTATTACGCCATTGTGTTGATGATATCCTCCTACAGTATTCCCTCGGCGATCTCCAAGGTGATTGCCCAGAAACTGTCGCTGAGGGAATACCGTAATGCCCACAGAATTTTTATATGTGCCATGTACTATGTGCTGGGAGTGGGACTCGTTGCGAGCTTGCTCCTCTTTTTTGGTGCCGGATTTCTGGTGACAGAATCTGCGGTACCGGTGCTGCGGGTGCTGGCTCCCACTATCTTTATCTATGGCATCCTGGGGGTGCTGCGAGGGTATTTTCAAGCTCACAAGAGCATGGTGCAGACTTCCTTTTCGCAGATATTGGAGCAGATAATCAATGCGTCGGTGAGTATCGGCGCCGCTTATGGGTTCATTGTGCTGTTTATGGGAAGCTATGAGAAAAGCCCGGTGGCAGCGGAGCAGAGCAGCCGTGCGGTGTATGGCGCTATGGGCAGTGCTCTGGGAACCGGAGCGGGAGTGCTGACGGCACTGCTGTTCATGGCGGCGATCTATGCTTTGAACCGTCCTATGATTCAGAGACGAATAGAGAGAGACCGCACCCGGCAGATAGATTCCTACCGGGAGATCAGTGGGATGATCCTGCAGGTGGTGCTTCCCTTTATCATGAGCACGGCGATTTACAATCTCAGCAGTTCCCTGAACAATAAGCTGTATTCGGACATCATGATGAAGGTACGTCATGTTGCCGAGAACCTGGTGGCGGCGGATTATGGGGTATTCACAGGGAGAGCTATGAAGATATCCAACATCCCCATCGCCTTTTCCTCAGCCATGGCTTCCGCCATTATTCCCACCGTGTCTCAGCTGGTGGCGCGCAGACAGCTGGCGGACGCCCGGGATAAGATGGCTCAGGCGGTGAAAACCATCATGCTGATATCCATTCCCTCAGCCATGGGACTTTTTGCCCTGGCAAAGCCCATAACCTGGCTGCTTTTCCCGGACGAGAACACCATTGAACTGGCCACCAGGATACTGATGTCGCTGGCGGTGTCCGTGATTTTCTATGCACTGTCAACTTTGAGCAATTCCATATTGCAGGGCATCGGCAGAGTGAATACGCCTATTATCAATGCGGCTATTGCGCTGTTGGTACAGACGGCAGTTCTGGTTCTGCTCCTGTGTTTTACCAATCTGGGCATCTATGCGGTGGTGATTACCACTATAGTATATTCCGGCTTGATGTGTATATTAAACCAGTTGTCCCTGTACAGGGTATTAGGATACCGCCAGGAGGCTATGAATACATTCATCGTCCCGTTTATCGCTTCTGCTTTTATGGGAGCCATCGCCCGGTTACTATATGAGATCCTGCTGATGGTGACCGGCTCCATCGTGATATCCGCCGTTCCGGCCATTGCCGCAGCACTGGTGGTCTACTTTGCGCTGGTGATTGTACTCAGGGCAGTGACAGAGGAGGAACTGCGGGAAATGCCCAAGGGCCATCTGCTGGTCAAAGTGGCGAGAAAATGCCATCTGCTGCGGTAGAGGGTGAGTCCCCTTACAACTGCTCCAGTCCCGATATATCGCTGTCTATCATCATGGAATAGTTGGTGTAATAGACCACGAAACCGGGTTTGGCACCGTTTGGTTTTTTTACATGTTTCTTCTGAATATAGTCAATCTCCACCTTTTCCTGGCTTCGGCCTTTGGAGTAGTAGGCCGCCAGTCTTGCCGCCTCCTCAAAAGTGCGGTCGGGCAGAGTGTCGGCTCCCTCACATTTGACTACCACATGGGAGCCGGGCATACCTTTGGCGTGGAACCACCAGTCGTTTCCGGTGGCAAACTTGAAAGTCAATTCATCGTTCTGATAATTATTTTTTCCCACATACATATGGAAACCGTCACTGCTTATATAGTGAAAGGGTTTGCTGGTGATTTTCTCCTTCTTGCCGCCGCGCCTGTGGATATAGCCGCTGGCTGCCAGCTCTTCCCGGATCTGCACCAAATCCTCCTCCTGCAGGGCGATATCCAGGGCTGTGGCGATGGATTCCAGATGCTCGATCTCAGCCTTGACTTCTTCGGTCAAAGCGGAGAGAGCCTCGTAGGTGCGCTTCAGCTTGCCGTACTTGTCAAAATACCGCTTGGCGTTCTCGGCAGGTGTTTTCTCGGGGTCTAAGGGTATGGTGATGGTCTCGTTTGTATAGTAGTTCAGCGCCTCCATGGACTTGCTGCCCTCGGGCACATTGTAGCCGTAGGTGTTGATAAGTTCCCCGTAGATGCGGTATTTGTCCCGCTTTTCCGTGTCCTTGATCTGCTGCGTCTGCAGATCGTATTTTTTCACGTTGCGTTCCAGAGCGGTCTGCACGATCCGGCGCAGATCTACAGATTTCTGACGGATGCGGGTCAGCGTGTTTTTCTCTGCATAATATTGCTCCAGCAGGGCGGATATGGAGTCGCAGGGGCGCAGGGTATCCTCCCCGCCGCTGTACAGCGTCAGGGGCAGAGCCGCATATTCCACAGGCTGTCTGCCGGTGTAGGCGATGGCGGGGGAGAAGTCCCCCCTCTGCACCTGGTCCATCATTTCCCGGAAAACATGGAAGGCTTTTTCCAGCTCCCCGGCAGAGAAGGCGACAGTGGGGGCGTCTCCGTCCAGTCCGCTGCGGTGACAGACCTCCTGGGCCAGTATGGGCGAGATGCCGGTATAGCTTTGGTAAATGGCCTTGTGCAGCGCTGCGGGACGGGCGGCCATGGCGGCGAGAAACTGCTCCCGATCACAGGTCAGGGGGTCCAGCTTGTCCTGGGTCTGTGCCACAAAGTAGGGCTTGCCGGGCAGAACCTCTCTGAGACTGCTGACCAGGCCGGACA
>CAYLIM010000031.1:0-31885 GCA_964383805.1 uncultured Acetatifactor sp.
TAGAAGTACAGGGAATGGGCTTTTGGACACGGGTTCGACTCCCGTCTACTCCACTCTAACACAGACATGGCGGAGTCGAACCCGCAGGTTCTGACTCCCGTCTACTCCACTCTAACACAGACATGGCGGAGTCGAACCCGCAGGTTCTGACTCCCGTCTACTCCACTAAGAAACTTCCGGAATGCACGCACAGTATAGCGTCATCCGGAGTTTTTTTACCCTTTTTAGCGCATGATACAGCTCCGGGCGGGGAATTGCCCCTGTTAGGACCGTATGAACACGTCAGTGCTTAGCCGAGGTATGCCGAATTCATTCGGCACGAGTTTAGCACTGCTACGTGTTCAACCGAGCGAGAGCGTGTCCAGACAGGGGCAATTCCCCGCCCGGAGCGTACCGTGGTGCGAACCCCGCAAAAAAAACTCTTGACGGGCTATTGACAAATGCCGGGATACATGTATAATATTAAAAGTGTTGTACGTGTACGGCATACAGTTGTATTTCTGGTGATTGCATTGAGCAAGGGAGTTCACTGCAATTGTTTTGGTATTTCAAAATAGTTTCAGCGCGGTAAAGCGATAGAGCACTCTGGCTTGGAGGAGATTACCAGAAGGACAATTGACAGACGGACATGTATAAATACAAAAAGAGAGAGGAGAGAAAATTATGAAAAAGAAGTTGCTTAGTTTACTTCTTGTTTCTGCGATGGCTGTGAGTGTTGCTGCCTGTGGCAATGAGCCTTCCGGCAATAATGGCACATCCGGTGCGGATTCTTCCACAGAGTCCACCACCGAGCAGCAGTCCAGCGAGGAGAGCAGTGTAGAGAATTCCGAGACTGATCCCGGTGAGGAGCAGCAGGGTCCTGCTACCACCATCGCAGAGGCTATTGCGGACATGGACTATGACACCACATCCGCTTATCTGTATGATCTGCACCTGGGCGAGTTCTGGGATGTGTACCAGGAGGCACTGGCAGAGGAGAATGTTTCCCTGAAGTATGCCAAGGAGGCAATTGCCGAGGCGAAACTGATGGAGGCTGCCGTTATGCTGCCCACCAGATCCCGTGGCGGTAACTATGCCATCTCCAACATTGCCACCCGTTCCATAAACACCACGCTGTGGGGCAATGACACCGACAGACTTTACAGTGCTATCATCTGTGTGGAGCCTATTCTGGCAAGCGATCAGGACGCACTGAAAGCGATCTGGGGCGAGAGCATTGGCACCGGCACCTATCAGGAGAAGGCAAAAGCCTACCTGACCGAGCACGGCTATACACTGAAAGATACTTATAACTATGGCTCTTACACTTCCGATGCTGCAACCTGGGATGTTCTGGCAACCTCTAAGCAGGCGGACAGCGAGAAGGTTGTTCACACCTATGACGGTCTGCTGGAGTATGACTGTGAAAACGTTCAGCGTCCTGCACTGGCTGAGAGCTATGAGGTTTCCGATGACGGTTTGACCTGGACATTCCATATCCGTGAGGGTGTGAAGTGGGTGGATTCCCAGGGACGTGAGGTTGCAGATGTATGTGCTGACGACTGGGTTGCAGGTATGCAGCACATGATGGATGCCATGGGCGGTCTGGAGTACCTGGTAGGTGCTGACGGCGCTCACATCGTCAATGCCGACGCTTATATCAACGGCGAGATCACTGATTTCTCCGAGGTTGGCGTAACTGCAGAGGATGAGCACACACTGGTATATACGCTGGATTCTCCCGCACCTTATTTTGACACCATGCTGGGTTACGGATGTTTTGCTCCCATGAGCAGAACCTACTATGAGTCTCAGGGCGGTAAGTTCGGCGCAGCGTACTATGATCCCGCTGCTCCCAGTTATGTATATGGTACAGATCCTGACCACATCGCTTACTGCGGTCCCTATCTGGTAACCAACTTTACCGCAGGCAGCACCATTGTTTATCGTGCGAATGAGTCCTATTGGAATGCCGACAAGGTAAATATCAAGACTCTGACCTGGAAGTTCAATGACGGTACGGATGCTCTGAAACAGTACAATGGCTTTATGGCAGGCGAGCTGGACGGCTGCGGTCTGAATGCCAATGCGCTGGAGCAGGCTAAGCTGGATGGCATGTTTGACGATTATCACTATGTATCTGCCACCGACGCAACCTCTTTCATGGGCTTTTTGAATATCAACCGTGGAGGTTTTGCTAACTTCAATGATGATTCCGCCGTTGTTTCCCCTCAGTCCGAGGAGGATGCAGCCAGAACCAAGGAAGCCATGAACAATATTCATTTCCGCAGAGCGTTCTGTTTCTCCGTTGACCGCGCCGCATACAATGCACAGAGCGTAGGCGAGGAGCTGAAACTGAATTCCGTGAGAAATAGCTATGTTCCCGGCAGCTTTGTGACTTTGACAGAGGATGTGACCGTGGATATCAATGGCACCTCCAAGACCTATCCTGCAGGTACTTTCTATGGACAGATCATGCAGGATCAGATCGATGCGGACGGTTTCCCTGTAAAGGTATGGGATGCCACCGAGCTTACCGGCGACGGCTTTGACGGCTGGTACAATCCTAGCAATGCAGTGGCAGAGCTGAATACTGCTATCGAGGAGCTGGCTGCTCTGGGCATTGTGATCGACGAGCAGAATCCTATTTATATTGATCTGCCTTATCCCTCCAACAGTGAGGTTTATACCAACACCGCTAATGTTGTGAAACAGTCCGTAGAGTCTGTTCTGGGCGGCAAGGTGATCGTGAACCTGACCGAGTGTGTGGACTACGATCAGTGGTATGGCACTGGATATGACACCACCTATGGTTATGAGGCCAACTACGATATGTATGATCTGTCCGGTTGGGGTCCTGACTACGGTGATCCTCAGACCTATCTGAACACCTTTGCACCTGAGTATGCAGGATACATGATCAAGTGTCTTGGTATTTACTAAGCAAGGGTTGCAAGTATGGCTTGAGCCAGACTATAGTATAAAATAGTTGCGGGAAAGCGGTGCAATGCCGCTTTCCCATACTATATAATGAGTGGAATACGCAGGGGCAACCATCATGCAGTGTTGCGACAGAGCCTGCAACATGCATAAAGAGGTAATTATGGCTAAATATTTATTGAAACGTATTTTATACGGTATTATGTCTGTTGCTATCGTGGTGGCTATCATCATGATCATGGTCTATTCTTTGCTGGACCGTGAAAAAATCTTTCGGAGTGATCCCGTTTTTCAAAAGAATAATAACAATGCAAAGATCACATACATGTTCCAAAAGTGGGAAGAGTATGGATATTTGGATTATGTCACCTATGAGGATTATCTGAACATTCTGGTAAAGAGCGGAGAGCTTACCGAGGAGTCCCGGAAAGATGTGGCTTCACTGGGCAGGACCGCAGATAAGGACTCGGAGCTTGTGGCGGAATATGTAGAAAAATTCAGGGCATATTACGAGTCTCAGGGATACGAGGTGCAGCGGCTGGATGTGGTTATGAGCGGCCGTAAGGTGGCAAGCGGCGGACAGCAGAGGCTGTTTGCGTCCAAGAACATTCCTCTGATCAATCGGTTGTTCAGTTATTTTACCAGATTGATTACGGTTGACAATATTCATAAAGTAGAAAACGTTGTAGGGGAAAGAGGACTTTCCTTTACTTTACATGACCCCGCCTATGGCGGAGATAAATTTTCACCGGCGATTATCGGGAACGGAACCCATCACAAATACCTTTTGTACTGTGATGACAGATTTCCCTTTATTCACCAGAACCTGGCTACCATCAATCTGGGAACCTCCTACAGTGTAAATCAGGGTATTGATGTATTTGCCACTATGACAGTGACCCAGGGTTCCTATGTGAGAAGTATGGTAACTTATCCCACCGGCCTTGTGGAGAACAGTGCGGACGATCTGCATTCGGCCACGTATGTTGCCGGTTCCAGGGAGATGAGCCAGCTGAATATAGATCGTTTTGTGGACGATTACACCAGTGTCAATACCGTCAAGGCGGGTAAATCCCGTATGGGTTATTCCTTTATCATTGGTATTATTTCCACATTCCTGTCCTATTTGTTTGGTATTCCTCTGGGAATCCTGATGGCAAGGAAGAAAGATAAGTTTATTGACAAGCTTGGAATGGTTTATATTGTCTTCATGATTGCAGTGCCCTCGCTGGCGTATATTTTCCTGTTCAAGGCTATCGGCGGCAAGATGGGGTTGCCAACCACCTTCGACATGGAGACCACCAGCAAGCTGATTTATGTGCTGCCCATTGTGTCGTTGATGCTGCCCTCTGTGGCTAATCTGATGAAGTGGCTGCGTCGGTACATGGTGGATCAGATGAATGCGGACTATGTAAAATTTGCCAGGTCCGGGGGTCTGTCCGAGGGGGAGATTTTCAGAAAGCATATTCTTAAGAATGCGGCTATCCCTATTATACACGGGATTCCCGGAGCAGTGCTGTTTGCCATGACAGGCGCGTTTATCACAGAGCGTGTGTATGTAGTGCCCGGTACCGGCAAACTGCTGGTGGAGGCCATCAATATGTACGACAACGGCGTTATCGTGGGTGTGGCGTTCTTTTACGCAGTGTTGACGGTGATGTCGGTTATCATGGGTGATGTGTTAATGGCGCTGGTTGATCCGAGAATTTCCTTTACATCAAAGGATCGATAACTTTATTTTTGGATATATGCAGAAAGAGGGAAGTTATGGACTATGATTTGAACCAATTCGGTTTGTCTAAAGAGGAATTGTTCGCAAAGGTGGATCACAGTGATCTGGAGTCCGAGAAGATCACTGCTCCCAGATATTCCTACTGGCATTCCGTATTCCGTGTATTTTTTAAGAATAAGCTCAATATTGTGATACTGTCGGTCCTGGGGATTCTGATTTTGTTTACTTATTTGTATCCCGCATTCAGCACCTATGACAAATATGGCAATCTGTTGAATAGCAGTGCTAAGCATCTGGGTCCCAAGGCGGCTATAGAGCAGTTCGGTTTCAGCATTCACTGGATACTGGGCACTGGCGCGGCAGGCAATTCCACCTTTGACGCCGTGTGGTTTGGAGCGCAGATATCTGTGTCGCTGGCGTTTATCTGTGCCGCTATCAACCTGACCATCGGCGTGTTGATCGGCGCTGTATGGGGCTTTTCCAAGAGAATGGACGCTATCATGATGAACGTATACAATGTGCTGGCTAACATTCCCTACACATTGTTGATCATGGTGTTGGTGCTGATCTTTTCTCCCAGTTTCTGGACCATGGTATTGGCGCTGACGATCATTGGATGGCTGGGTATCGCCTACTTTATCCGTACTCAGGTTATCATTATTCGTGACAGGGAGTACAACCTGGCCTCCAAGTGCCTGGGAACTTCCACACCGAAGATTGCTTATAAGAATATTCTGCCCTTTATGACTTCTGTTATACTAACGTTGGTGGCGACGGAGATCCCCTCCTATATATCCTACGAGGTGTTCCTGGCCTACATCGGTATGGGTATCTCCGATATGTCTCTGGGACGTCTGATTTATGAGGCGGAGAACGCCATGCTGACTCCCGGATGGGAGATGGAATTCTGGAGTCCCGTGGTAGTAGCTGGTATTATCTCAGTGGTACTCTATGTAGTAGGACAGAATCTGGGTGATGCGTCCGATCCGAGAACGCATATGTAAAACGGCATCTGCCCAGACTGGGAAAGCAGATGTGGAGCAGGTTGAAAAATACAAGATTTTTCAATTTTCTATTTAAGCAATATCGCAGACACGGTCTGCGATATGCATGGGGATTAGATTAAGAGGAACGGTATGGAAGAGAAAAATGTATTGTTATCAATTAAAGACTTGCAGGTAAAGTTCCGGGTTCGGGGTCGTATTCTGACTGCCATCCGCGGTATTTCGCTGGATATCTATGAGAATGAGTCCATAGCTATCGTGGGTGAGTCCGGTTCCGGCAAGTCCGTGTTTACCAAGACCTTTGCGGGTATGCTTGACAGCAACGGTTTTGTCAGCGACGGCTCTATCGTATTCAACGATCCGGAGCTGGCGGATACCCATGTGAAGCTGACCTCCTCCGCAAAGAGCGCCATTGAATCCTCCAGGCGAAAGCTGGACAGCTATTCCAAGCTGGAGCTTGGCGCGGCGACCCTGAGGGAGCTAAAGGCCCTGGAGAGGGAGAAGGAAGAGCGGGGCGGTCTGAGCGATGCGGAAAAGGCGGAGGCCGAGAAAAAGGTAAAAGAACTTGTTGATGAGAGGACTGATCTGTTTAATTTGAAACAGACCTTTGACCCCTCCAAGGAGAAGGACAAGATCAAGGAGACGGCGGCGAAGATCAAGAGTCTGGATGAGCAGATCAAGGAATTGAAACAGGCCAATGAGCGGAAAGCTAAGGAGCATCACCAGAAGATGGCGGCGGATACCAAGTATCTGAGCGACTATGAGTCCAAACATACTGAGTTGAAACAGAAGTATGAGAGAGAGATAGCCGGAGAGGTTTCCGGGGATGTTCTCAAGAGAAACGAGGTGCTGGCAAAGGAAATATATCTTTCCGTTGGCCGCTACGGTGCAGTGAAACGAAGACAGTTGATAAATAGACTTTGCAAGGCTCTCAGGGATGCCATGGAGATCGGCGTGGATCTGTCCGACGAGTCCCAGCTGAACGCAGTGTTTGACACTGTGGCTTTCAGGGTGAAATATCTGGATGAGACAGCGGAGCAGTTGCATGGAACCTGTATTCTAAATCTTGCCAAGGTGCAGTACGCCAAGGACTGGGGACAGATTCGGGGAAGAAAGATCGCCACAGTGTTCCAGGATCCTATGACCTCTCTGAACCCTATCATCACCATTGGAAAGCAGATAACCTCCATCATCATGAAACATCAGGGTTGTTCGGAGGCGGACGCCAGAGCCAAGGCGCTGGATCTGATGGATAAGGTGGGAATTCCCAATGCGGAGAAACGTTTTGACGACTATCCCTTCCAGTATTCTGGTGGTATGAGACAGAGAATCGTTATCGCCATTGCTCTGTCCTGTCAGCCCAAGATTCTGATCTGCGACGAGCCTACCACGGCATTGGACGTTACGATCCAGGCGCAGATTCTGAAACTGATAAAGGATTTGCAGAAGGAATTCAATTATACCATTGTGTTTATCACTCATGATCTGGGTGTGGTCGCCAACATTGCGGACCGCGTGGCTGTTCTGTATGCGGGTCAGGTGGTGGAACTGGGAACGGTGGAAGAGGTGTTCTATGATCCCCGTCATCCCTACACATGGGCGTTGTTGTCCTCCCTGCCCCAGCTGGCGCAGAGGAATACGACTCTGTATTCCATCACGGGTACGCCCCCGTCTCTGTACAACAAGGTGGTGGGAGATGCATTTGCTCCCAGAAATCCTTACTGTATGAAGATCGACACTCTGGCGGAGCCGCCCATGTTCCAGGTCAGCGACACACATTTTGCCAAGACCTGGCTGCTTGAGCCTAACGCCCCCAAGGTGGAGAAACCGGAGGCCATTCAGAATATCCATGAGAAACTTGTAAATGCATTTAATATATAATATGCGGAACTAAGATAGGAGATTTAGATCGTGTCTGAATCAAAACAGGAAAAAACGGCTCGTGCGTCACATTTACCGGAGCACGGTCCCATGGATGAAAACGGTAAAGAGATTTTATTGTCCATCAAGAATGTGGATATCACTTTCGGCAAGGGAGACAAGGCCGTCAAGGCTGTGAAAAACGCATCCTTTGACATCTATAAGGGAGAGACTTTTTCCCTGGTGGGAGAGTCCGGATCGGGCAAGACTACTATAGGTCGTGCTGTCATCCGTGTCAACCCCTGTGCTGCCGGTGAGATCCTTTATAAGGGAGTTCGTATTTCGGGAAAGATTCCTCATTCACTGGACAGGGAGGTAATCCGCAATATCCAGATGGTGTTCCAGGATCCTGCGGCATCTCTAAATGAGCGTGCCACGGTGGATTATATTATTTCCGAAGGTCTGTACAATTTCCATCTGTACAAGAGTGAGGCGGACCGTGTGGAGAAGGTGGAGAATATGGTCAGGGAGGTAGGTCTGCTGCCCGAGCATCTGACTAGATACCCTCATGAGTTCTCCGGCGGACAGCGGCAGAGAATCGGTCTGGCCCGTGCCATGGTTATGGAACCGGAGCTGGTGGTGGCTGATGAGCCTATCTCAGCCCTGGATGTATCCATTCGTGCCCAGGTGCTGAATCTGCTGAAGAAATTCCAGCGTGAGAAAGGTGTAACATATCTGTTTATCGCCCATGATCTTTCCATTGTGCGTTTTATATCCGACAGGATTGGAGTTATCTACAAGGGCGATATTGTGGAGGTGGCCGATGCGGAGGAGTTGTTTGACTTCCCGCTGCATCCCTACACCCGCTCCCTGATTTCCGCCATCCCTATTCCGGACCCGCAGTTGGAGAAGAATAAGGTGTTGTTTACTTATGACCCTTCCGTACATGATTACAGCGAGGATAAGCCGGAGTTTGTGTGCATTGGCAACGATCACTGGGTATACGGCAACAAGAAGGAGATAGAGGAATACAAGGCCATTCGGGAAAAGGGTGAGCCGTTGAAGTCCATTACGATTTTGGACCCTGATGCTCCAAGGGAAGAGGTAAGTCATGAGATTAAGCACACAGCGGAGGAGGAGGAGTTCTTGAATTCTCCTGTTCATGACACCGGTAATTTCCTGTATGCATTTTTCTCTTTTCTGTTGCCCGTCATTGGTATCATCGCGGCGCAGATATTCAAGAAGAAGAGATATTACCGCAACTACAGGGCATGCAGAAAGGGTGCCATTATTGGCTTTGCCCTGCTGGGTATAGTGCTTGTGATATTCCTGCTGCTATTGTTGTTGGTAGTCATTTAAAGAAATAACGGATACAGCTCGGCTGTGCTGTATCCACATAGGGGGAGGACGGGGCAGCGGCTGCCGGAGGAACTCTGTGTGGAGAGCGCAGCCAGTTTTTTATGGAAATATGTATAACACTAATTGGAGAAGGCAGGGAGTATGGGAAGAATGACGAGGAAAGATAACCGAGATTTGCCTCATATGAAACCCGTGGAGAAAGTACAGCTGTCGGAGAAACATGTGAGGCTGCGGATAGCGCTGGTGATAATTTTCTTTGTCATAGGCGTATCTGCGCTGATCTATGGTTTACTAAGCTTTTTGGGCGGCGGTGACGGGGGCTGGCGGGAAATTACAGCCAGCAGTTCGGGACAGGAACATTGCGGCGGGGAGTTTGTGTTTCGGTATGACATAGAGGGAGACGGTCTGGCAGTGCGAGGCCAGTCCCGGGCGTTGACCGATTTGTATACGGAGGCCATGATCCAGGCCTATCAGCTATTTAACAGCCAGTATTCCTTTGAGGGTGTAAACAATCTTCATGCCATCAACAGTCATCCAGGGGAGACATTGACAGTGGCCCCGGCGCTGTATGAGGCATTTGAGCTGTTACAGGAGAGTGGCAGCCGGGAGTTGTATCTGGGACCGCTATATGTACAGTATGGCAACTTGTTTGCCAGTGAGAGCGATATCCAGGCGCTGGAGTTTGATCCCTTTGCCGACTCAGAGACCGAGGCCTACTACCGGGAGCTGGCAGCCTATGCCGCAGACCCCGAGTCCATACAATTGCAACTGCTGGGAGACAATCAGGTGCGGCTGGTTCTGTCTGCAGAATATGCCGGGTATGCCAGGGAACAGGGGATTACAGAATTTATAGATCTGAGCTGGATGCGCAATGCCTTTGTCATTGACTATGTGGCTGAAATGCTGACAGCGCAGGGCTTTACCCGAGGGGTGTTGTCAAGCTATGACGGCTTTACCAGAAATCTGGACCAGCGGGAGGAAACCTACGCATACAGTCTATTTGACCGCCGGAAACAGGTGATCTATGAGGCGGGTGTTCTGCAGTATCAGGGTCCTGTCAGCATAGTGTTCCTTAGGGATTATCCAATGAATTACCTGGACACAATGCAGTACTATGAGTTGGAAAACAGGGAGATTCGTTTTCCCTATATCGATATCGAGACCGGCCTGTGTAAGGTTTCCATGCACAATCTGGTGGGTTACAGCTATGAGGAGAACTGTGCCGGGGTGCTGGTATCCCTGATGCCGTTATATATCGGGGACCGCTTTGACGCCGGAGCGCTGCAGCAGTTGGCGGGAGAGGGGATCTATGGTATCTACTGTCAGGACGCCATGATTTATCATACGGAGCAGGCGGCGGAGATTGTTAGTCTGCATGAGGAGTATGAATTGTCCGTAGAAAGAAACTGAAAAAATATTAACAGATATAAAAAGGGTGCCGTTTGTTGCGGCACCCTTTGGCTGTCTAAAATTCGTTGCCGGGGAAACGGGGAATGCCGTCAAAGCCCGGTTTTAAGTCCTCATCGGTGGGAATGTAGTCTGTCATTTCCCCATTGTTGAACTTCTCGTAGGCCACCATGTCAAAGTAGCCTGTGCCGGTAAGACCGAATACAATGGTCTTTTCTTCCCCGGTCTCCTTGCACTTCAGAGCCTCGTCGATGGCTACGCGGATAGCGTGGCTGCTCTCGGGAGCGGGAAGAATTCCCTCCACTCGTGCAAACTGGGTAGCAGCCTCAAACACGGCGCTCTGCTCCACACTGGTTGCCTCCATGATGCCGTCATGGTACAGCTGGGACAGAATGGGACTCATGCCGTGGTAGCGCAGCCCGCCCGCATGGTTGGCGGAGGGGATAAAGCCGCTGCCCAAGGTGTACATCTTTGCCAGGGGACATACCTTGCCAGTGTCGCAGAAATCGTATGCGAACACGCCTCTGGTAAAGCTGGGACAGGAGGCGGGTTCCACGGCGATAATCCGGTAATTTCGCTCTCCGCGTATTATTTCTCCCGCAAAGGGAGAGATCAGTCCACCCAGGTTGGAGCCGCCGCCTGCGCAGCCAATGATAATGTCAGGGACAATGTTATATTTGTCCAGAGCGGCTTTCGTCTCCAGGCCGATGACGGTCTGGTGCAGCAGCACCTGATTCAGCACGCTGCCCAGGACGTAGCGGTAGCCTTCGCGGGTAAGCTCGGCCTCCACGGCCTCGGAGATAGCACAGCCCAGACTTCCGGTGGTGCCGGGATGCTCAGCCAGAATCTTACGGCCCACCTCGGTGGTCATGCTGGGGGAGGGGGTGACTGTGGCCCCGTAAGTCCGCATTACCTCACGGCGGAAAGGTTTCTGCTCATAGGAGACCTTTACCATGTATACCAGGCAGTCCAGGTCAAAGTAAGAGCAGGCCATGGATAGAGCGGTACCCCACTGACCGGCCCCGGTCTCGGTGGTGACGCCCTTAAGTCCCTGTTTCTTTGCATAATAGGCCTGGGCGATGGCGGAGTTTAATTTGTGGCTTCCGCTGGTATTGTTGCCCTCGAATTTGTAATATATTTTTGCAGGTGTCTGCAGCTTTTCCTCCAGGCAGTAAGCCCTCACCAGAGGCGACGGGCGATACATCTTGTAGAAATCCTGAATCTCCTGGGGAATCGGGATATAGGCGGTGGTATCGTCCAGCTCCTGGGCCACCAGCTCATCACAGAATACGCCCTTTAACTCCTCGGCGGTCATGGGCTGTAAAGTGCCCGGATTTAACAGCGGTGCGGGCTTGTTTTTCATATCCGCCCGAAGGTTGTACCAGCTGGTGGGTATTTCACTCTCCTCCAGATAAATCTTATAAGGTATCTTTTTTTCACTCATGTGTGTTTCCCTCCTTTTTTAGTTCCGCAGACTCACGCTCAGTACCAAACTGGTGGAAGAAGTCCTGCCCAAAATACGGTCAGCACTTCTTCCAGGCACTTCGCGTGAGTCTGCTGTTTTTTAGTTCCACAGACTCACGCACAGTACCAGACCAGTGGAAGAAGTCCTGTCCAAAGTACGGCCAGCACTTCTTCCAGGCGCTGCGCGTGAGTCTGCTGTTTTTTTAGTTCCACAGACTCACGTGAGTCCCAGCTAAACTACTAAGTATATATATTAGCATAGTTTGGAAAAACATACAATTTCTTTTTTGGAAATATGGAATCTATGCAGCGGGAAACTTTTTATCAGAAGGACAGGGGATTAGAATCTGCGGTATCTTTTTGCCAAAGAGGCATATAATGGAGTATATCTTCACAGATGCGGAAGGAAAAATTTATGCCGGAAGGAACTGCGATTTATATAGTGCAGCGGGGAGATACGGTGGACAGCATCGCCGCCGGATACGGGGTGAGTACTGAGACCATTGTCCGTGACAATCAAATTATCTATCCATATGAGCTTGCCCTGGGGCAGGCTCTTTTTATCGATCTGGGGACAAGGCGGCCATACCGGTCTCTGCGGGTCTCGGGCTATGCCTATCCCTATATCAATGAGACGGTTCTGGCGGACACATTGCCGTACCTTTCGGAGCTTGCCATCTTTTCCTATGGATTCACAACGGCGGGTGAGCTGGTGCCTCCTGTGCTGCCGGATGACTGGATGATTGCCATGGCGCTGCAAAACGGCACGGAGCCGATACTGACTTTGACTCCTCTGGATGACCAGGGGCGTTTCAGTAACTTTCTGATTCACAGTGTGGTGCAAAATCAGGAGGCCATCGATCTGCTGATTGATAATCTGCTGGAGGTGATGACAGAGAAGGGCTACCTGGGGGTGGACATTGACTTTGAGTATATCCTGGCGGAGGACAGGGATGCCTTCACGGACTTCGTGTGGCAGGTGGCGGAGCGTATGCGGTTAAGCGGCTATCACATCTCCGTGGCACTGGCGCCCAAGACCAGCGCCGACCAGAAGGGTGTCCTGTATGAGGGAAAGGATTACCGGGCGCTGGGGGAGGCGGCGGACCATGTGCTGTTGATGACCTATGAATGGGGTTATACCTACGGACCGCCCATGGCTGTGGCTCCCCTAAACCAGGTGCGCCGGGTGGTGGAGTATGCCGTGACGGAGATCCCGCCCCGGAAGATCGACTTAGGAATTCCCAACTATGGCTATGACTGGCCCCTGCCCTTTGTGCGGGGAGAGACCCAGGCAACCCCCATCGGCAACCTTCAGGCGGTGCGCATTGCTATCGAACAGGGCGTGCCGATCCGGTTTGACGACGCAGCTCAGAGTCCCTATTTTACTTATATCCAGGCGGGAAACAATGCTCCCGAGGAGGGCGGGGGTGGAAACGCTGTTGTGGCGCAGGGGGACGCTGCCGCCACAATGCATGAGGTCTGGTTTGAGGATGTGCGGAGTTATCAGGGCAAGTTTGATCTGATCCGGGAGTTTGAGCTGGGGGGATGCGGATACTGGCAGATCATGCGATGGTTTGCGGCCAACTGGAAACTGTTGTACAAGAATTTTTATATTGAGAAATAGGCGTATATTCAATAGTGCCTTTGCGGGGCTGACACCGAGGGGGATTTGTGATAAAATATAAGAAATAAGTACGCGGAAAGGCGGTGGCACTATGAGAATGTACGATATTATCATGAAAAAGAGAAACGGCGGCAAACTGACTTCAAAGGAGATCGAATTCTTTGTGGGTGGCTATACCAACGGAGAAATCCCGGATTATCAGGTGTCGGCTCTGATGATGGCAGTCTATTTTCAGGGGATGGACCAGGAGGAGACACTGGCTCTCACCATGGCCATGGCTCACAGCGGAGATATGCTGGATCTGTCCCCCATAGGCGGGGTGAAGGTGGATAAGCACAGCACCGGCGGCGTAGGAGACAAGACTTCCCTGGCCCTGGCGCCCATGGCGGCGGCCTGCGGCGTCAGGATCGCCAAGATGAGCGGCAGAGGGCTGGGGCACACCGGGGGGACTATAGACAAGCTGGAGAGTTTTACGGGCTTTTCCACCGGGATCAGCCGGGAACATTTTATTCGCCAGGTCAACGATATAGGTATTTCCATTATGGGACAGACAGCCGATCTGGCCCCTGCGGACAAAAAACTCTATGCTCTGCGGGATGTGACCGCCACCGTGGATAATATGTCCCTGATCGCCAGCTCCATCATGAGCAAAAAGCTGGCGGCAGGAGCGGACGCCATTGTGCTGGACGTCAAGACCGGCAGCGGCGCATTTATGAAGACGCTGGAGGATTCTCTGGCTCTGGCACGGGAGATGGTGCGCATCGGCAACGGCGCGGGGCGGCGTACCATCGCGGTGGTGTCCGACATGGACCAGCCTTTGGGCAGGGCGGTGGGCAATGCTCTGGAGGTGAGAGAGGCCATCGATACGCTACAGGGGCAGGGCCCGGAGGATTTTGTGGAACTGTGCATGACTCTGGGCAGCCGGATGCTGATTGCAGGGGGAAAGGCTCAGGACGAGGGACAGGCGAGAGATATGCTGCAGGAGGTCATTTCCAGCGGCGCGGCGCTGGATAAGCTGGCGGCCTTTGTCCGGGCGCAGGGCGGCGATCCGGCGGCGGTCTATGACCCCAAGCTGCTGCCGCAGGCCTCCCATGTGGAGCCGATCTTGGCCGGCACCGAGGGGTATATCCGCGAGATACGCTGCGACGAGATCGGGGTCTGTTCCCTGCTGCTGGGAGGCGGACGGGAGACCAAGGACAGTGAAATTGACTTGTCGGTAGGGCTGGTACTGACCGCCAAGGTGGGGGATTATGTGAAACACGGCCAGCCGCTGGCCTATATGCACTACAATGATCCGGCCAGGGCAGCGGCGGCAAAAGAACGTTTTTACCGGGCATATACCATGGACAGCGAGCCGACCCAAGCTCCCCCGCTGATTCACCGGATTTTGGAGCAGGCGTAAAGCCGCCGCCGTCCGTTTCTGGCATACCCCGTGGCGGAAACGCATATATTACAGAGAATAACCCGATCCGGAAACGAGGAAAGGTTAGATATTGGTATATGCGCTAAAGCGCGCAGGGGGTATAAATATGAGAAAAAAGCAAGCGGAGAGGCCGAGCCGTAAGGAGGCGATCATCGACTCACTCTCTCTGCCCAAGGATATCCTGCTGGGTGCAATGCGGGTGACCCTGACCGGCAGTCAGGAGGCATGGGTGGAGAATTATAAGGGAATACTGGAATACACGGACTGCCAGATTCTGCTTCAGGGCAAGAACTGTCAGGTCTGCTTTGAGGGGCAGCGCCTCTCCATAGAATATTACACCAATGAGGACATGAAAATCAGCGGCAGTATCCGCTGTGTCAAATATCAGTAATCTTTAGCCGGGAGGATTTATATGCTGGGAATACTGCAATTCCTCAAAGGGTATGTCAGAATCAAAATATGGGGCGTTTCCCCGGAACGTTTTTTAAATTTGTGCAGCAACAAAAACCTTCTGTTGTGGGACATCAGCAAGGACGGAGAGGTGTACACCATGTGCATCAGCCTGAAGGCATTCTTACAGCTGCGCCCCATAGCCAGAAAGACAGGAGTAAGGGTAGTCGTCTTGCAGAAGGTTGGACTACCCTTTTTGCTGCCCGGACTGCTGAAGAGAAAGATTTTCGTCGCGGGATTACTATTCTGTGTGGCGTTCTGGATAGTCAGTTATCGCTTTGTATGGGATATCAGTCTGGAGGGCAATTATCAGATCACCCAGGAGGTGTTTATGGATTTTCTGGCCTCCCAGCAGATACATGTGGGTATGCAGAAGTCAGACCTGGACATAGACGCGCTGGAGAGGGAGATCAGGCGGGCTTTTCCCGAGATAACCTGGACCTCCGCCAAACTCTCCGGCACAAGACTGGAAATCTCCGTCAAGGAAAATGACGCTCCCATTATCACGGATACGGAAAAGCCTGTGGGCGGACAGGATCTGGTGTCGGAATACGCGGGAGTCATCACTTCAATGATTGTGCGCAGCGGCGTACCGGCGATAAAAATCGGTGATATTGTGGAGGAGGGGACATTGCTGGTGGAGGGCCGTGTGCCCATCTACAACGAGGACTCCACTGTCCGGGAATACATGTACATAACGGCGGATGCGGATATTACCGTGGAGCATTCCGTCACCTATCGGGACACACTGCCGACCACCTATATCCAGAAGGTCTACACCGGGCGCAGGCACGGCCGTTTCTTCGTGCGGCTGGGCAGCCGTGAGCTCAAGCTGCCCCAGGAGCGTCCCTATCTGGTGTACGACACTGTGATACAGGGGCATACGCCGACGGTATTGGAGAAACTTTCTATCCCCCTGTCCTGGGGGCAGTACACCTATCGGGAGTACATGAATGTGGAGCATGAATACACGCTTGACCAGGCGGAAACCCTTCTGACGGAAAAAGAAATGCAATTTCTTGCAACTTTAGAGGAAAAAGGGGTACACATTATTGAAAAAGATGTTAAAATAGAAGAGAGCAGTGCGTGTTGGACCATGGAAGGCTGGATTCTGGTAGATCAGCCCACAGGAAGGCTGGTTCCCACCACTGTGGAGAACGTTTCGCCGGACAGCGCCGACTGACGGGTCTGTCCGCCAAATAGAGAAAAACGGGAGTATGTATGAGTGAAGTGACACTACAGATGGATATGCCCGCAGAGCATATGCAGAAAATTTTCGGCGCGGGGGATTCCTATGTCCGCAAGATTGAGAGAGATTTTCAGGTGAGCATTGTGAACCGCAACGGACGCATTGCAATCACCGGCGAGGAGCACGGCGCCAACCGGGCATGCCGGATACTGAGCCAGCTCACAGAGATGTCGAAGCGGGGAAATGAAATTGAGGAGCAGAGCGTAGACTACGCCATCACACTGGGTATGGAAGAGAGAGAAGAGATATTGACGGAAATCGACGGGGACGTGATCTGTCACACTGTCAGCGGCAAACCCATAAAGCCCAAGACCTATGGGCAGAAACAGTATGTGGATGCCATTCGCAACAAAATGATCACATTCGGTCTGGGACCTGCGGGCACAGGAAAGACTTATCTGGCCATGGCTATGGCCATCACTGCTTTCAAGAATGATGAGGTCAGCCGGATTATTTTGACCCGGCCAGCCATAGAGGCGGGAGAGAAATTGGGCTTTCTGCCCGGCGACCTGCAGAGCAAGGTGGACCCCTACCTTCGGCCTCTGTACGACGCCCTGTATCAGATCATGGGGGCGGAGAATTTTACAAAAAATATGGAGAAGGGGCTGATCGAGGTGGCTCCCCTGGCCTACATGCGGGGACGCACTCTGGACAACGCCTATATTATTCTGGACGAAGCCCAGAATACGACGCCCGCGCAGATGAAAATGTTTTTGACCCGTATCGGATTCGGATCTAAGGTGGTAGTCACCGGAGACAGCTCCCAAAAAGATCTGCCCTCCGGGAGTCAGTCCGGCCTGGATATCGCCGCAAGAGTGCTGGGAAAGCTGGAGGATATCGCTTTCTGCAATCTGACCAGCAAGGATGTGGTGCGCCATCCTCTGGTGCAGAAGATCGTTAAAGCCTACGATGATTATGAGGCTCGGGAGAAGTCCAGGGAGAGAGCCAGAGGAAAAGAAAAGAGATACGGACGAAAATAGGTTGGGAAGTCGGCAATATACAGGGTACAAATAATGGGTAAAAAAAAGAGGAATTACAGATGGTATCATCTGTTGACGGGTTTGGGGCTGCTGGCGCTTTCAGTGGCCGGAATATGGCTTATAGGGACATTGTCTCAGGTGGGACAGGATATCCTGCTGCGCAATATGGTGATAACGGCTGTGGGAATGGCCATAGTGAGCCTTCTGGTGCGCCAGGAGGCCACGGAGCATTTGATGCAGTATGACAACGAGGAAAATGTGCTGCGCTTTTTTCTGTGCCTCTGTGTCTGTCTGGCGGTGGCTCTGGCATGCATATTTCTGCCCGTGGGAGCGTGGCCCTTTCTTGTTATCTATATTACGCTGGGACTGTATGGCAGCACCTTTCTGGGGGTGGCGGCGGGTTCAGTGCTGCTGATGATCACGGTGCTGGGCAGCGGCGCAGGCAGCAATATATTTGTCATGTACCTGATAAGCGGAATTGTCGGGGTCAGTCTGTTCAGACGGTTGGACGCGGAGTTTCGGGTGGGAATTCCCCTAGCTGTGTCCCTGATGGTGCTTTTGGTAAGCGAGACCGCCAACGTGGTGCTGTTTGCCAACGAGAGACTGGACATGGAGCTGTTTGTGGTTCCTGCGGCCAATGTGATTATCAGCGCCATTCTGCTGCTGGGAATCCTGAAACTGTTCTCCCAGTCGGTGATATACCGCTACAGAGTGATTTATATGGAGCTGACAGCGCCGGAGTGCGAACTGCTGACACGGCTGAAGGAGGAGGCTCGGGAGGACTATTACCAGAGCATGCACACCTCCTATTTCTGTGAGCGCATAGGAGAGAAACTGGGACTTGACGTGCAGGCGGTGAAAGCGGCCGGATTCTACCACAAGATAGGTGTGCTGTATAAGGATCAGGAGTCCGGGAAAGAGCTTTTTGACATGTTCCAGAGTCAGCATTTCCCGCCGGTGTTGCAAGAGATTTTGAAAGAATTTTTGTCGCCCGACCGCCCGGTCAGGCGCAAGGAGACGGCGGTGCTGATAATGGCGGACGCAGTGACGGCCTCCATTATCCACCTGCTGGCAGCGGACAAGGGACGAGCTTTGGACTATGACAAGATCATTGACTCCATATTCAAGATCAAGCTGGACTCCGGGGTGCTGAATCAGTGTCTGATTTCCATGGGGGAAATCACACAGATGAAGAAAATCTTCAAAGAGGAGAAACTGTACTATGACTTTTTACGTTGAGAACGAGACACAGGTGGCGTATCCCTTTGATCTGGAGCAGACTGTGAGCGCTGTGGCGGAGGCCGTGCTTGAGGCGGAGGGATGTCCCTACCAGGTGCAGGTCAATGTGCTGCTCACCGACAATGCGGGGATACGGGAGTTCAACCGGCAGTACCGCCAAATAGACAGGGAGACGGATGTGCTTTCCTTTCCCAATCTGGAGTATGACACGCCGGGACAGTTTCACATTCCACAGGGGCAGGAGGCGGATTGTATTGATCCGGACAGCGGCGAATTGATTTTGGGGGATATCATTCTGTCGGTGGACAGGATTGCCGGGCAGGCGGAGGAATACGGACACAGCCTGCGGCGTGAACTGGCGTTTTTGGTGGCTCACAGTATGCTGCACCTCTGCGGCTACGACCATATGGAGCCGGAGGAAACGGCGGTGATGGAGCAAAAACAGGAACAGATTTTGACGTCGCTGGGCATTACCAGAGAGATATAGTGTGAGAAGAAGTTCTAATTGCTCACAGCAAAGGCTGTTTCGCAAAGAACTTCTAAGCTCATACTTGAAGAAATGCAGGACTTGCACAGCAAGTCCAAATAGGCATTTTTCATACTGATTTGAGTGCCCACCGGGACGGCTGCGGAAAAATGCGTGAAGACACGAAAGGGAAAAGACACCGGATATGAAACAACAGGAGATAAAGAGGAAACAGATCATATGTTACACCTATATCATAGGCATGCTGGGCATGATAGGCATGGGAAAAGTACTGGGAGACGGAGGGATGGCCTATATGGCTGTGGCCCTGCTGGGAATAAGCCTGTTCACGCTGCTGGTGACCTTCGGCGTGTCGGACGTGATCGCCAGACTGCAGAGAAACCGCAGAAACAAAGGGCAGTTTAAGGGAGCGGCCCGGATGAGGGGACAGTTTTTACTCCTGCAGGGAGTCACGGGGGCGGTGCTGTCAGCAGTGCTTTTGTTTATGGCGGAAACTCTGGCGCAGAAAGTGTTTCATATGCCTTGCAGCAGCGCCGCCATGAAGATGCTGGCGCCGGTGATTCTGTTCCAGGCGCTGGACGCGGCGCTGCTGGGATACTTTCAGGGCAGCGGCAGCTACATGCCCACTTTGGTAAGTGTCGTGCTGCGGCAGGGATTTTTTCTGGTGTTCGGCTCACTGTTTGGCAGACGGCTGACGGACTATGGAGACAAGGTTTCCAATCTCTTAAAGAACAGCAGTTACAGTGGCATGTACGGGGCAATGGGCGTGGCGCTGGGGATACTGATTACAGAGCTGCTGGTATTTCTGTTTCTATTTGTTGTCTATATGGTCAGCGACCGGAAGGCGGATGAGCAGAGGAGTCAGGAAGGGCTGCGGCGCACTGAGAGCATGGGCGACATTATTCGGGTGTTCTATGGCGCTCTCTGGCAGGGAACCTGCACGGCGCTGCTGGCACTGGCGCCGGTGCTGCTGGGCGCGGTCTTCTATCTGCGCGGTATACACGGGTTCTATTCTCAAGTGTCTGCGGCTCTTCCTGTCGACGACCCCGGCGAGGGCGTGATCTGGACCACTGATATAGCGGTGAGCGGCTATGGCAGTTTCTTTGGAAAGTGTTTTCTGCTCTGTGGAGTGTTTGTGGTGATTTTGGCCGCCAGATGTCTTTCGGTCTACGGCAGACTCCATGTGGCCATTCGCAGAGAGGACGTGCGGTACGCCAGAGATGTGGCGTCGTCGGGACTGCACTATGTATGGGTGGTGGGACTGTATTTCGCAGTGACTGTGGCAGTGATGGCGCCCCAGATGGCGGCGGGCTTTTTCCCGGGACGGGATGACGGTGTGGAGGGCATGCTGCGGATGGGCGGTGTCCTGATTCTTCTGATGGGGCTGGTGATTCTGTTTTCCATGGTGCTGCTGGCCCACGGAGAGCGGTATATTCTGATGGGCATGTTGGGAGTATGGGTGATTCTGGATCTGATACTGCAAAGGATGTTTGTCAAGGGCAGCGGGTACAGCGCCGCGGGGATTCTGTCCGGAGCGCTGGTGTCCACGATGGTGCTGCTGGCGGCGCTGCTGGGCTACTGTGTCTGGCAGAGCAGAATCAATGCGGAGTATATTCGTATACTGGGTGTTCCGCTGGCAGGGGCCGGGATCATGGGACTGGCCATGATGCTGTCCACAAAGCTGCTGGGCGCCCATATGAGCAATGTGATGTCGGTGGTGGTGGCAGCCCTGCTGGGCGCCATTGTGTACGGGGTCATACTGGTCATGACAAGGAACATTCGGGAATACGAAATTTCTGTGTTGTATGGAAAACAGGCCAGAAAGCTGTTAGAACGTATAATTTCATAAAATATGGCTGATACTATGTGTGATATCAAAATCGCACATAGAAAAACGTCTCATCGAGCCGTTTTTCACGAGTTGTGGGAAAAAGAGGTAAGAGATGGGACGAAAGGATACGACGGGGCATCGCATAGGCTTGTTTTCTTTGGGGCTGCTGCTGTGCGGTCTGATGGGCTTTATGGGCAGCCTGCTGGGTGTCCGGCTGGCGCAGCAGTGTCAGCCGCAGCCGACCAAGCAGGAGAGTGAGGAGCCGTCCGGGGAGCAGCCGGACGTTTCAGCGGATGAGGCAGTGCCGAGATGGCACAATCAGGTCATGGAAGCCCACAGAGAAGACGGCGGGGAGATCACGGCTCCGGTGTTCAGCATACCGGAGACACTGAATGCGGAGACGGAGTACATTCTGCTGGAGAAGGATCTTTTGAGCGGCTCGGAGGTGGAGCTCAGCGAGGATATACCGGATATGTATATCGGTATGAACCGGGAACAGTTTTTGAGCGCCATGGAGAACTATGAGGCGGCTCCGCCCCTGTCCGAGAAAGAGCGTGGCTTTGTGAGTCTGGATGTGTTGTCCTTTGCCCCCAGCCGCGTGGTGGTGCAGATGAATTACCGGTATGTACAGCCCTCGGAGAGCTTTTATGTGGTGGCGATCAACGACCTGATAGTAGTCTATCTGGAGGATCGCCAGACAGTGTATCAATATACCAATATCCGCCTGTCCCAGCTGCCGGAGCAGCTGCAGCAGGAGATTATCGGAGTAATGCATGTTACGGATGAGGAGAGTCTCTATGACTTCTTGGAAAATTATACCAGCTGACAGATATGAGATAGCGGTGGTAGGCGGCGGCGCCGCAGGCATGACGGCGGCCATAGCGGCAGCCCGGTCTGGGGCCAGGGTAGCGCTGCTGGAGCGGGGTGACAGACCGGGAAAAAAGATTCTTATGACCGGCAACGGAAAATGTAATCTGGGCAATCGTGACCTGAAAGCGTCGGATTACTATAGCGACAATATGGCTGTGGCAGCCTCCGTGCTTGAGCGGTTTGGAACGGAGGAGACCATCGCCTTTTTTGCGTCTCTGGGACTTATGGTCCGGGAGAGGCGCGGCTATCTCTATCCTGTCAGCGAACAGGCGGCGGTGGTGCTGGACGTGCTGCGGTACGGGCTTAAGCGGGAGGGAGTGACGGTCCTGACCCAGGCCATGGTACAAAAAGTGACTGCCCGGCGGGAGGATTCCCGGACGCCGGGGCAAGAATCCTGTCCCCCGGGATATGTAATCCAGCTCGGCGACGGCCGTGAGCTGTGGGCGCAGCGGGTGATTCTGGCCTGCGGCGGACAGGCGGCTCCCAAGACCGGCTCGGACGGCAGCGGCTACGGGCTGGCCAAGGCTCTGGGCCACCGGATCGTTCCCCCTGTGCCATCGCTGGTGCAGCTGCACTGCGGAGAAAAATACTGCAAGGCCCTGGCGGGGGTACGGGTGGAGGGTACAGTGCGGATATACCGGGAAAAAGAGCCGCATGCGGAGCTGGAGGAGACGGGAGAGATCCAGCTCACGGAGTTCGGCATATCCGGTATTCCGGTGTTTCAGCTCAGCGGCAGCGCCAACCAGCTGTTGGCGCAGGGAGAAAAGCTGCGGGCGGAGCTGGATTTTTTCCCCCAGTATGAGGCGGATGCCTATGAGGAGCTGTGCCGTCTGCGGCTAAAGCTGGTGGGCAGGGAGAGTGTGGAGACTTTTTTCACCGGCATGCTGCACAAAAAGATCATGGGAGTCTGTATCCGGCTGGCGGGGCTGTCCCCGGAGCAGGAGGCGGCAAAGGTGGGAGAAGACGGGCTGCGGCAGGTGTTTTCTCTGTGCCGGCGTCTTCCTTTCACGATCGTCGGCAGTCATCCCTTTGACAGCGCCCAGGTGTGCCGGGGCGGCGTCAGTATGGGGGAGGTGGACTGCCAACTGCAGTCCCTGCGCAGTCCGGGACTGTATCTGGCCGGAGAATTGCTCCATGTGGACGGGCGCTGCGGCGGTTACAATCTGCAGTGGGCATGGGCCAGCGGACATATTGCGGGTGAGGCGGCGTGCAACGGGAATAAAAAAGACAGAGAGCGTAAGGAAAAATGTTGAGAGTCAATCAGATAAAGGTCAGGCCCGGCCAGGGAGAGCGGGAGATTCTGCAGAAGGCGGCCAGAGAGCTGAAACTGAACACGGGAGATATCGCGCGGCTGGAGATTCGCCGCTGCTCCATTGACGCCAGAAAAAAGCCGGAGATATGGTGCAGTTACACGGTAGATATCACACTGAAAAACCCTGCGTTGGAGGCCGGTATCTGCAGGAGACTGGGGCCTTCCCGGGTCAGCCCTGTCACAGAGCGGGAGTATCGATTTCCCCGGCACGGCAGCGAGGCTCTTGAACAACCTCCGGTGATCGTGGGCATGGGACCGGCAGGGCTTTTCTGCGCCTACTATCTGGCTCTGCACGGCTATCGGCCCATTGTGCTGGAGCGGGGACGGGATGTGGATCGGCGCAGAGAGGATGTGCAGCATTTTTGGGACGGCGGGCCTCTGCTGCCCCAGTCCAACGTGCAGTTCGGCGAGGGGGGCGCAGGCACCTTTTCCGACGGAAAACTGAATACACTGGTCAAGGACAAGTACGGCCGAAACAGGGAGGTGCTGCGGACTTTCGTGTCCCATGGAGCGCCGGAGCGGATACTGTATGACGCAAAGCCCCATATGGGGACGGATGTGCTGTCCCAGGTGGTGAAAAACATACGTCAGGACATACTGGCCCATGGGGGCCAGGTGTTGTTTGAAACTGCCCTGGAGGGCCTGGAGCTGACACCGGACGGCAGGAGTATAGCGGCAGTGCGGGTCGGCGGCGGACACCGGATTCCCTGTGGGCAGCTGGTGCTCGCCGTCGGACACAGCGCGCGAGATACTTTTGAAATGCTATATGAGACGGGACTTGCCATGGAGGCCAAGCCCTTTGCCGTGGGCATGCGCGTGGAGCATCCCCAGAGCATGATCAACCAGGCCCAGTACGGTATGAGTGAGCTAGGGCAGTTGGGAGCCGCTCCCTACAAGGTGACGGCCAAGGCATCCAACGGACGGGGCGTGTACTCTTTCTGCATGTGTCCCGGCGGCTATGTGGTCAATGCCTCCTCGGAGCCGGGACGTCTGGCGGTAAACGGCATGAGCTACAGCGGCAGAGACGGCAGCAATGCCAACAGCGCAATCATTGTGTCCGTATCCCCGGAGGATTACGGCAGCAATCATCCTCTGGCGGGGGTGGCTTTCCAGCGAAGGCTGGAGGAGAGGGCCTATGAGCTGGGCGGCGGAGCCGTGCCCGTGCAGCGCTACGGACTGTACCGCGCCTGTGTGGAGCAGGGCTGCAGCCAGGAGGAGCTTGAGCGGGAGGAGCCGCCTGTCGGGGAAGGCACACAGGGGGAACCTCTGCAGCCCTGTATTAAGGGAAAATGGCGGGAGAGCGATCTGAGCGGTTTGCTGCCCTCAGGCTGCAGCCGGGCTTTTGTGGAAGGAATGGAACAGTTTGGCAGACAGATTCCCGGCTTTGATCGGCCGGACGCCATATTGTCGGGGGTGGAGAGCCGCACCTCGTCTCCAGTGCGGATTCTGCGGGATGAAAGCACACTGCAGGCCCAGATTGCCGGGATTTATCCCTGCGGCGAGGGGGCGGGCTACGCAGGTGGAATCACCTCCGCCGCCATGGATGGGATCAAGGTGGCGGAGGCCATTGCCGCTGTCTATAAGCCGCTGTGAGGACTCTATTAGATATCCTGTTATAAAATATCCGGAGGATGTCATACCAACATTGACGGCGGGGACAATTGATGTTAGAATCAGACATATTGACATAAGGAATTACAGAACGTTCCAGGCAAGTGCCGGGACTGGGCAATGAAAAGGAGTTGCGCAATGGCCGGTATCATAGCAGAATGTGAGAAAATGTGAGGAAACAGCAAGATGACAACTGTAAGAGAAACAATCAGGGATAAACAGCGTATCGTGGTGAAGATTGGCTCCTCCTCCCTGCAGCATGCGCAGACCGGGGATCTGGATTATATCCGGCTGGAGAAGCTGGTGCGGGAGTTGTGTGATATACGCAATCAGGGCAAAGATGTGATTCTGGTGACCTCGGGAGCCATCCCTGCCGGCAAAAAGGCGGTGGGCATACGGCAGATCACTGGGGAGGACGAGGTACAAAAGATGGCGGTCAAGCAGGCCTGCGCTGCTGTGGGACAGGCCCGGCTGATGATGACCTACCAGAAGATTTTTGCCGAGTACAATCAGGTGGCGGCGCAGATATTGATGACGAAAAATACCATTGTGGACGATCTGAACCGTTTTAACGCCCACAATACCTTTACCCAGCTGCTGCAGATGGGTGTCATTCCTATTGTCAACGAGAATGACACGGTGGCGACCTACGAGATCGAGATCGGGGACAACGATACCCTGTCCGCCATTGTGGCGGCGCTGGTGGAGGCGGATCTGCTGATTTTGCTCTCCGACATAGACGGGTTGTACACGGATGATCCCCGGCGCAACCCGGAGGCGGCTTTCATCCCCCAGGTGGACGAGCTGACGGAGGAATTGTTTGCCATGGGCAAGGAGAGCACGGGCAGCAACGTGGGAACCGGCGGCATGAACACTAAGCTGCAGGCGGCGCGGATTGCCACCAGCTCAGGTGTGGACATGGTGATTGCCAACAGCGTGGACATCGGAATTCTGCACAGGATTTTAAGCGGTGGAGAGGAGGGAACGCTTTTTGTGGCCCACAGGGACGAGGCGTTTGACCTGCCGCAATTTGTCAGTCAGCTGCACAGGCAGTAAACGGAGAGGCGGGAGCATTATGGACGAAAAGACTTTGGAGCAGAAGATTGCCAGAATCAATGCGCTCTATCACAAATCTCAGGCGGAGGGTCTGACGCAGGAGGAGAAGGCTGAGCAGGAGGCGCTGCGTCAGGAGTATGTAGCCAATGTGCGGGCCAATCTCCGGGGCCAGCTGGACAGCATCACCATTCAAAAAGAGGACGGCACGTTGGAAAATCTGGGAGAAAAGTACGGGGGAAAGTCCCGTCATGAATAGGGAGACAACGCCCGGCGATGAGATCAGAGCGGAAAAAAGGCGTATTCGCAGGGAGATACTGGCCGTGAGGGATGCTTTGACAGAAGAGCAGCAGCGGCGGGCGTCCTGCCTGATGACGGAGCGTCTGCTGGGCCACCAGTGGTTTTACCGGTCTGAAAGCCTGCTGTGTTATGTGAGCTATGGCAGCGAACTGGATACAGAGGAACTGATTCGGGAGGCGCTACGCCTGGGCAAAGCGGTGTATGTGCCCCGGGTGCTGGCAGGGCACAGGATGGATTTTTTTCGGATCGGCAGCCTTGAGGAGCTGCGGCCGGGGTTTCACGGGATACCGGAACCGCCGGAGAGCGGCGAGATTTACGTTGGGGAAGAGGCTGTGGCGGAGGCGGCGCTGATGCTGATGCCTGGAGTGGCCTATGATCCTTACGGGAATCGGCTGGGCTATGGGGGAGGCTATTATGACCGGTATCTGTCGGCACATCCCCGGTTCCAGACCTATTCCATCGCCATCGGTCACAGCTGTCAGCTGGTGGAGAGAGTGCCGGCGGAGGAGACGGACTGCAGGCCCTATCAGGTTATATTGGTGTGAGATTAATCAATTTTCTATTTGGGCAATATCACAGATAAAGTCTGCGATATGCGGAAAAGAGGAAACTATGGCTATAGTGGAGATGGGAAAGAGGGCCGCAGCTGTAAAATACCAGCTGCAGGGTTTGACAACAGAAGAGAAAAACAGGGCGCTGAAACATGCGGCCCAGGCGTTGCGGGATCACGGATCCGAGATACTGGCGGCCAACGCTCAGGATCTGCAGCGGGGACGGGACAATGGAATGCATCCGGGACTGCTGGATCGGCTCAAACTGGACAGTGGCAGGATTGACGCCATGGCCCAGGGACTGGAGCAGGTGGCGGCGCTGCCGGACCCGGTGGGGGAATGTCTGGAGAGCTTTGACCGGCCTGTGGGACTGCATATTGAGAAATGCAGAGTTCCTCTGGGGGTGATCGGTATTATCTACGAGTCCAGACCCAATGTGACTGCGGACGCTTTTGCTCTGTGCTTTAAGGCGGGAAACGCCGTGATTCTCAAGGGTGGAAGTGATGCCCTGACCTCCAATCAGGCGATTGCGGAGGTGCTGCGGCAGGCGCTTGCGGATTGCGGTATCGATGGCGACGCCATACAGCTGATCACGGATACGGACCGGGCCGTCACCATGGAGTTTATGCGCTTAAAGGAATATGTGGACGTGCTGATTCCCAGAGGCGGCGCAGGACTGATCCGCACGGTGGTGGAAAACAGCACCATTCCGGTGATTGAGACAGGTACGGGCAACTGTCATATCTATGTGGACAGGGATGCGGACCTGGATATGGCGGTTCCCATCATAATAAATGCCAAAACCCAGCGTATCGGGGTTTGTAATGCCTGTGAATCCCTGGTGATACATGAGGCTGTGCGGGAGGCTCTGCTGCCGAGGCTGAAAGAGGCTCTGGAGGAAAAAAAGGTGGAGATCCGCGGAGATGAGCGGGTCCGCAGCGTCATACCGGACGTGGCCTGCGCCACAGAGGAGGACTATGGCAGAGAGTATCTGGACTATATTATCTCCATGAAGACAGTGGATTCTCTGGAGGAGGCTATCGAGCACATCAACCGCTACAGCACTCATCATTCCGAGAGCATTATCACCGCCGATCCTGTGGCGGCGGAGCGGTTTTTGAACGGGGTGGACGCCGCCTGTGTCTATGTGAACGCCTCCACCAGATTTACGGACGGTTTTGAATTTGGCTTTGGAGCGGAGATCGGTATCAGCACCCAGAAACTTCACGCCAGAGGGCCCATGGGCCTGCGGGAACTGACCAGCTACAAATATCGGATTACCGGCAGCGGCCAGGTCAGAGAGTAGCCTACGCCTAACGTGCGCAGGCGAATAGAGTATATATTTTATCGTGCGCAATATTTATCTGGCGCAAAGCAGTCCTATTGTGCTATGATAGATGCATAACATAAAGAGAATACCTACGGCATGGGGCTGTGGGTAAGGAGACGAAAGGAGAGACAATATGCCAGTAAGTGTTAACGTTAGTATTTTTGTTCTCATCGTAGTAATTGCATTAATTATCGTGATCATTTTTTTGACCGGTTATGTGAAGGCTTCGCCGGATACCGCGCTGATTATTTCCGGTATGCGCAAAAAGCCCAAGGTGCTGATCGGAAAGGCGGGTGTCAAGATTCCTTTTCTGGAGAGGAAGGATGAACTCAATCTGCAGCTGATTCCCATTGACGTCAAGACCTCCACGGCAGTTCCCACAGCGGACTATATCAATATCCGGGTAGACGCTACGGTCAACGTGAAGATCAGCGACAATGAGGAGAGACTTAAGCTGGCCGCTCAGAATTTTCTGAACAAGAAACCGGACTATATAGGCGGCGTGGCCAGAGAGGTGCTGGAGGGCAATGTCCGTGAGATCGTGGGCAAGATGGCGTTGGAGGAGATGGTCAGCGACCGTCAGAAATTCGCTCTTCTGGTAAAGGAGAACGCAGAGCCCGACCTGGCGGCCATGGGTCTGGACATTATCAGTTTCAATGTGCAGAACTTTGTGGATAACAACAGTGTCATTGAGAACCTGGGTGTGGACAATATCGTAAAGATACAGAAGAACGCCGCCATTTCCAGAGCGGAGAGTGAAAAAGAGATCGCCAAGGCCCAGGCCAACGCCAAGAGGGAGGCCAACGAGGCGGAGGTGAACGCGGAGTCCGAGATCGCCATTAAGCAGAACGAGTTGGCCATCAAGAAGGCCGAGCTGAAGAGAGAGTCCGATATCAAGAAGGCCGAGGCTGACGCGGCTTACAAGATTCAGGAGGAGGAACAGCGTAAGACGGTGGAGATCACCACGGCCAACGCCAACATTGCCAAGCAGGAGAAGGAGATTCTGCTGAAGCAGAAGGAAGTAGAAGTAACCGAGCATATGCTGGAGGCACAGGTTAAGAAGAAAGCGGAGGCGGATAAGTTCGCCAAGCAGCAACAGGCGGACGCTCAGCTGTACGAGCGTCAGAGGGAAGCTGAGGCACGCAAGTTTGAGACCGAGAAGGAAGCTGAAGCTATGAAGGCCCAAGCTGAAGCCCAGAAGTACAAGATGGAGCAGGAGGCCGAGGGTATCCGTACCAAGGGTCTTGCGGAGGCGGAAGCCATCCGAGCCAAGTCAGTGGCAGAGGCAGAAGGTATTGAGAAAAAGGCGGAAGCCATGGCCAAGATGGGTGAGGCGGCTGTGCTGGAGATGTACTTCAAGGCTCTGCCCGAGGTGGTGAAGAACGCTGCCGCTCCTCTGGAGAAGGTGGAGAAGATCACCATGTACGGCGACGGCAACAACGCCAAGCTGACCAGAGATATCATCAACACCGTGAACCAGGTGACGGACGGACTGAAGGATTCCACCGGTGTGGACCTCACTGCCGTGCTGTCCGGGTTCCTGGCGGGCAAGGTGGCCAGCGATAAGAATCCCGTGCAGGTAAATCTGGTGACGGGAGAGGACAACAGATAATTTCAGTATGGAACTGAGAATTTAAAGGGACAGGGCGCTGCCTGACATAGGGCAGCGCCCTGTGAAATGCCGGACTAATTCTAATAGAAAGGGAGTTGCATCATGGAAAATGTGATTGATCGCTTTCTGCGCTATGTGCAGATAGACACTTGTTCGGATGAGGAGAGCACTACTCATCCCAGCACAATGAAACAGCATGATTTGGCCAGACTGCTGGTACAGGAGTTGGAGACTATGGGAGCCGCGGAGATCACCTACGACACGGAACACTGCTATGTGTATGCTACAGTGCCTGCCTCTCAGGGCTGTGAGGACAGGCCTGTGGTAGGGTTTATTGCCCATATGGACACTTCCCCTGCCATGAGCGGAACCGGTGTCAAGCCCAGAATTGTCAAAAATTATGACGGAGGGGATATTGTGCTGAACCGGGAGCTGGGAGTTGTACTGCGGACGGCGGACTTCCCGGAGATACGAAAGTATCAGGGAAAGGATATCATTGTCACCGACGGCACCACGCTGCTGGGGGCGGACGACAAGGCCGGTGTGGCGGAGATCATGACCATGGCGGAATACTTTCTGACCCATCCGGAGAAACCTCACGGAAAGTTGCGAATCGGTTTTACCCCGGATGAGGAGATAGGCGCAGGACCGGACTTTTTCGATGTGGCGCTGTTTGGCGCAGACGCCGCCTATACCGTGGACGGCGGAGCACTGGGGGAGCTGGAGTATGAGAACTTCAATGCCGCGGGGGCAAAGCTCCATATACAGGGCTGCAGCGTGCATCCCGGTTCCGCCAAGGGAAAGATGAAGAATGCCATCCTGATCGCCCAGGAGTTCCAGAGTATGCTGCCCGTCTTTGAAAATCCCATGTACACGGAAGGGTATGAGGGCTTTTATCATCTGGACAGCATCCAGGGTAATGTGGAGACTGTGAGGGCGGACTATATTATCCGGGATCATGACAGGGCTTTGTTCGAGGATAAAAAGAAAAAGTTTATGGATGTAGCTGACTTTCTGAATGCGAAGTATGGCGAGGGCACTGTCACAGTGGATATGAAGGACTCCTATTACAATATGCGTGAGGTCATGGAGGAGCATATGGATTTGATCGACAAGGTGGTGGAGACCATGGAGGAGCAGGAGATCAAGCCCATTATCACTCCGATCCGGGGCGGAACCGATGGAGCCAGGCTGTCCTTTATGGGACTTCCCTGCCCCAATATCTGTACCGGCGGCGAAAACTGTCACGGAAAGTTTGAATATGCCTGTGTACAGTCCATGGAACAGGTGGTGAAACTGCTGACAGGACTTGCTAAAAAGTTTGTGTAGTGCATGAAGTAGAGTGACTAAAACAGTCAATAAAAATGACCGAATTGGTCAACTAAATGACGAAAATGAAGGTTTTCCTGCATAATTCCGCGAAAAAGTGCTATCGGGAACGCATTGACGGAAAACATTTCGTAAAATTTGTTATTAACTGTTGCTCATGTGATACAAGGTGAGAAAGGATTAAGTCAAAAGAATGTGCCAGGAGACAGAAAGACAATATCACTATATGGACAGGGCAAGGCAGCATGTGTAGGCGCTGGCACAGCAGCTGGGACGCGTTCCCACCTGCTGCGTCACCACCTTCGGCTGTCCAGTGCGGTGAGTAAAAAAGATTCTGAAAAGATGCAGAAGGAGAGCGGATAAAGGGGGATTATGGAAAGAAACATAAGTGTTATTAAAGATGTGAATGGGAATCAGATCGTAGTAATAAATGATATACGTTTTAAAGGCAGACAGAACATTGACTGGGATGAGGTTGAGCAGTATTTAAAACAATATGTTGGAGAATTTGTAGAAATTGCTGAAAGTAAAGAAATCATATACATAGGCAATGATCTTCCTAATGAATACACAGGTTCCAATTATACGGCAAAATTGAAAGGTGCTCTTGCAAAGGCAAAAGCAAATGCCGCACAAGGGATTCCTGAAATGATTGAGATTGCGGAAAACAAACGATTTCGGGAGAATCTGGCGAAAAAACATGATAAAAATGCCAGATTTGGATGGTATCGGTATGATTCACGATTTGCCCTTCCGATTTTTGATGACGATGGAGAGGTTTTGCGCTATAATGTGTTTCATGTGGAGCTTGTTATAAGACATGCAGAAGATAAGAAATTGTATTTATATGACATCATGAACATAAAAAAAGAAACGAGTACCCCGCTTG